>DATJYZ010000134.1:0-69329 GCA_035499355.1 Burkholderiaceae bacterium | reverse complement strand
ATGCCCGAATTCAAGGCCTTCACCGAGGGCGTCAAGGCGCGCTGCGTCGACCCGCCGGCGCGCACCGACCTGACCGAGATCGGCTCCTATGGCTTCTTCGGTGCCTGAACGTGCTCCGGCGGGCGACGGCGACGAGCTGATCGGCCGGCTCGACGGCGCGCGCCGGCAGTTCCTGGCGCTGGTGGAGCCGGTGCGTGCGGAGCTGCACCGCTATTGCGCGCGCATGACCGGCTCCGTCGCCGATGGCGAGGACGTGGTGCAGGACACGCTGGCCACCGCCTGCTACGAGCTGTCGCAGCTGAAGGCGCTGCCACCGCTGCGCCCGTGGCTGTTTCGCATCGCCCACAACCGCGCCATCGACCACTGGCGCCGCGAGCGGCTGCGCCAGGCCGAGCCGCTCGACGTGGCGGCCGAGATGCCCGACGACGCCGCGCGTGAGCCCGACGAGCAACTGGCGCGCCATCAGGCCGTGCGCGCCGCGATCTCCGGGTTCCTGGCGCTGCCGGCGACACAGCGCGCCTGCCTGATCCTGAAGGACGTGCTCGACCATTCGCTCGACGAGATCGCCGCCGAGCTCGGCCTCAGCGTGCCGGCGGTGAAGGCGTCGCTGCATCGGGCGCGCGCGGCGCTGCCCGCCGAGCGCGGCGAGCCGCAGGGGCGCGCGACGCTCGCGGTGTCGACCCACCTGCAGCGCTACGCCGCGCTCTTCAACGCGCGCGACTGGGACGGCGTGCGCGCGTTGCTGGCCGACGATGCCCGGCTCGACCTGGTGTCGCGCCGCAAGCTGGTGGGCCGCGAGGTCGGCACGTACTTCAGCAACTACGACGGCGTGCCGGGCTGGCGCGTCGACCCGGCGTGGCTCGACGGCGAGGAGGTGCTCGCGGTGCGCCTGGCTGCCGGCGACGCGCGGCCGGCCTACATCATCGTGCTGGGTTGGCGCGACGACCGCGTGCGCACGATCCGCGACTACCGCTACGTGCCCTACATCGTGCGCGAGGCATCGTTGCACCGGAGCGGCTGAGCGCGGTCGACGGCCGCGATCGACCGCGAGCGCTTGCGCGGCACCGCGAAAGACGTTACGCTTCGCGGCTCTTTGGATACATGAATACGTGAAGCCATGAAGGCCCGCGCCGCCGCCACCACCGCCGATTCGGTGGCCGCTGCCCTGCGCCAGGCGCTGCACCATGGCCGCTGGGGACCCGGCGCCGCGCTGCGCCAGGAGGAGCTGGCGGCCGAGTTCGGCGTCAGCCGCATCCCGGTGCGCGAGGCGCTGAACAAGCTGCAGGCCGAAGGCCTGGTGGTGGTCGAGCCCAACCGCGGCGCGTTCGTCGCCAGCCTCACGGCCGACGACGTGCGCGAGGTGTTCGACCTGCGCGTTCTTCTGGAGGGTGACGCGCTTCGCCACGCGCTCCCGCGGCATACGCCGCGCACGCTGCGCCAGCTCAACGCGCTGCAGGCCGAGCTCGACGCCGAGGACGACCCCAACCTGTGGCTGGCCACCGACGCCGCGTTCCACGAGGTGCTGTACGCGCCATCGGGCCGCACCAAGACGCTGGAGATGATCGCGCTGCTGCGCGCCTCGGTGACGCGCCTGTACCGCGCCCACCTGTCGCCGAACACGCGGCGCAAGGGCTGGCGCGACGAGCACCACGCGCTGCTCAACGCGGTGGCCGGTGGCCACGTCGAGCGCGCAGTCGCTGCGCTGACGCGCCATCTGCGTGAGACCGAGGTGGTGGCGGTGGCCGCGGTGACGCCGGCGCCGCCGCGCTGATCGGGACAGGAGCGAGCGAGGACACCATGGCACAGCACGAACACACCTACGGCGTCCGCGTCGAGTGGACCGGCAATCGCGGCAGCGGCACGTCGGGCTACCGCGACTACGGGCGCGAACACACCATCGGCGCGGTCGGCAAGGCGGACATCGCCGGTTCTTCGGACCCGGCGTTTCGCGGCAATGCCGAGCGCTGGAACCCCGAGGACCTGCTGGTCGCGTCGGCGTCGGCGTGTCACCAGCTGTGGTACCTGCACCTGTGCGCCGACGCCGGCGTGCGCGTGCTGCGCTACGTCGACGACGCCACCGGCACCATGCGCGACGGCGACAAAGGGCACTTCACCCGCATCGTGCTGCGCCCGCGGGTGCTGATCCGCGCCGGCGACGACGGCGAGCTCGCCGCACGCCTGCACCACGATGCGCACGCGCGCTGCTACGTCGCCAACTCGGTGAACTTCCCGATCGAGTGCGAGCCGGTGATCGAGAGCGCCGTGGGCTGACGCGGCCGGCGGCGCTTCGTCAGCGCACGGCCTCCCACCAGGCGCTCGACGCGAACGGGGCATCGGCGTCGACGATCTCGCCGACGCGCGGCGTCACCACCTCGAGGCCCTGCTCGCGCGCCGCCGCCAGCGTGCGACGGATCGGCTCGTCCCAGGCGTGAAACGCCAGGTTGAAGGTGCCCCAATGCTCCGGGAACAGCCGCTTGGCGCGCACGTCGCGCGCCGCGCGCACTGCGTCCTCGGCGCTCATGTGGATGTCGAGCCACGGCGCACCGGGCCCATAGGCGCCGACCTTGACGAAGGCGAGGTCGAACGGCCCGAACTGCTCGCCGATGGCACGGAAGTGCTCCGAGTAGCCGGTGTCGCCGCTGACGAAGAAGCGATGGTGCGCACCGAGCACCGACCACGACGTCCACAGCGTCGCGTTGCGGTCGCCGAGGCGGCGTCCCGAGTAGTGGCGCGCCGGGGTCGACGCGACGCGCACGGCACCGATCGTCTGCTGCTGTCCCCATTCGAGCTCGCGGATGCGTGCCGCCGGCACGCCCCAGCGCTCGAGGTGCGCACCGATGCCCAGCGGCACGATGAACAGCGTGCGCTCGTTGTCGCGCGCCAGTTGCTCGATCGTGCGCAGGTCGAGGTGGTCGTAGTGGTCGTGGGTGATCAGCACCGCGTCGATCGGCGGCAGGTCGGCCAGCGCGATCGGCGGTGGATGAAACCGCTTCGGGCCGAGCGCGAACGGCGACGCGTGCTCGGAGAACACCGGGTCGAACAGCAGCCGCACGCCGTCGATCTCGACGTACAGGCTGGCGTGGCCGATCCAGAACGCGCGCAGCCCGGGGTTCGGTGGTGGCGTGGCCAGGCTGGCCGCCGTCACCGGCACCACCGGCAGCGCGCCGGGCGGTACGCGCACCTCGCTGCCGAACAACGTGCCCTTCAGCAGCGTCCACGCGTAGCCCCACGTGTACTCGGCCGGCGGCAGCGGATTGACGAAGCGACCGTCGCGGTAGTGCGGATTGGCCCGCGCACGCGCCAGTCGCTCGCCGGCCAATTCGCCGCCGAACTGAGGCAGCGACAGCACCAGCGGCGTGGCCACCGCGACCACGACCACCAGTGCCGCCACCACGAGGCCGATGACGCGCCAGGCGCGGCGCGCCTGGCTCGACCGGGCGGCACTCATGCAGGGCTGCGCCCGGCGCCGCTGCGCCTCAGCTCGTGTGGTGCACCGGCGCGAGCGCGTACACCGGGGTCGGGATGTTCTCCATGCGGGCCTTCAGCTGCAGCGCGAGGCACAACGAGTAGTGGCGGTTCTGGTGCAGGTTGCCGCCTTGCATCCACAGGTTCGGCACCTGCGTGGGCTTCCACATGTTGCGCAACTCGCCTTCCCATGGGCCGGGGTCCTTCTTGGTGCCGGAGCCGAGCCCCCACACCTTGCCGAGCTTGTCCGCGGTGGCCTTGTCGATCAATTGCTCGACCCAGCCATTCATCGAACTGTAGCCGGTGGCCCAGACGATCAGGTCGGCCGGCAGTTCGCTGCCGTCCTGCAGAGCGAGGCCGCGCTCGGTCACGCGCTCGATGCGGCCGTTCTTCAGCTTGACGCTGCCGTTGGCGATCAGCTCGCTGGCGCCGACGTCGATGTAGTAGCCCGAGCCGCGCCGCAGGTATTTCATGAACAGGCCCGACTCGTCGTCGCCGAAGTCGAGCTGGAAGCCCGCTTTCTCGAGGCGCGCGTAGAACTCGGCGTCGCGCTCCTTCATCTGCTGGTACACCGGCACCTGCAGCGGCGGCAGCGCCTTGTAGGGCAGCGACGCGAAGATCAGGTCGGCGGTGGCGGTGTCGATTCCGGCGCGCACCGCGGCCTCGGAGTACAGGCCGCCGAGCGCCAGGTCCATCAGCGAGTCGCTGCGCGCCACGTGGGTGGTCGAGCGCTGCAGCATCGTCACGTCGGCACCGTGCTCCCACAGGTCGGCGCAGATGTCGTGCGCCGAGTTGTTCGAGCCGACCACCACCACCTTCTTGCCGCGCCACGCCTCGCCACTCCTGAACTGGCTGGAATGCACCTGCGTGCCCTTGAAGGTGTCGATGCCCGGATAGCTGGGCTGGTTCGGCACCGCGCTCATGCCGGTGGCGAACACCAGGTGCTTGGGCTTGAGCGTGACGCTCTCGCCCTTGTGCTGCACGGTGACGTTCCACTCCTGCCGGGCATCGTCCCAGCGAGCGCCCTTGCATTCGGTGCTCGGCCAGTAATTGATCTCCATCAGCTTGGTGTAGCTCTCCAGCCAGTCGCCGATCTTGTCCTTCGGGCTAAACACGGGCCAGTCGTCGGGGAACG
Organism: Burkholderiaceae bacterium; assembly: GCA_035499355.1. GTDB lineage: Bacteria > Pseudomonadota > Gammaproteobacteria > Burkholderiales > Burkholderiaceae_C > JAEUPI01. The sequence goes on along the minus strand of DATJYZ010000134.1, from coordinate 64,729 downwards.
GCAGGTACGGCAGGTGGTCGTACCACACCGGGTCGTGCAGGCACAGGCTCTTGTAGCGGTTGCGCCAGCTGTCGCCGGGCTTGGCATTCTTCTCGACGACGATCGCCGGCACGCCGAGCTTCTTCAGCCGTGCGCCGAGGATGATGCCCGCCTGGCCGCCGCCGATCACCACCACGTACGGCTGCGTCGCGAAGCCGAGCGTGCGCTCCTCGTCCTGGCGCTGCTCGAGCCAGGTCTTGCGGTCCTTGTACACGCCGTGCTCGACGCCCTTGATGCGCTGCTCGCGCTTCTTCTCTTCGAAGCCCTTGAGTTCCTGCAGCGTGGTCAGCAGCGTCCACGCCTTGCCGTCGATCAGGCGCAGTTGGCCGCGGCCGCGGCCGGTGGCGGTCTCGAACGTGAACCAGCCTTCGGTGACGCCGTTGGCCTCGCTGCCCTCGCCCTGGATCGCGAAGTTCGACGGCCTGGCGTTGGGCATCGTCGCCTCGAGCATGGCCTGGATCTGCTGCGGCCCTTCGGCCGTCTTGAGGTTCCAGGTGAACGACACCAGGTCGCGCCAATACGAGTCGTCGCCGAACATCGACGTGGCCTGGCCGAACTCGCCGCGCGCGACCGCGCCGCCGAAATCGGACAGCCACTGCTGGATCTGCGCAGTGGGGGTGCTCATCGGGTGTCTCCTTCGATGCGGCCTCGCTCGGGACCGGACGCGCACTCTATGCCGTGCTCGGTGCGCCTGCCATGCCCATGGCATCGGGGCGGTTATGCACCGTTGCGCCGGGTCTGCCGGCGCGCGCGGCGTGCTAACGTAGTCGAAGCACCGAGCCTCGTCACCACCTCTGCGGAGCAATCATCATGAGCGACACCTCGATCCTGCAACACGTGGCGGCGTTGGTCGACGAAGAGCATCGCCTGCGCGCCGCCGGCACTGCCGCGCCGGCCGACGTGCAACGGCTGCGCCACGTCGAGGAGCAGCTCGACCAGTGCTGGGACCTGCTGCGCCAGCGCCGCGCCAAGCGCGAGTTCGGCCAGGACCCGTCGACCGCGCGCGTGCGCGACGCCGGCACCGTCGAGCGCTACGAGGGCTGACGCGCGGCCGCGCGGCGGCGTCCGTCAGGCGCGCGAGGCCTGCACCGCCGCGATCGCGCTCTCGGCCAGCGCGGTGTCGCCGTCCCCGTCGCGCGTCACTTCCTGCGCCCGGCGCTGCCGCAGCACCACGCGATCGCCCGGCGTCTTGTCGAGCAGCAGCCGCGTGACGTCGGGCCGCGCATAGTGCCCGGCGGGGTCGGCCGCCGCCTTGGCCAGCGAGATCATGCCGAGGTCGACGTCGGCGTAGACCAGGCCTTCGGTCTTCTCCGGCAGCGGCTCGTGCATCAGCTGGCCGTCGGGTGCGTAGATCGCGGCGAAGCCGCCGCCTTCGAGCAGCAGCTGCTTCTTCATCGGGTCGTCGCCGCACAGCAGACCGATCATGTCCTTGCTCACGGTGGCGCACGGCGCGATCACGAAGCATTGGCCTTCGACCGCGTAGATGCGGCTGGCCGCGTTGTTGACCTCGGGGCCGAGCGCGTAGGCACCGCCGCGGTACAGCGAGAAGCTGGGCCAGGCGGCGATGTGCACCTGCTCGTTCTGCGCGTACATCGCGTACTTCGACAGCGGCTGCAAATGCTCCCAGCAGCACAGCGCGCCGACATTGCCGAGCGCGGTCTCGTGCACCGCGAGGTCGCTGCCGTCGCCCTCGCCGAATACGGTGCGTTCGACGTGGGTGGGCTTGAGCTTGCGCCGCTGCGCCACGGTGACACCGTCGGCGTCGATGATCCATTGGCCCATGTAGAGACTGCCGCCGCGCTTCTCGCTCAGGCCCATCACGACCATGACCTTGTGGTCGCGGGCGGCCTTGGCCAGGCGCTCGGCCTGCGGCGTGCCGTAGGTCAGCGAGTTGTCGTGGTAGCGCTGGATGAATTGCATGCCCCAGGCCGGCGAGTCGAGCCAGATGAACCACGGGTAGCCCGGCAGCCAGGTCTCAGGGAAGGCGATCAACTTGGCGCCCTGCCTGGACGCTTCGGCGATCAGCGAGATCGCCTTGTCGATCGACGCGTCGAGGTCGAGGAACATCGGCGCCGCCTGCACGGCGGCGACCTTGTACTTGGGGTGCGTGGTGGGCATGGCGATCTCCTGGCGGGGAATGGATCGGTGCGATGCTAGACACCAGCTCGTTGGCCGGCTTGCCTGCACGTGGCGCGCCTCTTGACCCAGCGTGGCATGCGCCCCGGGCGCTTGCACGACGCGCCGACGCGCCTTAACGTGGGCCCATGTCGCAGCTGCTGACCACCGCCGCCGTCGAGCCGAGCCGCCAGCTCGCCTACTGGACCGAGATGGTGTGCGACACCTACGTGCAACTCGACTGCGACGCCGCCGCCGACGCGCGCACGATCGACGGCGAGATCGCGGTCGACCAATTGGCGACCCTGCAACTGTCGCGCGTGACCGCCACCGCGCAGCACGTGCGGCGCACGCCGGCGCGCATCGCCTGGGCGAGCGAGGACTACTTCCTGGTCAGCATCCAGTCCCAGGGCAGCGGTGCGGTGGTGCAGGACGGCCGCAGCGCGCGGCTGGCGCCGGGCGACTTCGCGCTCTACGACAGCACGCGGCCGTACGAGCTGCACTTCGACGGACCGTTCCAGCAATACGTGCTGAAATTGCCGGGTCCGACGCTGCGCACGGCGCTGCGCGACACGCACAAGCTCACTGCCACGCAGGTCAGCGGCGAGCGCGGCGCCGGCCACTTGATGATCAACATGATCCGCACGCTGGCGGCCGACATCGACATGCTGGCGCCGGAGTCCGCGGCGGCGGTGGCCGACAGCGTGACGCAGATCCTGATCGCCGGGCTGTCTGCCCTGCCGGCGGCGCGCCAGCCGACGCCGTCGAACCTCACGGCGCTGCATCGCGAGCAGATCAAGGCTTGCGTGCGCACGCGGCTGCGCGAGCCCGGCCTGAGCGTGGCCGCCGTCGCCGCGCAGCTGCGGCTGGCACCGAGCACGCTGCACCGCGCCTGGCTCGGCGAGCCGTGCTCGCTGGCCGATTGGATCTGGTCGCAGCGGCTCGACGCCGCGCGGCGCGACCTGTGCGACCCCACGCTGGCCGCGCGCAGCGTCAGCGAGATCGGCTTCTCGTGGGGCTTCAACGACGCCGCGCACTTCAGCCGTGCCTTCCGCGCGCGCTTCGGCTGCGCGCCGAGCGAGCTGCGCGCGCGGCGCTGAGGCGGACGCGTCAGCCCGGAATCCGCACCGGCAGGTGCGAGAAGCCGCGCACGAAGGTCGAGCGCACGCGCACCGGCGGGCCGACGACCTCGATCACCGGGAAGCGTCGCAGGATCTCCTCCCACAGGATGCGCAGCTGTAGCTCGGCCAGCCGGTTGCCGACGCAGCGATGGATGCCGAAGCCGAACGACAGATGCTGGCGCGGCCGCGGCCGATCGATGATGAACTTGTGCGCATCGTCGATCGCGCTGTCGTCGCGGTTGCCCGACAGGTACCACATCGCGACCTTGTCGCCAGCCTTGATGTGCTTGCCGGCCAGCTCGATGTCGGCCACTGCGGTGCGCCGCATGTGTGCCAGCGGCGTCTGCCAGCGGATGATCTCGGGCACCAGGCTCTCCACCAGCGCCGGGTTGGCGCGCAGCTTGGCCCACTGGTCGGGGTGGTCGTGCAGCGCCAGCAGCCCGCCGGTCATCGAGTTGCGCGTGGTGTCGTTGCCGCCGACGATCAGCAGCACCAGGTTGCCCATGTACTCCAGCGGACCCATGGTGCGCGTCGACGGCCCGTGCGCGAGCATCGACACCAGGTCGCTCTTCGGGGGCGCATTGACGCGCTCGTTCCACAGGCGGGTGAAGTAGGCGAGCATCTTGCCGAGCTCGGCCATGCGCTCGGCGGGCTCCAGGGCGTCGGGGTTGAGCTTCTTGTTCATCGTCGAGACGTCGGACCACCACGTCAGCAGCCGCCGGTCCTCGAGCGGAAAGTCGAACAGCGTGGCCAGCATCAGCGTGGTCAGCTCGATCGACACCTTGTCGACCCAGTTGAAGGTCTCGTTGCGCGGCAGCTCGTCGAGCACGCGGGCCGTGCGCTCGCGGATCAGGCCTTCCATCTTAGCGAGGTTGGGCGGCGCGACGATCGGGGTCACCGCCTTGCGCTGCTCGTCGTGCACCGGCGGGTCCATCGCGATGAACATCTGCAGCTTCTCGCCCTCGGGCGGATCGGTCAGCGTGATGCCGCCGCGCTGCCAGTCCGACGAGAACACCGCGTGGTTGGTGTCCACCGACATGATGTCCTGGTAGCGCGTCACCGACCAGTACGGGCCGAAGATCGGGCTCACGCAATGGTGCACCGGGTCGTCGCGGCGCAGCCGCGCGAAGTAATGGCCGACGGTGTCTTCCACGAAGTAGTCCGGGTTGGCCGGGTCGATCGACTCCAGCGGCATTGCAAAGGCGGCTTCGCGCGCCTGTTGCTGCACGACCGAGGCAAGGGCGTTCATGGTGGCGTGTCCTTCACTAGTGCTGGCCCTCGGGCAGCGCGACGACGATGCCGTCGAGCGCATCGTTCAGGCGGATCTGGCAGCCGAGCCGCGAGGTCGCGCGCGGGTCGACGGCCAGGCCGAGCATGTCGTCCTCGGCGTCCGACTTCGGCGACAGCTTCTCGCCCCATGGCGACTCGATGTACACGTGACAGGTGGCGCAGGCGCAGTTGCCGCCGCAGTCGCCGTCGATGCCCGGTACGCGATTGTCGACCGCCGCGCGCATCAGCGTGGTGCCGTTGGGCACGTCGACGTCGTAACGCTCGCCGGTGAAAGTGATGAAGGTGACGTGCGGCATGCGGTCTCGGTGTTTCTCAGGCAGTCATTCGTGCGGTCACCTTGCCGCACGGCACGTGGGCGCGCATCGGCGTGATCCCTAGCGGCAGGGCAACCTTCACGGGCGCAGATACGCCCAGCCATCGCGCTGGCGCTTCATCAACTCGACCACGCCCGCGGGCACGTAGCCGATGTCCGGCAGCATGTCGGCGCGGGTGAGTTTCTGCGTCCGCATCGTGTTCTCGCAGGCGACCACCGCGACGCCCCGACCGAGCGCCTCGGTGATGCGCTTGGCCACCGGCGAGTCGGCCTTCAACATGCCGATGCCGGGGCCGTAGACGACGATCTCCAGCGCGGTGGCCTCGGGCCCGCCGAGGTCGTCCTGCACGTTGCGCGCGTTGTTCAGCGCCAGGGTCCACTTCTGCGGATCGTTGTCGCTGACCTGGATCACCGCGCGCATCATCGGTCGCTCGTTGCCTTGCGCCATGGCGGTCAGCGGCGTCAGCACGACCAGTGCAAGCGCAACCCATGGGAACCAGCGACGGGCGGTGGCGTTCGTCATGGCAAGTGCCTCCTTGGGCCGCAGCGGCCTTCGATGATCCGCATTGTGGCCGAGCGTGGTGATTCCCCTGTGGCGGCCGGGCGGTGCCTGGCTTACACCTTCGCGCGAGTCATTCATCATCGAAGGAGAACCCTGTGATTCGACTGGCCCGCATCGCCGCGTTGGCGACCACCGTCGCTGCCGCGCTCGGCCCCGCTGCGCACGCAGCCGAGTATCCGGTGCGGCCGGTCAAGTGGGTGGTGCCGTACCCGCCGGCGGGCACCACCGACGTGCTGGCGCGCATCGTCGCGCAGTGGTTGACCGAGAAGATGGGTCAGCCGTTCGTGGTCGAGAACAAGCCGGGCGCCGGCAACAACATCGGCGTCGAGTACGTCGTCAATGCGCCGCCCGATGGCTACACGATGCTGCTGGTCAACCCGGCCAACGGCATCAACGCCACGCTGTACAAGGACCTCAAGTTCAACTTCATCCGCGACATCGCGCCGGTGGCCGGCATCGTGCGCACGCCCAACGTGATGGAGGTGACGCCGTCATTCCCGGCCAAGACCGTCAAGGAGTTCATCGACTATTGCAAGGCCAACCCGGGCAAGATCAACATGGCCAGCTCCGGCAGCGGCACGTCGGTGCACCTGTCGGGCGAGCTGTTCAAGTCGATGACCGGCTGCGACATGGTGCACGTGCCGTACAAGGGCGCAGGCCCCGCACTGACCGATCTGATGGGCGGCCAGGTGCACGTGATCTTCGACAACCTGCCGTCGTCGGCCGGGCACATCAAGGGCGGCAAGATCCGCGCGCTGGCCGTCACCTCCGAGCAGCGCGAGCCGTCGCTGCCCGGCGTGCCGACGGTGGCCGAGACGGTGCCCGGCTACGAGGCCACGGCGTGGTTCGGCATCGGCATGCCCAAGGGCACGCCCAAGGAGATCATCGACAAGGTCAACGCCGAAGTGAACCGCGCGCTGGCCGATCCGAGGATGCGCGAGCGCCTGGCCGAGCTCGGCGGCAAGCCGATCGCCGGCACGCCAGAGGACTTCGGCAAGGTGATCGCCGCCGAGACCGCCAAGTGGGAGAAGGTGGTCATCTCGTCGGGCGCCAAGGTCGAGTAGCGCCGGGTCACCGTGCCAGTGCTGCGTCCGCGTCCATAGGGCGCGGCAATTGTCACGGCCCGCGCCCTCCGTTCGGGTGGTGCGGCAGGCGGTGCGTCGCGGCGCGTTAAGTACGACCGGTTGCGCCACCCCCGGCTGCGTAAGCTGGCCCAGGCATTCCATCGAGGGAAATGCAATGGCCAGCAGTTCGACGAGCCGCAAAGGCTCACGCCAGATGCCCCTGAAAGACCGCCGCTCACCCGACGGCAAGAGCGGTCCGCTGCGCAAGCTCAAGGGTCTGCTCGGGCGCCCGCTCGGCATCGAGAAGCGCGACGGCAAGCTGCAGGTGGTGCTCGCGGAGCGCCGGCGGCCGCGCCCGCCCAACGAACCGCCGTCGCTGGCGCAGCTGTGCGCCGAGCTCAGCGCGCGCCTGCTGGCGCACGAGCACAGCGAGGTGCAGACGATGCGCCACCTGATCCTGGTGCACGACGCGCTCGATCGTCGCGGCTGGGTCGCGCTCGAGGACATGTCGGCGCTGGTGCTGGGCAAGGCGATCGAACAGGCCGAGGCGCTGGCCGCCGAGGAGCCGTCGCCGCTGATGGACATGCTGCTCGAGGGGCTGCGGCCGCTGCACATGGCCGCCGACCTGCGCGACATGCGCGACTCGCGCATGCAGGACTTCCGCGTCGGCGAGAGCCTCGAGGTGTCGGAGTCCGACTACGCCGAGTTCGAGGACTGCGAGAACAACTGGTCGGGCACCGTGCCCGTCGGCCTGGTGCCACCGCGCGCCGGCGACGACTGAGCCGCCCGTCACGACGACTGCGACGCCGCGCCAGCGCTCACGGCGCCACGGCGATGCCGTTCAGCTCGGCCCAGCCGGCCCACATGATGCTGATGCCGATGCACAGCAGCACGAACGCCAGCAGCCGCGTCATCACCAGCGTGCCGACTTCGCCGAGCTTGGCCAGCAACGCCGGCGCGTGGCGATAGACCAGGTAGATCACCGCCACCGTCAGCGTGGCGCCCAGCGTCACCGCGAGCGCGTTGGCGACGAACAGCGCCGGCTGTCGCGGCAGGCCCGCGCCGATGGCGATCGACGCGGCGATCGTGCCGGGCCCGGTGGTCAGCGGAAAGGTGATCGGAAAGAAGCTGCGCCGCACCACTTCGGCCTCCGACAGCTGCACCTGCTTCTGCGACGAGCGTCTCACCGCCAGCTGCACCTCGTCGTCGTCGCTGCGGTTGAGCATGCGCCAGCCCGACATGGCCACCAGCAGGCCGCCGCCGATGCGCACGATCGGCAACGAGATGCCGAACAGGTCGAGCACATAGGTGCCGATGAACAGCGACACCACCAGCACGAACCAGCAGTTGATCGCCACCTGACGCGCCAGCCGGCGCGTGGCCAGGCTGTCGCCGCTTACCGTCAGCGTGAACACCGGCGCCGCACTCAGCGGATTGATGATCGGCAGCAACGTCACCGGCACCAGCACCATGGTGTGCAGCAGATCGATCAGTTTGATCATGTCGGCAGTCGGCGCTCGCGCTGCCGCGCACTGTGCCACCGATTTGACGCTGCGGCGGTACAGTGCGCGCGCGGACGGCTGCGGCCTCCCGCCGAAGAGATCAGGGAGAAAGGTTCGCGGCGATGCGGCGCTGGGTGCTGTCTCCGGGGTCGCTGCTCGTGCTGCTGTGCGCTACGTCGGGCGTGATCATCTCTCGCTGGTGGCCGACGATTCGCCGTTCGGCGCCGACCCGCTGCGCTGGACGCAGCAGCGCTTGGCGGGCGAGCCTGCGCCGTCGGGCTGCAGCGACACGACACGATGAAGGGACCATCGATGCGATACCTTGCCTGTGCGCGCCGCCCGATCGGAGGGTTGCTCGCGCTGCTGGCCACCCTGCTGGCTGCCGCCTGCACCACCCCGGGCCCGACCACCACGATCAGCGGCAGCGCCACCTATCGCGAGCGCATGGCGTTGCCGGCCGATGCGGTGTTCGAGGCCACGCTCGAGGACGTGTCGCGCGCCGATGCGCCGGCCACCGTGGTGGCGAGCACGCGGGTGAACTCGCCCGCGGTGCCGATCGCGTTCGCGATCGCGGTCGACCCGGCACGCATCGACGCCTCGCGCCGCTACGTCGTGCGTGGGCGCATCACGCTCAACGGACAGCTGATGTTCATCAGCGACACGGCCTATCCGGTGTTCGGCGCCGCCAGCGTGCGCCGGGTCGACAGCATGCTGCTGCGCCGCGCCGGCGGGCCGATGGGCGACGCCCACCGCATGCGCGGGCTGTACCGCTACATGGCCGACGCGGCGTCGTTCTTCGATTGCGCCAGCGGCGATCAATTCCCGGTGCTCGACGACGGCGCGAGCGTCGCACTGCAGCGCGCCTACGTCGCTGCCCGGTCGGCGCCGGGCGTGGCCATGCTGGCCACCGTCGATGCGCGCATCGTGTCGCGCGCGCTCGAGGACGGCGGCGCACCGCGGCCGGTGCTGCAGGTCGAGCGCTTCGTCGCCATCGCCGCGCAAGCGCAATGCGAGGTGGTCGCCTCGAGCGCCGTATCGCTCGAGAACACCTACTGGAGGCTGATCGCGCTGCGCGGCAAGCCGGTGACCACGGCCGATCGACAGCGGGAAGCCCATCTGATCCTGCAGCCCGAACAGCACCGCGTCAGCGGCTCGGGCGGCTGCAATCGCATCGCCGGCGGCTACACGCTCGCTGGCGATCGGCTGACCTTCGGCCGCGCCGCCGGCACGATGATGGCGTGCGTCGACGGCATGGAGCAGGAGCGCGCCTTCCTCGACACGTTGGGCGTGGTCGCGCGCTGGCGCGTCGACGGCCAGCGCCTCGAGCTCAGCGACTCGCGCGGCGAAGTGGTGCTGCGCTTCGAGGCGGTCGCCCTGCGCTGACCGGCCTCGGCACGCCGGCATGAAGCGCGCACGGCGCCGCGGGCGGCCGCCGCGCGCAGGAACGCGGCCGACCCGCGCGCGGGCTTACGCGCCGTACTTGAACGACAGCGACACCCGGGCGCGGTAGGCGACCACCTTGCCGTCCTCGATCTTCATGTCGAGCTGGCCGACCTCGGCGATGCGCAGGTCGCGCAGCGTCTTGGCCGCCGTCTCGACGGCGTTCTTGGCTGCCTGTTCCCATGAGATCGGGCTGGTGCCGATGATCTCGGTGACGCGATAGATGCCGGTGTCCGCCTTCTTCTTGGCCATGGTGTGCTCCTGGTCGTCGGCGCGCCGACCTTTCGGCACGCACCCGTTGGGGCTCGCATGATAGGCGCGTCGGCGCCCCGGTCGGCGCGACGCGGCGACAATGGCGGCATGAGCGACCCCTCCGCCTTTCCGGCCGGGCTGCCCGCGCGCATCGACGGTCCGTGCGCCTGGACCGGCCCGGCGATGGCCGCGCGCAGCGACTGGATCGAGGTGCTCTCGGCGCCCGAGCTCGACGAGCTGGCGCACGCCTGCACGCCGTGGCTGTCGCCGCACGCCGACTGGAGCGAGCTGTCGCGCGAGCGCTTCGTGCTGCCGACGCTGGGGCCGCGGCTGGCGCGGGTGCAGCGCGAGCTGCTCGAGGGCCGCGGCTTCGTGCTGCTGCGCGCGCTGCCGCTGGCGGCGTGGGGCCGGCGGCGCAGCGCGGTGGCGTTCTACGGCCTGGGCGCGCACCTCGGCCGCGCGCTGTCGCAAAACGCCCAGGGCCACCTGCTCGGGCACGTGCGCGACCAGGGGCTGTCGTCGAGCGACCCCCACGTGCGCATCTACCAGACGCGCGAGCGGCAGACATTCCACACCGACTCCGCCGACCTGGTCGGCCTGCTGTGCCTGCAGCCGGCACGCCGCGGCGGCGCGTCGGCGCTGGTGTCGTCGACCACGCTGTACAACGAGCTGCGCGCGCGCGCGCCGGAGCTGGCGGCCAGCCTGTTCGAGCCGCTGGCCACCGACCGCCGCGGCGAGGTACCGCCCGGCGCCAAACCGTACTTCGAGATTCCGGTGTTCAACTGGTTCGCGGGCCGGCTGTCGGCGATCTACCAGCGCCAGTACATCGACTCGGCGCAGCGCTTCGCCGATGCGCCGCGGCTGACCGCACGCCAGGTCGCGGCGCTCGATCTGCTCGACGCGCTGGCCGACGACCCGGCGCTGCATTTCACGATGGAGTTCCAGAGCGGCGACATGCAGTTCCTGCACAACCACACCCTGCTGCACGACCGCACCGCCTACGAAGATTGGCCCGAGCCCGGGCGCAAGCGGCACCTGCTGCGGCTGTGGCTGGCGCCGGCCGCGGCGCGGCCGCTGCCGCCGGTGTTCGCGCAGCGCTACGGCAACATCGTGCCCGGCTACCGTGGCGGCGTGCCGAGCGCCGATGGCCGCCTCGCGGCCGGGCTCGATCTCGACGAACTGGTCGCCGCCGGCGGATGACGCGCGAATGGCGAAGCCGGCCCTCGATTTCGCCACCGTCGCGCTGGTGCTGCAAGGCGGCGGCGCCCTCGGCTCGTACCAGGCGGGCGTGGTCGAAGGGCTGGTCGGCGCGGGCATCGAGCCCGACTGGCTGGCCGGCATCTCGATCGGCGCACTCAACACCGCGGTGATTGCCGGCAACCCGCCCGAGACGCGGGTGCAGCGGCTGCGCGAGTTCTGGGAAACGATCTGCCAGCCGGCGGCGTTCGTGGCACCGGTGGAGGCGCTGCAGCGGTTCGTGCACGGCGTCACCCCCGATGCGCGCAAGGTGTTCAGTGCCTTCGAGGCGTGGCGCGCGGTGGTCGAAGGCCAGCGCGACTTCTTCGTGCCGCGCGGCCTGACGCCATGGCTGGGCGGCAGGCAGGGCATCACCGAGGCGAGCTTCTACGACACCTCGCAGCTGAAGAGCACGCTCGAGCGCTTCGTCGATTTCGACCGCATCAATGCCGGCGCGACGCGCGTGTCGGTGGGTGCCGTCAACGTGCGCAGCGGCAACTTCGAGTACTTCGACAACACGGTCGGTCCGGCGCGCAAGGCGATGCGCGCCGAGCACTTCATGGCGTCGGCGGCGCTGCCGCCGGGCTTCCCGGCGGTGGAGATCGGCGGCGAGTACTACTGGGACGGCGGCCTGGTGTCGAACACGCCGCTGAGCGTGGTGCTCGACGCGTCGCCGCGGCGCGACACGCTGGTGTTCCAGGTCGACCTGTGGAGCGCGCGCGGCACGCTGCCCGACAACGTGTACGACGTCGAGGAGCGGCGCAAGGACATCACCTACTCCAGCCGCACGCGGGCGGTCACCGATGCGATGGCGCGCTCGCAGCGCTACCGGCACCTGCTGCGCGAATTGCTCGAACAGGTGCCGGCCAAGGCGCGGCAGGCCGATCCCTGGTGCCGCGAGGCGCAGGAGCTGGCCTGTTCGCGCCAGTACGCGGTGATCCACCTGATCTACCAAGACAAGGACTGGGAGGGGCTGGCCAAGGACTACGAGTTCAGCCCGCAGTCGATGCAGGATCACTGGTCCAGCGGCCTGCTCGACATCCAGCAGACCCTCGACCACCCCGAGTGGCTGCGTCGCCCGCCCGAAGGCGTCGAGTTCGTGACGCACGATACCCACCGCCTGCGCGCAGCCCAGGCTTGACCCGACGGCGCGCGGCTGCGGCCACGCCGGTGTACGCTCGCCGAATGGCTGGCATCGCACGGCCGTTGCAGCGCCCGCGCGCCGCGTGGGCTGCGGCGTGGTTGTGTCTGTGCATGCTGTCGGCGGCGTGGCTTGCCGCCGCGCAGGGCGCCGCCCCCGGGGCCGTGGTGCCGCCGGTGCTGGTGGTGCGCATCGAGGGTGCCATCGGGCCGGCGTCGGCCGACCGCGTGGTTCGCGCGCTGGAGCGCGCCGGGCGTGACCGGGCACAACTGGTCGTGCTGCAGATGGACACGCCCGGCGGCCTCGACACCGCGATGCGCAGCATCATCAAGGCGATCCTGGCGTCGCCGGTGCCGGTGGCGACCTTCGTGGCGCCGCAGGGCGCGCGCGCGGCCAGTGCGGGCACCTACATCCTCTACGCGTCACACATCGCGGCGATGGCGCCGGCCACCAACCTCGGCGCTGCGACGCCGATCGCGATCGGCATGCCTTCGCCGGGCGGCGAGCCGCCGGCGGCGAGCGCGCCAGGCGGCAAGGCGCCGTCGGACCACGACGCGCTGGCGGCCAAGCGCATCAACGACGCCACCGCCTACATGCGGTCATTGGCGCAGCTGCGCGGGCGCGACGCCGCCTGGGGCGAACAGGCGGTGCGCGAGGCAGTCAGCCTGCCGGCGGCCGATGCGCTGGCACGCAAGGTGATCGACCTCGTCGCTGCCGACGTGCCCGACCTGCTGCGCCAGCTCGATGGCCGCGTCGTGCAGCGCGACGCCGCGCAAGGCGGCGCGCTGACGCTGGCCACCGCGAAGGCGAGCGTGGTCGCGCTCGAACCCGACTGGCGCGACAAGCTGCTGGCGTCGATCAGCGACCCGAGCCTCGCGCTGGTGCTGATGATGGTGGGCGTCTACGGCCTGTTGTTCGAGTTCATGAACCCGGGCTACGTGGCGCCCGGCGTGATCGGCGGCGTCAGCCTGCTGCTGGCACTGTGGGGCCTGCAGATGCTGCCGGTCAACTATGCGGGGCTCGGCCTGATCCTGCTCGGCATCGCATTCTTCGTCGGCGAGGCGTTCGTGCCGAGCTACGGCACGCTGGGCATCGGCGGCGTCGCCGCGTTCGCGTTCGGCGCGCTGCTGCTGATCGACAGCGACACGCCGGAGTTCGCGATTCCGTGGACGATGATCGCGTCCGTCACCGCGCTGTCGGCGGCGTTCATCGTCGGCGTGGCCAGCATGGCGGCGCGCGCTCGCAAGCGGCCGGTGGTCAGCGGCGCGGCCACCTTGCTCGGCGCCAGCGGCACGGTGATCGAATGCAGCGGCCAGGAAGGCTGGGCCGACGTCCATGGCGAGCGCTGGCGCGTGCGCGGGTCGCAGGCGTTGCGCCTCAGCCAGCGTGTGCGCGTGACGCAGGTCGACGGCCTCACGCTCCAAGTGAGCCCTGTCGACGCCTGAGACCTGCAAGGAGCCTTCGATGATCGTTGCCATCAGCTTGGCCGTGATCCTGATCCTGATGGCGTTCATCGCCCTCAACGCGTTGCGCATCCTGCGCGAGTACCAGCGCGGCGTGGTGTTCCAGCTCGGCCGCTTCTGGAAGGTCAAGGGCCCCGGACTGGTGATCCTGATCCCCGGCATCCAGCAGATGGTGAAGGTGGACCTGCGCATCGTGGTGATGGACGTGCCGAGCCAGGACGTGATCTCGCGCGACAACGTGTCGGTGAAGGTCAACGCGGTGGTGTACTACCGCGTCGTCGACCCCGAGCGCGCGATCATCCAGGTCGAGAACTTCATGGCCGCCACCAGCCAGCTGGCGCAGACCACGCTGCGCGCGGTGCTCGGCAAGCACGATCTCGACGAGATGCTGTCGGAGCGCGAACGGCTGAACCTCGACATCCAGAAGATCCTCGACAGCCAGACCGACGCCTGGGGCATCAAGGTCACCAACGTCGAGATCAAGCACGTCGACCTCAACGAGTCGATGATCCGCGCCATCGCGCGCCAGGCCGAGGCCGAACGCGAGCGCCGCGCCAAGGTGATCCACGCCGAAGGCGAACTGCAGGCCTCGGAGAAGCTGGCGCAGGCCGCGGAGATCCTTGCCAAGCAGCCGCAGGCGATCCAGCTGCGCTACCTGGAGACACTCACGGTGATCGCCGCCGACAAGAACTCGACCATCGTGTTCCCGCTGCCGATGGACATCGTCGGCCCGCTGCTCGATGCGCTGAAGCGCCCGCGCCCGGCGGCGTAGCGTGCCTTCAGCGACCGGCCAGCAGCCGCCAGGCCACCAGCAGCGACGCGATCACCAGCACGAGGATCGTCAGGCCGGCGCCCGACTGGCGTGCCTGCGATGCGTCGAGCGAATGGCTCAGCCCCCAGGCACTCAGCAGACGGCCGAACACCAGCGTCGCGCCGAGCGCATGCACCCAGCCTACCGGCGTGCCCAGCGCCTCTGCCAGCGCGATCAGCAACAGCGCCAGCGGCGCCTGCTCGCTGAAGTTGGCGTGCGCGCGGATGGCTTGGCCGAGCGCGGCGTTGCCGCCGTCGCCGGTCTGAACGCCGCTGCGGACGCGGCCGAGGATCACGCGCACGGTGAGCAGCGCGGCCAGCAGGCCTAGGATCGCGGCGTAGAGCGCGGCGGCATAGGGAATGGCGGTCGTCATGGCGGTTTCCTTTCGGCTGTGCGCGCCCGCGCAGCGACGGGCGCTGTCAATGACGCGGCGGCGGGCGGCGAATCGACAGCCCGGCGGCCTTCTCGGGCCGACGGCTGTGGCCCGTCGATCGACGGCGGGCGGGCGCGGCCCTGTCGCCACCGTGCCCCGACCCGGCAGTGCGCGACGACGCGCGGACCGAGCCGGCGGCGCCCGTCAGGACGCCGCGCGCTCGACCGCCAACGCGACGGCCACCGTGCCGCTGTCGCGAGCGGGTTCGCGCAGTTGCCGGCGCAGGATCTTGCCGATGTTGCTCTTCGGCAGGGGTTCGCTGCGGAACTCGACGATCTTGGGCACCTTGTAGCCGGTGAGGTGTGTCCTGCAGTGCTCGATCAGGACTTCGGCGGTCAGCGTGGCGTCCTTCTTGACGGCGATGATCTTTACGACTTCGCCCGAGGTCGGGTCGGGCGCACCGATGGCGGCGACCTCCAGCACGCCCGGATGCATCATCACGACGTCCTCGATCTGGTTCGGGAACACCTTGAACCCGGAGACGATGATCATGTCTTTCTTGCGGTCGGTGATCCTGAAGTAACCGCGCTCGTCCATGAACCCCATGTCGCCGGTGCGCAGCCAACCGTCGGGCGTGAACACCTTCTGCGTCTCGCCGGGCCGGTTCCAGTAGCCCTTCATCACCTGAGGGCCGCGGATGCAGATCTCTCCGACTTCACCCGCGGGCAGCGGCTTGTCGTCATCGCCGAGCACCGCCGCCAGGGTCGACGGGATCGGCAGGCCGATGGTGCCGGTCCAGTCCTGGATGTCGAGCGCGTTGGCGGTCACCGCAGGCGACGTCTCGGTCAGCCCATAGGCTTCGACGATCGGCACGCCGGTGACCCGCTTCCACTTCTCGGCCACCGTGCGCTGCACCGCCATGCCGCCGGCGACGGCGAGCTTCAGGCTGCTCACGTCGACCTCGGCGAAGGCGGGCGCGTTGAGCAGCGCGTTGTACAGCGTGTTGACGCCGATCATGGCCGTGAATCGGACGCGCTTGAGCTCGCGAATGAACGCCGGCAGGTCCCGTGGGTTGGTGATCAGCACGTTGAGCGCACCGATCTTCGCGAACGCAAGGGTCGAGGTCAGCGCGAACACGTGGTACAGCGGCAGCGGCGTCACCACGACCTCGCGGCCGTCTTGCAGATCGCGCGCAATCCATGCCGACAGCTGCTGCAGGTTGGCCACCAGGTTGCCGTGCGTCAGCACCGCTCCCTTGGCCACGCCGGTGGTGCCGCCGGTGTACTGCAGGAACGCCATGTCGTCGTGGCCGAGCGGCGTGTCGTCCAGCGCCTGCGAGCGGCCGGCACGCAAGGCGGCGATGAATCCGGTGGTGCCCGCGATGTGCCAGCTCGGCACCAGCTTCTTGACATGCTTGACCGCGAAGTTGGTGATCTGCCGCTTCAACGGCGGGAACAGGTCGCCGACTTCGGTGGTGACCACCGCGATCTGCATCGTGGCGTTGCGCTCGAGCACCTGTTGCAGCGTGTGCGCGAAGTTCTCGAGCACCACGATCGCGCGGGCGCCCGAGTCTTTCAGCTGGTGCTCGAGTTCGCTGGGGGTGTACTGCGGATTGACGTTGACCACCGCCAGACCGGCGCGCAGCACGCCGAACAGCGCCACCGGGTACTGCAGCAGGTTGGGCATCATCAACGCGACCCGATCGCCCTTGCGCAGCCCCAGCGACTTCTGCAGGTAGGCGGCGAAGTCTCGGCTCGCCTTGTCGAGCTGGTGGTAGGTGATCGTGACGCCCATGTTGCTGTAGGCGGGCAGCGCGCCGAAGCGCCGGCAGGTCTGCTCCAGCACCTCCTTCAGCGACGAATAGGCGTGGATGTCGACCTCTGCCGGGATGCCGGGCGGGTATTCCTGCAACCAGACCCTGTCCATCAGATCTCCAAAGCCTCCCTTCGAGGTGGGTGGTGTAGCACCAACGGACCCCACCTGGTCTTGAGTGAGCGCAAGGGACGCTGCGATGACCGCGTCCATGCTGTTGACAGCTCAGCAGGAGGCATCGATTCATCATGAACAGGTTTTTTGCACGCACCCAGGTCGCCCACGCGGCAATCGCGTTGACGGGATTGATCGGCCCCACGCTGGCCCTGGCGGCGGGATTCCAGCTCAACGAGAACTCCGCGTCGGCTCTGGGCAACGCATTCGCAGGCGGCGCCGCCGCGGCAGAGGACGCCTCGACGGTGTGGTCCAACCCGGCGGGCATGTCGCGCATCCGCAGCGCTCAGTTCGTTGGCGCGCTGCACTTGGTCAAACCGTCGATCAAGTTCCACGACGAAGGGTCGACCGCTGCAGCGCTCCAGTCGCTCGGCGGCGAAGGCGGCGACGCAGGGAGCATGAACTATGTGCCGAACCTTTACTTCGTGATGCCGATCAACTCGCAGTGGTCGGCCGGTGTCGGCATCAACGGGCCATGGGGGCTGGTGACCGACTACGACGCGGGCTGGATGGGCCGCTTCCTGGCGGACAAGTCGAGCATCAAGACGATCAACTTCAACCCGGCGGTGTCGTGGAAGCCGGCGAGCAACGTGTCGCTCGGGCTGGGCCTGGATCTGCAGCGCATCGACGCCGAATTCACCAATCAGGTCAACTACTCGGGCTTGCTGTTCGCGAACTCCGGCGGCGCGGTGGCCGTGCCCGGGCTGGAGACCGCGGCCAGCGTCAAGGGTGCCGACAATGCCTGGGGCTGGAATGCCGGCGTGCTGTGGGAGATCGACGCCAACAGCCGCCTCGGCGCGCACTACCGCTCGTCCATCAAGTTCCACATCAGCGGCAACGCGACCTTCGCGAACCCGGCCGTGCCGGCGACGGTGCCGCCGCTGCTGGTGGCCGGCATCAATGCCGCGCTGGCCAACACCGCGATCACCTCGGACGTCGAGCTTCCGGCGATCGTCAACCTGTCGTACTTCCGGTCGCTGAACAGCCAGTGGGACATCATGGCCGACGCCCAATGGACGGGCTGGTCGTCGATCGAGTCGCTGACGTTCAAGCGCGCCGACGGCAGCGTGCTGCAGAGCACGCCCGAGAACTTCAAGGACGCCTGGAAGTTCGCGCTCGGGGCCAACTATCGCTATGGCGCCCAGTGGATGTTGCGCGGCGGCCTTGCCTACGACAAGTCGCCGGTGCAGACCGCGTACCTGACGCCGCGGCTGCCCGACGCCAGCCGCACGTGGTTGACCGGCGGCGCGCAGTACAAGATGAACCCCCAGCTGACGTTCGACTTCGGCGCCGGCTACGTGTGGGTCAAGACCTCGACGATCGACTCCAACGCCTCGGCCAACCCGGCGACGACGGCCGGCTATGGTCGGCTGAGGGGCAACTTCAGCAACAACGTCGTGATCCTGTCGGGTCAGGTGGCCTACTCGTTCTGATCCCGCAGGTCCGATGGCGCACGAGCGGGCGCCGCGACGCGCACGGGTCGACCGGCCCCCGCGCCGGCGCGCAGCGCCAGCCACGAGGCCAGCAGCAGGCACGCCGCGGCACACAGCGACGGCAGCACGAAGGTGCCCGAGGCATCGCGCGCGATGCCCGCGAAGGTGGGGCCGACCATCTGGCCGACGCCGAAGCCCGCGGTCATCAGCGCCACCGGGCGTCGCGAGTCGCCATGGGTCAGCGCGCGCGCGCCGAGCATGCCGAGCGCGGTGGTGCCCATGAACGAGCCGCCGACGCAGAGCGCCGCGACGAGGGTGCCGGCAGGCTCCAGCCACAGCACGCTGGCGATCACGCCGATCGCCTCGACACCGCAGACGACCGCGAACGCGCGGAACACGTCGTGGCGCCGCGCGACCGCCATCCACAGCGCCACCGACGGCGCGGCCGCGAGGCCGAACACCACCCAGATCGACGCCTCGAGGTTCTTGAGCTGCGGCGAACCGCGCACCAGCGCGACGATGAAGGTGGCGGTGATCACGTAGCCGAATGCGCTCAGCGTGTTGGCCGCGATCAGGCGGCGGAACGCCGCGCCGACCGGCGCGATATCGCGGCGCGCCACCACCGCCGAGGGCGCGTCGCCGGCCGGGCCGATCGATGCCGCCACCACGGCGAGGCCGCACAGCGAGGTGGCACCGGCACACAGCCACATCGCGCGCCAGTCGAAGCCGGCGGCCCGCAGGCCGGCGACGATCAGTGCCGAGACGACGATGCCGACGCCGACACCGGCGAAATGGACGGCGCCGAGCTCGCCGCGGCCGGCGCTCGACAGCCGCTCGACCACCAGCGCGATCGCCATCACGATCGCCACCGCGCCGGCAAAGCCGCTGGCCAGGCGCAGCGCCAGCATCACGCCCAACAGCGGCGCCACCGCCATGCCCGCGGTGCAGACCGCGCTCGTGGCCAGTGCGCCGAGCAGCCAGCGCCGGCGCGAGCCCGGCAGGTCGGGGCGGGCCGCGAACACGGCGCCCAGCAGGTAGCCGAGGTAGTTGGCCGACGCGATCAGGCCCGCCCGCGAGGCGGTGAGGCCGAGCGCCTGTGCCATCACCGGCAGGATCGGCGTGTAGATGAAGCGGTCGATGCCGTTGGCCGACGCCATGCTGAGCGCGCCGCCGATCGCCAGCGGCCACGGACGCAGCGCCGCGCTGGCCGGCGCCGCGCGGCCGCCGCTCATCGCGGCAGCGGCGGCAGCGCCCCGACGCCTTCGGGCGCGTCGCCCGGCGTGTGTGCGACGTTGAGCACCATCGAGATCCAGACGAAGTAGCCGATCGTGCTCACCAGGTCGATGGTGCCGTGCTCGCCGAGGCGCTTCACGCAGCGCGCGTAGGTGTCGTCGTCGACGCCGTGGTGCGCCATCAGCTCGGTCGCGAAGTCGTACACCAGCGCTTCGTCGTCGGACAGGTCGGCCGGGCGCCGGCCCTCGCGCAGTGCGGCAATGGTGGCGAGGCTGGTGCCGGCCTTGAGCGCCAGCGGCACGTGCACCGACCATTCGAACTGCTGGGTCCAGGCGCGCGACACCAGCAGCGTCGCGAACTCGCTCAGGCGGGCCGGCAGCGCGCTGTTGAAGCGCAGGTACTCGCCGACCTTCTGCGCGCGCGCCAGCAGCTCGGGACTGCGCAGCAGTGCGATGAACGGGCCCTTGACGCCTTTGCGCGGACCGGCGATCAGCTCGTCGGCGGCGGCGCGCTGTGCCGCGTCCATCTGCTCGCGCGCCAGTGGCGGCAACCGGTCGTGCATGTCGGGGGGTGTGGCGGGGTTGGTCATGGGCCCCATGCTAACGACCCCGCGCCATCTTGGATGCTGAATAAAATAGCTACGACCATTCTCGAATCGAGAACAGCGCATGGATCTCTCCGATCTGCACATCTTCAAGACCGTGGCCGAAGAGGGTGGCATCGCGCGCGCCGCGCACAAGCTGCACCGCGTGCCGTCGAACATCTCCACCCGCGTCAGACAGTTGGAGCAGTCGGTCGGCGCGCAGCTGTTCGTGCGCGACAAGCAGCGCCTGTTCCTGTCGCCCAGCGGCGAGCACCTGCTGGGCTACGCCGACAAGCTGCTGCGGTTGTCGGCCGAGGCGATCGGCGCGGTGTCGAAGGCGCCACCGCGCGGCGTGCTGCGGCTCGGCTCGCTCGAGAGCACGGCGGCGAGCCGGCTGCCACGCGTGCTGGCGGCGTACCACAAGGCGTATCCGGACGTGCGGGTCGAGCTGATCACCGGTACCAACGACGCGCTGACCGCCGCGGTGCTCGAGCGCCGCATCGAGGCCGCGTTCGTCGCCGAAGTGCCTTCGAGCAAGGAGCTGGTGGCCGAGCGGCTGTTCCGTGAGCGGCTGGCGGTGATCGCGTCGCTCGACCACGCGCCGATCCGCCGCCCCGACGACGTCGAGGGCGATTCGGTGATCGCATTCCCCAGCGGCTGCGCGTACCGCCGCGTGCTGCAGCACTGGCTGGGCCGCACCCGCTTGGCGTCGGTGCGCGTGCTCGAGCTGAGTTCGTATCACGCGATCGTCGCCTGCGTCGCGTCGGGCACCGGCGTCGCGCTGGTGCCGGAGTCGGTGCTCGACACGGTGCAGCACGCCGTGGTGGCACGCTATGCGCTACCGAAGGTGCACGGCCAGCTGACCACGCCACTCATCTGGCGCGCGGCCGACCCGTCGGCCGCGCTGCTGGCCCTGCGCAAGATCGCCAGCGCGGCGGCGCGCCAGCCGGTCAAGCCGTGAGTGCGCCGGCGCGCTGTTGCAGGTAGCGCCGCACCGCGGGCTCGCGCTCCAGCCCGATCGCCTGTTCGTAGGCCTGGCGTGCGGCATCGATGGCGCCACTGCGCGCCAGCAGTTCGGCGCGTGCGGCCCAGTGCGGCTGGTAGTCGGCCAGGCGCGGATCGGCGGCCAACAGGTCGAGCGCGGCCAGGCCGGCAGCCGGCCCATGGGTCTCGGCCAGCGCGACCGCGCGGTTGAGCGCCGCCACCGGCGAGCCGGTGAGCTCGCACAACGCATCGTACAAGCGCTCGATCGAGGGCCAATCCACGCGGCCCGTCAGCCGGCGCATCGCGTGCGCCGATTGCACCGCGGCCTCGAGCTGGTAGCGGCCGGGCGCGCCGGCACAGCGGTTGGCCCGGTGCAGCAGCGACTCGGCCTCGTCGATCAGCGGTGCGTCCCACAGCGACGGCGTCTGTTCGCTGAGCGGCACGTAGTCGCCCGCTGCGTCGCGTCGCGCATCGCGCCGCGCGTGCGCATGCAGCATCAGCGACAGCAGGCCGAGTGCCTCGCCCTCATCGGGCAGCAGCGAGGCCACCAGACGGCCCAGCCAGATCGCCTCGTCGGCCAGGTTGCGCCGCCGCGCATCGACGCCTTCGGGGTCGGACCAGCCCTCGGCATAGGCCGCGTAGATCGCATCGAGCACGGTGCCGAGGCGCTCGCGCAGCGCGTCGCCCTGCGGCACTTCGAAGCCGATGCCGGCCTGGCGGATCTTGGTCTTGGCGCGCACCAGGCGCTGCGCCATCGTCGCCGGCGCGACCAGGAATGCCGACGCGATGGTCGCCGCGTCGAAGCCCAGCACCACCTGCAGCATCAGCGGGGCGTGCAGTTCGGGCGCGATGCCTGGATGCGCGCAGGCGAACAGCAGCCCGAGGCGGCGATCGGGCCACGCCGGCTCGCCGTCGTCGTCGCCCATCTGCAGCTCGGTCAGCCATTGCAGGTGCTCGGAGGCTTGCTCGTCGAGGCGGCGACGGCGCAGCGCGTCGACCAGCTTGCGGCGCGCCACGGTGAGCAGCCAGGCGTCGGGGGTGTGGGGCACCCCGCCCACCGGCCACTCGGTGAGTGCGACGGTCAGCGCTTCGGACAACGCATCTTCGGCGCCGGCGACGTCGCGCGTGCGCGCGGCGAGAAACGCGATCAGCTTGCTGTAGCTGCGCCGCGCCGCCGCCTCGGCGGCGCGGGCCGCGTCGTCGTCGGCCGCCACCGAGGTCACATCGCCCAGACCGGCCGCACCTCGACGATGCCGTGCGCGGCACCAGGGCAGCGCGCGGCCCACGAGATCGCCGCGTCGAGGTCGGGCACGTCGATCAGGAAGTAGCCACCGAGCTGCTCGCGGGTCTCGGCATACGGGCCGTCGAGCACCTGCGTCTTGCCCGACTGCAGGCGCACCGTCGTGGCTGCCGATGCGGGCCGCAGCCGGTTGCTGTTTTTCAGCACGCCGGCCTTCTGCAGCGCCTGGTGGTAGGCGCCGTAGGCGGCCATGCCTTCGGCCTGCTGCGAGGCCGGCAGCTTGTCGAAGCCTTCGGGGTCGGAATAGATCATCAGCATGTATTCCATGTCGGTGCTCCAAGATGGCGGCGGTGCGGGAGTGCCTCGCCTGGACAATGTCGTGCGGCGGGCCGTCGTTTCGACAACGGTCGAGCCGATGATCGTACAAACCGGTCGCCACCGCCCGCGACCAGGCGGGAGCTCCATCCATGACGACGTCTTCCACCGCGGGGCCGCAGCCCGGCGCACGCACCCTGGCGATGACGCCGATCGGCGTCGAGCGCATGGGCGACGCCGCCGACGCGCTGCGCGACCCCTCGGTGCTGCGGCTGGAGAACCTCGACACCGACCTCGCGCCGCCGCGCGAGGCGCTGCAGGCCACGCGCGCGGCGGTCGACGACGACGATGCCAACAGTTACCTGCCGTTCTTCGGCCACGACCGCCTGCGGCAAGCCGCGACGCGGCTGGTCGAGCGCAGCGGCGGCTACACCGACGGCAGCCTCGACTGGCGGCGGCAATGCTTCATCTCGGCCGGCGGCCTGAGCGGCGTGCTCAACGCGCTGCTGGCGCTGATCGAGCCCGGCGACGAGGTGGTGCTGACCAGCCCCACCTACGTCGGCCTGATCAACCGCGTGCGGCTGGCCGGCGGCGTGCCGCGCTTCGTCCGCCTGGTGCCCGGCCACGCCGGCTGGCGCCTGGACACGTCGACGCTGGCCGGCGCGGTGAGCCTGCGCACCCGCGCGTTCCTGATGATGAGTCCGTCGATGCCGAGCGGCGCCGTGCTCGCCCGCGACGAATGGGCCGCCGTGTGCGCCGCGTGCGTCGCGGCCGACGCCTGGATGGTCTACGACAGCGCGATGGAGCGCCTGCTGTTCGACGGCGTGCCGCATTGGCACCCGGCGCAGTTTCCGGGCATGCGCGAGCGCACGGTGACCGTCGGCGCAGCGTCGAAGGAGTACCGCATGATCGGCTGGCGCGTCGGCTGGGTGGTGTGTCCGCTGCAGGCGGCCGAGGCGATCGGCCGCGTCGCGATCTCCAACGTCGTGTGTCCGGTCGGCATCGCGCAACAGGCAGTGGCCGCGGCGATCGAGGCGCCCGACGATGGCATCGCCCGCTGCGTCGTTACCTGGCAGCAGCGGCACGACGCCATCGTGAGCGCGCTCGCTCCGGAGTTCGCCGTGGTGCCCGCGCACGGCGGCTGGTCGCTGTTGATCGACATGGCGCCGCGCGGCCTCACCGGCGCGCAGGCATCGGCGGCCGTGTTGCGGCATGGCGTGGCGGCCACCTCGATGGAAAACTGGGGCGAGGACGACTGCGCGCGCTATCTGCGCCTGGTGTTCGCCAACGAGCCGGTCGGGCGCCTGCGCGATCTGCTGCCGCGGCTGCAGCGCGCTCTCGCGAAAGACCGTTGACGAGCGCGCTGATCCCGATCGCGACGCTGCAGTCGCTCGGCTATCCTGCCGCGTCGCGCCGGTAGCGCGAACACACGCTCATGCAGGAGACGCCATGACCTTCCTTCGTCGCATCGCGCTGGTGATCGGCGCGTTGCTCGGGTTGGTCGGATCCGCGGCCGCGCAGGGCAGCTATCCGAGCAAGCCGATCCGCCTGGTGGTGACGTTCCCGAGCGGCGGCGCGCCCGACATCCTGGCGCGCCTGTTCGGCGAGCGCGCCCAACTGGGTCAGCCGATCGTGGTCGACAACAAGCCCGGCGCCGGCGGCAACATTGGCGCCGACTTCGTCGCCAAGGCGCCGCCCGATGGCTACACGCTGGTGATGGGCACCGTGGGCACGCACTCGATCAACGGCGCGCTGTACGCGAAGATGCCGTACGACATGGTCAAGGACTTCGCGCCGGTGGGTCACGTCGCATCGGCGCCGAACCTGCTGGTGGTGACCAACGACCTGCCGGTCAAGACGGTCGCCGAGCTGATCGCGTACCTGAAAGCAAACCCCAACAAGCTGAGCTTCGGATCGCCCGGCATCGGCTCGTCGGTGCACGTGTCGGGGGAGCTGTTCAAGGCGATGACCGGCACGCAGATGACGCATGTGCCGTACAAGGGCCGGCAGTTCGCGATTCCCGACCTGGTGGGTGGGCAGATCCAGCTGATGTTCGACAACATGCCGTCGGCACTGCCGATGGCCAAGGAGGGCAAGATCCGGGCGATCGCCCAGACCACGGCCACGCGCTCGCCCGCGGCGCCCGACGTGCCGACGGTGGCCGAGACGGTGCCGGGCTTCGAGGCGACGACCTGGTTCGCGATGTTCGCGCCGGTGGGCACACCGCCGGACGTGATCGCCAGGCTCAACGGCGAGATGAAGCGCGTGTTCTCGCTGCCCGACGTGCAGGACAAGCTGAAGGCGCTCGGCCTCGAGCCGTGGCTGTCGACGCCCGACGAGCTGGCGAAGTACCAGGCCGCCGAGATCGTCAAGTGGGCGAAGGTGGTGAAGGAGTCGGGCGCGAAGGCCGAATAGGGCCTATGCGGGCCTCAGGCCTGCCCCTTGAAACCGCGCAACTCGCGCACCATCGCATCGACGAACGCGCGCGTGCGCGCCGGCAGCAGGCGCGCATGCGGCACCAGCAGGCTCACCGGACGCGGCGGTGGCTCGAAGCCGGCCAGCACGACCTTGAGCGCGCCGGCACGCAGCTGCGCGTCGACCTGGTACGACATGAACACGCCGCAGCCGAGCCCGGCAACGCAGGCATCGACCACCGCCGGCACCAGGTTGCAGCGCAGGCTGCCGTGCACCGGCACCGTGAATACCTTGCCGTCCTCGTGGAAGGACAACTGCCGCGCGCCACCCGACAGGCGCACGCACTCGTGCCTGGCCAGGTCGCGCGGGTGCCTGGGCACGCCGTGCCGGCGCAGGTAGGCGGGGCTGGCGACCACCAGGCGGCGCACCTCGCCGAGGGACCGCGCAACCAGCGACGAGTCTTCGAGCGTGCCGATGCGGATGCCGACGTCGAAGCCTTCGTCCAGCAGGCCAGCCACCCGGTCGGTCAGGATCAGTTCGATCTGCACGTCGCGGTGGCGCTGTACGAAGCGGGTCACCGCCGGCGCGACGTGCAGCTGGCCGAACATCACGGGGGCGGTCACCCTCAATGCACCGGCGATGGCCGATGACTCGCTGCTGACCGCGCGCCCGGCGTCGTCGACGGCGGCGAGGATCTGCCGGCAGTGCTCGAGGTAGAGACGACCTTCCTCGGTCAGCGCGACACGTCGCGTGGTGCGGTTGAACAGCCGCACGCCGAGGTGCGCCTCCAGCGCGGCCAGCGAGCGCACGACCGCCGGCACCGACAGGTCGAGCGAGCGCGACGCCGCGCTGAAGCCGCCGGCGTCGGCAATGCGCACGAAGGTCGCCATCGCCTTGAGCTGGTCCATCGGTCGCGATGGTAGGCGGTTGCGGGCATTGTTGCGCGGCACGCAGCAATCCACTGTGTGCGGCGGCGTTGCGGCGGGGCGGCGGCAAGGTCACGATCGCGGCCATGATGACCATGCACCCATTCGATTCCGATCCCTTTCATGCCGGCGAACGGGCGCTGCAACAGCGCGTCGGCGCGCGCGAGCGGCTGGCCGAGGTGGCGCCGCTGATGGTGCGCGACCACATGCCCGCGCCGCACCGTGAGCTGTTCGGCAAGCTGCCGTTCGTGCTGCTCGGCAGCGTCGACGCTGACGGTCAGCCGCATGCGTCGCTGCTGGCAGCGCCGCCGGGATTTCTGCGCACGCCCGACGCGCAGACGCTGGCGGTCGACGCGTTGCCGCACCCGGCCGATCCGCTGGCGGCGGCATTGCGGGTCGGTGCATCGCTGGGCGTGCTCGGCGTCGAGCCGCACACGCGGCGGCGCAACCGCATGAACGGCGTGGTGTCGATGGTGCACGCCAGCGGCTTCGAGATCGGCGTGCGGCAGAGCTTCGGCAACTGCCCCAAGTACATCCAGGCGCGCGAGGCGCGCTGGGCCGCGGCACCGATGCCCGGCGCCGCGCGCGTGGTCGAGGCCGATCGGCTCGACGCCGCCGGCGTGGCGCTCGTGGCCGCGGCCGACACCTTCTTCATCGCCAGCAGCGTGCCGCCGCAGCGGCTCGGCCGCGGCCTGGCAGAGGGCGTCGACGTGTCGCACCGCGGCGGCAAGCCGGGCTTCGTGCGCGTCCAGCACGACGCCAGCGGCAACCAGGTGCTGGTCGTGCCCGACTTCTCCGGCAACAACCTCTTCAACACGCTCGGCAACCTGAGCGTCCACCCGCGCGCCGGGCTGCTGTTCGTCGACTTCGATGGTGGCGCACTGGTGCAGCTGTCGGTGGACAGCCGGATCGTCTGGCAGGGTCCCGACGTGGAGGCCTTCGCCGGCGCGCAACGCGTGCTGCGGCACCGCGTGCGTGCGATGCGGCGCATCGAGGGCGCGCTGCCACTCGGCTGGGGGCCGGCTCAGCGCTCGCCGTTCCTGCAGGCCACCGGCAACTGGCCGGCGGCATGAGCGCGGCGCCGCGCCGTCAGTGCGCGCCGCCGGCGTCGGCCGGTGCCGCACCGCCGCCGCGCGGCTGCGCCAGCCAGACGATCCCGATCAGGCCGAGGAACAGCAGCGCCGACAGGTAGAACAGGTCGGTCGCCGCCATCGTGTAGGCCTGCTGGTCGACCAGCCGGTTGAGCATGCCGCTCGCCTGCTCGGGCGACAGGCCGGAGGCGCCGAGCCGCGACAGGGCCTGCATCGCGGCGTCATTGCCGCGGTGTAGCTGCTCGGTCAACTGCGCATGGTGCAGCGAGGCGCGGCTGTCCCACAGGGTGGTGAACACCGAGGTGCCGAACGCGCCGGCGGTGATGCGCACGAAGTTCGACATGCCCGCGGCGCTGGGCATCTGCTCCGGCCTCAGGCCGCTGAACACGATGGACTGCAGCGGAATGAAGAAGAACGCCATCGCCGCGCCCTGCAGCAGCGTGGGGATGAGGATCACCCACACCGTGGCGTTGGTGTTGAAGTTCGAGCGCATCCACAGCACGAGCGCGAAGCCGACGAAGGCCACCGTCGTCAGCATGCGCGGGTCGAGCCGCGCCACGTTCTTGCCGACCCACGGCGACAGCACGATCGCCAGCAGTCCCACCGGCGCCATCGTCATGCCGGCCCAGGTGGCGGTGTAGCCCATCCACTGCTGCAACCACAGCGGCAGCAGCACCACGTTGCCGAAGAACAGGCCGTAGCCGATCGACAATGCGACCGTGCCGACCAGGAAGTTGCGCCGCGCGAACAGGCGCAGGTTGACGATCGGGTGCGTGTCGGTCAGCTCCCAGGCGAGGAAGTAGGCAAAGCCCACCGCCGCCACGATGGCCAGCGTGACGATCTGCGTCGAGCCGAACCAGTCGAGCTCCTTGCCCTTGTCGATCATGACCTGGAAGGCGCCGATCCACACCACCAGCAGCACCAGGCCCACCGCGTCGAACGGCACCTTGCGCGGCCCGGGGTCGCGCGAGCGGTAGATCGACCAGGTGAACGCCGCCGACAGCAGGCCCACCGGCACGTTGATGTAGAAGATCCAAGGCCAGTTGAAGTTGTCGGTGATCCAGCCGCCGAGCAGCGGGCCGACCACCGGCGCCACCAGCGTCGTCATGCCCCAGAGGGCGATCGCCGTGCCGGCCATCGCCGGCGGATAGCTCGCCAGCAGCAGCGTCTGCGACAGCGGGATCAGCGGCCCCGACACCGCGCCCTGCAACACGCGAAACGCGATCAGCGATTCGATGTTCGGCGCCAGGCCGCACAACCACGATGCCAGCACGAACAGCAGCACGCTGACCGTGAACAGCCGCACCTGGCCGAAACGCTGCGTCAGCCAGCCGGTCAGCGGCACCGAGATCGCGTTGGCCACCGCGAACGACGTGATGACCCAGGTGCCCTGCGCCGGGCTGACGCCGAGGTCGCCCGAGATCGCCGGGATCGACACGTTGGCGATCGACGTGTCGAGCACGGTCATGAAGGTGGCGAGCGACAGCACCAGCGTGCCGAGCGCGCGCTCGGCGCCCTGCAGCGGCGGGAACGCGTGCGGCCTGGCCGCCGCTGCGGGGGCTGGGGCCGCGGCCGAAGGGGTTGCCTTGGCGTCGGCCGCGCTGGCGGAGCTCATGGCGACTCGGCGATCAGTGCGTGACCGACGCTGCCGCGCCGATCGCCGGCGCCGCCAGCAACGGCATCACCCGTGAACCCGGGCGTCCGAGGTTGGCGGCGATGATCTCCTGCACGCGGCGGTCGGCCTCGGCGCTCGGCGTGTCGAACACCGCGGTCTGGCTGCTCGCGCGCTGCGGGATCTGCGCGCTGAGCACGGGCGCGCCTTCGGTGTTGCGCAGGTCGACGGTCGCTTCCATCGACAGCCCCACGCGCAGCGGGTGCGCGGCAAGCTGCTTCGGGTCGAGCTCGATGCGCACCGGCACGCGCTGCACCACCTTGATCCAGTTGCCGGTGGCGTTCTGCGCCGGCAGGATGGCGAAGGCCGCACCGGTGCCCGCGCCGACCCCGGCGACATGACCGTCGTACTCGACGCGGCTGCCGTAGAGGTCGGCCTGCAGCTTCACGGGCTGGCCGATGCGCATGTCGCGCAACTGCACTTCCTTGAAGTTGGCCTCGACCCACACCTGGTCCAGCGGGATCACCGACATCAGCGGCGTTCCCGGCGTGATGCGCTGGCCCACCTGCACCGTGCGGCGTGCCACCTGGCCCGCCACCGGAGCCGGCAGCTCGTTGCGCTGCACCGCGAGGAAGGCTTCGCGCACCGCGGCGGCGGCGCGCTCGACGTTGGGGTGCTTCTCGACGCTGGTGCCCTCGGTCAGCGCGCGGTTGCTGGCGGCCTGCTCGCGCGCGGCGGCGAGCGCCGAGCGCGACCCGGCCAGGGCGCTCTGCGCGGCGGCCAGCGTGGCTTCGGCGTGGTGCATCTCCTCGCCGGCGACCGCGCCGGTGGCGGTGAGCGGCTTGCGCCGCACCACGTCGTCGTTGGCACGCGCGACCTCGGATTCCATGCGCGCGACCTCGGCCTCGCGCAGCTTGATCGTCGCCTCGAGCGCCGCGGTGTTGGCGTACAGCGTGCGCACCTCGCGCACGGTCTGCGCCAGCTGCGATTCGGCGCGGTCGAGCGTCAACCGCGCGTCCGCCGGGTCGAGCCGCACCAGCGGCTGGCCGACCTTGACGACGTCGGTGTCGTCGACCAGCACCGCCTGCACGGTGCCCGCGACCTGCGGCGTGATCTGCACCACCGGCGCCTGCACGTAGGCATTGTCGGTGGACTCGTGGTGGCGCAGCACCAGCGCCCAGTACGAGCCGTAGCCGATCGCACCGATGAGCACCAATGTGCTGACGACGAGCAGCGCCGGTTTGCGCCGGGACGATGCGCCGTTGGCGCCGTTGGACGAGGAAGCTTCTGAGGCCATGGTGGAGGAACCTTCGTGATCGTGGGGCGGTGCTTCAGCGCGCCGCCGTGGTCTGCGGCATCACGCCGCC
Organism: Burkholderiaceae bacterium; assembly: GCA_035499355.1. Taxonomy (GTDB): domain Bacteria; phylum Pseudomonadota; class Gammaproteobacteria; order Burkholderiales; family Burkholderiaceae_C; genus JAEUPI01. The sequence continues at coordinate 34,822 of DATJYZ010000134.1, read as the reverse complement.
GGCGTCGTACCCGCCGCCGAGTGCGCGCACCAGCGCGACTTCGCTGGCCAGGTGGCGCCCCTTGAGGTCGGTGTCGGCCAGGCGTTGCGTCAGCACGTTGGTCTGCGCCGCCAGCACGACGAGGAAGTTGCCGAGCCCCGCGCGGTAGCGCTGCACCGCCAGGTCGTAGGCGGCGTTGGCGGCCGCGGTGGCGTCGCGCTGCGCGAGCTGCTGGCGCTCGATCGAGCGCAGCCCGGTCAGCTCGTCGGCCACCTCGCGCAGCGCGCGCTGCAACGCCCCGTTGTAGGCCTCGATCGACGCATCGACCTCGGCGCGTCGCGCGTCGAGGTTCGCCTGCAGGCGATCGGCGTCGAACAACGGCAGGTGGATCGCCGGGCCGGCGCCGTAGACCAGCGAGCCGGCATCGAGCAGGCGGTTCAGGCCGAGCGACGTCAGCCCGACGAACGCGGTGAGGTTGACGTTCGGATAGAACTGCGCCCGCGCCACGTCGGTGTCGCGCGCCGCGGACTCGACGCGCCAGCGCTGTGCCACCAGATCGGCACGGCGGCCCAGCAGGTCGGCCGGCAGACTCGCGGGCACCGGCGCCGAGGTGATCGGGATGAGCGCCGGCGCCAGTGTGTCGAAGGCCTGCGGACCGGTGCCCACCAGTTCGGCCAGCGCGTGCCGGTTGCGATCGATGGCTTCGCCGAGCGCCTCGATCTCGACCTTCGACTGCGCCACCAGACCTTCGGCCTGCTTGAGGTCGACCTGCGTGTCGAGGCCCGCGCTGATGCGCTGACGCACGATGCCGACCACCTGTTCGCGCTGCTGCAGCGCTTCGGTCGACACCGCGCGTGCCTCGATCAGCCGCGCCAGGTTGAAGTAGTTGCCGGCCACGTTGGCGGCCAGCAGCACGCGCGCTGCCTGCGCATCGGCCTGCGTGGCGCGCCACTGGCCGATCGCCGAGTCGAGCGCCGCGCGCTGGCGGCCGAACAGGTCGAGCTCCCAGCTGACGCCGGCCTGCACGTCGGCCGTCCAGACCTTCGCGCCGCCCAGCGGCGGCGGGTAGATGAAGTTCTCGCTGAAGCGCTGATAGGTGGCGTCGGCCGTCGCCGCACCGTGCGGATAGCGCGCCGCGTCGGCGCTGCGCACCGCGGCGTCGGCGACGCGCACGCGCGCCTGGACCACGTGCAGCGAAGGCTGGCCGACCAGCGCCTGATCGACCAGTTGGTCCAGGGTGGTGTCGCCGTAGCGGGTCCACCAGCGCGCCTCGGGCCACGCCGCGGCCTCGGCCATCGCCCCGAGATCGCGCGCCTCGGCGATGACCGGGCTCGGCGGCGCCGCGCTCGGGGTGGCGCAACCGAGCAGCAGCAGGGCGCTGGCCAGCACGGCCAGCACGGCCGTGCCTGCGGTCAGCGACACCTCGCGCAGCGAATGGGGCTCGCGCTGCTCGTCGGCCTGCGGTTTCGCCTGCCGCGGCGGGCAGCGGTGCGGGTACAGCCTCATCGTCAGTTTCATGCGGCCTCGCTGTCGTTCTGCATGGCCGTGCCGTTGTCGGCCATGCGCGCCAGCAGGCGGCGCAACTGCTTCCACTCGGCCTCGCTGAAGCCGCGCAGCAGATCGTTGTTCACCGCGGCCAGCACGTAGGGCACCTTCTTGGCCACCGCGTCGCCGGCTGGCGTGAGACGCAGGTGCACGATGCGACGGTCGGCTGCTGAGCGCACGCGCTCCAGCAGCCCCTTGGCCTCGAGGCGGTCGAGCATCCGCGTCACCGCGCCGGCGTCGATGGCCATTTCGCGTGCCAACTCGATCGCGTTGGTCGCGCGGCCGAGCTTGAGCATCCACAGCGGCTTCCACTGGGCGTCGGTCAGGCCGTACTCCAGCATGCGGCGATCGACCTCGCGGCGCATCAGCTGCATCACGTTGAACAGCTGGTGCCCCACGCTGTCGGCCATCTCGTAGTTGCGGCCGTCGTACAGCGAGCAGGGGGGCTTCGGGTTCGGTGCCATTGGCGTGACAATCATTGACTAGGCAAATTCTGCCGCAGCAGCCAAATCCGTGCAAGCGTCAGGGGCTTGCCGGTTGGCGGAAACGTGGCCGTGGTTGACACAGCGCACGGCCCTTGCCGGCGTGACGGCGAACGCGCACGATGCGCGTCGCCGCCGCGGCGGGCAACGAGCGAGGAGACGCGCCATGTGGAAGACGATCGGGGTCGCCGGCCTGGTGGCCCTCGCGGCCTGCGCACAACCGTCGGCGGGGCCGGGCGCGGCGCCGGCGTACCGCGTCGACGCCGCCTGGCCGCAGCCGCTGCCCGAGGAGGGCGGCGTGCAGCTGGTGTTCGGCCAGGTGGCCGGCATCGCGGTCGACGAGCGCAACGGCCACGTCTGGATGGTGCATCGCCCGGCGTCGCTGCTGAACGACGAGTGGGATCCCAAGGCCAATGCACCGGTCACGCACCGCTGCTGCAAGTCGCTGCCACCGGTGGTGGAGTTCGACGAGAAGGGTCGCTACCTGCGCGGCTGGGGCGGGCCGGGCGCCGGCTACGACTGGCCGAAGGTCGAGCATGGGGTGACGGTCGACCCGGACGGCAACCTCTGGATCGGCGGCAACGGACCCGAGGACAACCAGATCCTGAAGTTCACGCCCGATGGCAAGTTCCTGATGCAGATCGGCCGCGCCGGCAAGACCGAGGGCAGCAACAGTCGCACGCAGCTCGGACGGCCGGCGCACATGACGCTCGACGCGGCGACGGGCGAGCTGTACGTCGCCGACGGCTACGGCAACCGCCGCGTCATCGTGTTCGATGCCGCCACCGGGGCCTACAGGCGCCACTGGGGCGCTTACGGCGGCGTACCGAACGACGACGCCCAGCCGCCGTACGACCCGGCCAAGCCGGCCTCACGCCAGTTCGGCAACCCGGTGCACTGCGTGCGCATCGCCAACGACGGCCTGGTCTACGTGTGCGACCGCGTCAACGACCGCATCCAGGTGTTCGACAAGCAGGGTCGCTTCAAGGCCGAGTTCCGCGTCGAGGCACAGACCCTGGCCAACGGCTCGGTGTGGGACATGGTGCTGTCGCAGGATCCCGCCCAACGCCACCTCTACGTCGCCGACGGCGCGAACGGCCGCATCTACGTGCTGCGCCGCGACGACGGCCAGTTGCTCGGCAGCTTCGGCCGCACCGGCCACATGGCCGGCGAGTTCAAGTGGGTGCACAACCTGGCGATCGACAAGCAGGGCAACCTCTACACCGCCGAAGTGGGCTTCGGCCGCCGGGCGCAGAAGTTCGAGCCGGTGCGCTGAGCGCGCTGGCGCTCAGCTCAGCGCCATCAACTGACGCCGTGCGCGGTGCAGGCGCACGAACAGGTTCTGCTCGCTGATGCCCAGCAGCGAGCACACGGCGTCGCTGGTGTAGTCGCGCAGCACGCGCAGCTGCATCGCGTCGCGCAAGCCAGCCGGCAGCGCCGCGATGCGCGCCAGCGTGCTCGACAGCAGCTCGCGCTGCTCGGCCACCTCGTCGGGGCGGGGCTGCGGGCACGGCAGCGCGCACTCGTCGTCGGCGTCGCAGGTGTCCAGGCTGTCGTGGCCGACACGCTCGCGCACCAGGTCGACGATCTTGTGGCGCAGGATCGCCACCAACCAGCTGCGCGGCGCTGCGCGCCCGCCGAAGCTGGCGCGCCCGCTCATGACCGCCTCGAACACGTCGTGCACCAGGTCCTCGGCCAGCGCTGGGTCGTGCAGGCGGCGCTGCGCATAGCGCACGAGGAACGCGCGGTGCACGGTGAGGTCGCTCCAGGTCAGCGGGGCGAGGGGTGCGGCGTCGGGACGGGGGGCGAGGTCCATGTGAGGCTTTGCGTGGAGCGCCGGTCGGCGGATGAGCGCCACTGTGGTCGTGCGGCCTCGCACTGCGCTCACCAATCCTCACAGCCAGATAACATCGATGTAAGAACGCGCCACGACGGGGCGACTGCCTCGCCATGGAAGCCGTGATGGGTGCAGAAATCCTGCTTGCCGAAGACCAGGCCGACATCCGCGACCTGATCGTGCTCAACCTGCGCCACGCCGGCTACGACGTGACGCCGGTGGCCGATGGCCGGGCCGCGCTCGCCAGCCAGGTGGAGCGCGGCAGTGACCTGCTGATCCTCGACCTGATGATGCCGGGGCTCGACGGCCTCGAGGTCTGCAAGGCGCTGCGCGCCAAGGGGCGGGCGACGCCGATCCTGATGCTGACTGCAAAGTCGACCGAGCTCGACCGGGTGCTCGGGCTCGAGCTCGGTGCCGACGACTACCTGACCAAGCCGTTCTCGATGGCCGAACTGCTGGCCCGGGTGAAGGCGCTGCTGCGGCGTGCCGAACTGTTGCGGCAGGCACAGAGCCAGAACCAGGGGGCCGGCAGCACGGTGCGCAACGGCGAGCTCGAGATTGCGGTGGCACGCCGCGACGTGCGGGTGCGCGGCCAGGCGGTGGAGCTGACCGCGCTGGAGTTCGACCTGCTGCTGCACTTCGCGCAGCATCCGGGACACGTGTTCTCGCGCGCGCAGTTGCTCGACGCGGTGTGGGGCTACTCGCACGAGGGCTACGAGCACACGGTGACGACGCACATCAATCGCCTGCGCGCCAAGCTCGAGACCGACCCGATGCACCCGGCGCTGATCCTGACGGTGCGCGGCGCAGGCTACAAGATGCGCGACTCACCGACATGAGGTGGCTTCGACAGACGGCGCTCGCAAGCGCCGCGCCGGGCCGCCCCGTGCCAGCGAGCACCCCCGCGGGGAGTCACCCGCTGTGCTCGGCGGGCGGGGGGCACCATTGACCGTCCGCCTGCGCCTGGCGCTGACGATCTTCGCCACCGGCGTGGTCACCGCGCTCGGTGTGCTGGTGACGGTGGCAATCGCCTTCCAGCGCTTCGAGCACGAGAGCGTGTACGAACGCGCCAACGCGTTTCTGGGTCGCGTGGTGGCGCTGCACCCGGATCTGCTCGACCTGCAGTCGCGCGACGCCGAGGGCTTCACCAGCTTCCTGCGCAATCTGCTGCTGTTCGAGCCCGACTCGCAGCTGTACCTGCTCGATGCCCAGGGCAACGTGCTGGCCGCCAGCGGCAGCCTGCAACCGGCGCCCGGCTTCAAGGTGCGCCTGCAGCCGGTGCGCGAGGCGGTGGCGGTGGCCGGCGACCGGCGCCGGGCGCCGTACGTGATGGGCGACGACCCCGAGCACATGAGCCACGATGCGGTGATTGCCGCGCGGCCGCTGACGCGCGCGGTCATCCGCTCGGAGCCCGAGCCGGCAGGCTATCTGTACCTGGTGTGTCAGCCCCCGAGCCTCAACGTCGGCCACGCCGAGGTCTATCGCAGCACGCTGGCGGGCACCGCCATGACCGGGGTGGTGGCGCTGATCGTCGGCATGACGCTGTGCGCTGCCTGGATCGTCGCCACCGTGACGCGGCCGCTGCGCGACCTCAGCGACGCGGTCGCGCGCGCGCAGCGCGAAGGCTTCGAAGGGGCCGCCATGGTCGACGGCACCGCCGCGCCCCGGCGAGGCGGCGACGAGTTCGCGCGCCTGCGCGCCGGCTTCCACGCCATGCTGACCCGGTTGCGCTCGCAGTGGGACGCGCTGCGGCGGCTCGACCAGTTTCGCCGCGAGGGCGTCAGCAACCTGTCGCACGACCTGCGCTCGCCGCTGACCGCGACCGCCGCCTGCCTCGAGACGCTCGACCGCCGCTGGGCCGGCGATCCGGCGCGTGGCGACGACCGCGCGTTGCTGGAAGTGGCGCTGCGCAACACGCGCAATGCCGCGCAGCTGGTGCGCTCGCTCGGCGATCTGGCTCTGCTCGACGAGCCGCAGTTCAAGCTGCAACCGATGACGATGAACCTGGCCGAGATGCTCGACGACATCGTGATGCGCTTCACCGACCGTGCGGCGCGGCAGGGCGTGACGTTGCGCAACGACAGCGCGGCCGGGGCCTCGGTGTTCGCGGCGGTCGACATCGAACTCTTCGAGCGCGCGCTGGCCAACCTGGTCGACAACGCATTGCGGCACACACCGCCCGGTGGCCGCGTCACCTTGCGCGCCGACGGCGGCGGCCAGGCGGTGCGGGTCACGGTGGCCGACACCGGCAGCGGCATCGCGGCGGGCGACCTCGAGCACCTGTTCGATCGCCTCTACAGCGGCACCGGCGCGCGCGGCGACGCCGACGGCGGCGGCGGCAAGGGCCTGGGGCTGGCGATCGTCAAGCGCATCGTCGAGCTGCACCGAGGCGAGGTCGCGGTGCGCAGTGCGACCGGCGAAGGCACCGAGGTGACGATCCACCTGCCCACGGCGGCGTGATCACGGGCCAGACGGGGCACGCCGGCGCCACCGCACGGTGCGGCCGCGCCGCACGGATCAGCGCGCCTTGGCGACGGCGGTCAGCTCCTTCAGCGTAAAGGTGTAGCTCGCCTTGTCGAGCGGCTTGTGGCACGCCAGGCACTCGGCCTGGTTGACGCCGGCGCGCTGCTGCTTGGCCAGCGTGAACACCGCGTAGTTCCACTCTTCGTTGCGCAGCATGTCGGGGATGTCCTTGCCCCACCCGCTGTCGCGCGCCATCGCGGTGTAGAACATCAGCTGGTCGGCCACGAAGAAGCCGTCGGCGCCGGTGACGGGCTTCTTGTCGGCGTCGAGCTTGGCCGAATACACCTCGGCGAACAGCACCGAGCCGTTGGGCAGGTCTTTGCCCTCGCGGGCGGCCTGCAGCGCCGCCGGGTTGGCGTAGTAATAGCGCACCTGCCGCATCGCCGGGAAGTTGATGGTGTGGTACTTGACGAACGTGGCCTGGTAGTTGTCGGGGAATGACACGCTGCTCTTGGCGAGGTTGGGCAGGAATTCCGACTTCGCGCTGCTCGCGCCGGCGCCCGGCAGCGACGCGAAGTACGCCGCCACGTTGCCGATGTCGTCGAGGCTGAGCTGTGCGGCCATGGCGCCCATGACCGGGTTCTTGCGCGAACCGTCCTTCAGCGCCTTGAGCTGAGCCTCCAGGTAACCTGCCTTCTGGCCGGCGAGGTTCGGAATGACGTCGGTCACGCTGATGCCGTTGGCGCCGTGGCAGGCCGCGCAGACGGCGTCGACCTTGGCCTTGCCGGCCGCGATGTCGGCGGCGGCCGCTGCCGAGGCTGCGGTGATCAGGGTGACGGCTGCGATCCAGCTGGTCTTCATGCGCGCTCCTCGAGTCCGGTGATCGGTCGTGTTGCTGTAACGGCTTTGCCGCCGCGAACAGGCCATGCCCTCGGCGGCCGGTATACGCAGCCACGATACGCCTGCATCCGCCGCGCGGATGCAGTTCAGGGAGTGCGGGGCTTCCGCCGGGCCCGGGCGGGCCCGGGGGTCAGAGCGACGCCGGTTGGGTCGGCGCGTTGTCGAGCAGCGACTGCACGTGGGCCGCCAGGCGGCCGATCTCCTGCTCGATCTGCAGCGAGAAGCCTTTGCGGCCTCCCCGCTCGTCGGCCAGCAGCCGCATCAGCGCCATCTGCGTGTTGCCGAGGTCGCTCCAGTGCTCGGCCAAGTGGTTGGCGATGCGCGGGAACTGCTCGCCGAGGGCCTTCGGTCGCGCGGCTGCAGGCAGCGTGAGCAACCAGTCGATGGCCTTGCCGGTGAGCGCGCGGTCCGACGGCGACGCCGGACGCCGCTGTTCCTCCCAGTGGCCGGGCAGCAGTCTTTCCAGCGCGACGATGAACGCGGGCTTCTCGACCTCTTTGCGCGCGTCGGCGACGTTGGTCACTTCGAATTCGATCAGCCCCGAGGGGTTGAACGCTTGCTTGCCTTGGCTTTCGGACATGGGACGTGAGCGGAATGAAGGGAGGGACAGGGTGATGTCCGCGATCATGTCATGCGTGCACCGTCGCCGGGCGCGCGCACCCGTGAGAAGCGCCCACCGATCGACCGGCGTTACTGCCCGCCACCGCAGGGTGTGACATTTTCGGTGCGGGTTACAGGTGCGCGTCGCGGCGCCCCGAGGCCGCGCGGCGTATGGGCATCCGTGCGGTCGTGCACGAGCCGCGAGCGCAATCCGTAGAATGTCCGCCCCCATGCCAAAAGCTCCGTCCCGACAAGGCGTGATCCGCATTCGCGGCGCGCGCCAGCACAATCTGAAGAACCTCGACCTCGACCTCGCCACCGGCGAGATGACGGTGGTCACCGGGCCATCGGGCTCCGGCAAGTCGAGCCTGGTGTTCGACACGCTGTACGCCGAGGGCCAGCGTCGCTACGTCGAGACCTTCAGCGCCTATGCGCGCCAGTTCCTCGACCGCATGGACCGGCCGGCGGTCGACCGCGTCGAGGGCGTGCCGCCGGCGATCGCGATCGACCAGACCAACCCGGTGCGCACATCGCGCTCGACGGTCGGCACGATGACCGAGCTGAACGATCACCTCAAGCTGCTCTTTGCGCGCGCCGGTCAACTGTTCGACCGGCAAACGGCGCTGCCGGTGCGTCACGACAGCGCCGATTCGATCCACGCCGATCTGGTCGACCGCGCGACGCAGGCCGGCGACCCGCGCGTGGCGATCACGTTCCCGGTGCAGCTGCCGGAGAACGTGACGCCGCAGGAGATCGAGCAGTGGCTGTCGGCCAGCGGGTTCACGCGGGTGCAGGCCGAGCGGGTGGTGGAGCACTCGCGCGGCAGCGGGCCGGCCAAAGCCGCGCGCGCCGCCGCGGGGGGCGGCGCAGCGGCGTCAGCTGCAGGCGTGGGGGCCCACGTGAAGGTGCTCGATGTGGTCGCCGACCGGCTGCGCATCGTCGGCGCCGAGCGTGTGCGGGTGGTCGAGGCGATCGAGCTCGCGCTCAAGCGCGGCGGCGGGCGGGTCAACGTCTACGTGCTGCGCGACGACGCGGCCGCCGAACTGTGGCGCTACTCGACGGGGCTGCACTGCCCCGAGAGCGACATCCGCTACCCCGATCCGCAACCGGCGCTGTTCTCGTTCAACTCAGCCTACGGCGCGTGCGATACCTGCCGCGGCTTCGGCCGCGTGATCGGCGTCGACTGGGGCCTCGTGATCCCCGACCATCGCAAGACGCTGCGCGGTGGCGCGATCAAGCCGCTGCAGACGCCGGCATGGAAGGAGTGCCAGGACGACCTGCTGAACCACGCCGGCACCGAAGGCATTCCGCGCGACACCGCGTGGAGCCAGCTCACCGACGCGCAGCGCCACTGGGTGATCGAAGGCTCGCCGCTGTGGAAGGGCAACTGGAACAAGCAGTGGTACGGCGTGCGCCGTTTCTTCGGCTATCTGGAGAGCAAGGCGTACAAGATGCACATCCGCGTGCTGCTGTCGAAGTACCGCAGCTACACGCCGTGCACCGTGTGCGCGGGGGCGCGGTTGAAGCTCGACGCGCTGCTGTGGCGCGTGGGCACCGGGGAAGGCGCGGACGCGGTGCTCGAGCCGGCGCGCCGCTTCATGCCTTCGGGCGTGCAATGGTCGCGCGCGCAACTCGAGGCGATGCCAGGGCTGACGCTGCACGACCTGATGCTGCTGCCGATCGCGCGGCTGCGGCGTTTCTTCGACGCGCTGGCGCCCGAATCGAGCGTCCTCGACGAGGCGCTGAAGCTGCTGCTCGGCGAGATCCGCACGCGGCTGAGGTATCTGTGCGACGTCGGCCTCGGTTACCTGACGCTCGACCGCCAGAGCCGCACGCTGTCCGGCGGCGAGGTGCAGCGCATCAACCTGACCACCGCGCTCGGCACCTCGCTGGTCAACACGCTGTTCGTGCTCGACGAGCCGAGCATCGGGCTGCATCCGCGCGACATGGGGCGCATCGTCGAGGCGATGCAGCGCCTGCGCGACGCCGGCAACACGCTCGTCGTGGTCGAGCACGACCCGGCGGTGATGCTGGCCGCCGACCGCTTGATCGACATGGGCCCCGGCCCCGGCGCCAACGGCGGGCGCATCGTGTTCGACGGCACGCCCGAGGCGGCGCGCAAGGCCGACACGCTGACCGGCGCCTACCTCGGGGCGCGCAAGCACGTCGGCATCGGCATCCGGCGCCACGTCGGCGAGTCGACGCCGAAGCTGGTGCTCGAAGGGGCGCGCGAGCACAACCTGAAGAACCTGAGCGTCGCCTTCCCGCTGCAGCGGCTCACGGTGGTGACCGGTGTCTCCGGCTCCGGCAAGAGCACGCTGGTGCAGGACGTGCTGGTGCCGGCGCTGCTGCGCCACTTCGGCAAGTCCACCGAGGCGCCGGGCGAGCACGACCGGCTGCTCGGCGCCGACTGGCTGAGCAGCGCCACGTTCGTCGACCAGAGCCCGATCGGCAAGACCGCCCGCAGCAATCCGGCCAGCTACGTCGGCGCGTTCGACGAGGTGCGCAAGCTGTTCGCCGAGGCGCCGCTGGCGCGCGAGCGCGGCTACGGCGCCGGCACGTTCAGCTTCAACGCCGGCGACGGCCGCTGCCCGACCTGCGGCGGCTCGGGCTTCGAGCACGTCGAGATGCAGTTCCTGTCCGACGTCTACCTGCGCTGCCCCGACTGCGACGGCCGTCGCTACCGCGCCGAGATCCTCGAGGTGCGCATCGTGCGTGGCGCGCGGCAGCTGTCGGTGGCCGACGTGCTCGACCTCACGGTGGCCGAGGCGTGCGAACTGTTCCGCGACGACCGCGAGGTGGTCGCGCGGCTGCAGCCGATCGTCGACGTCGGCCTCGACTATGTGCGGCTCGGCCAGCCGGTGCCCACGCTGTCGGGCGGCGAGGCGCAGCGCCTGAAGCTCGCAGGCTTCCTGGCCGAGGCGGCGAGCCGGCCGCAACAGCCGGCTGCCAGAAAAGGTACGTTGTTCCTGTTCGACGAGCCGACCACCGGCCTGCACTTCGACGACATCGCGAAGCTGATGCGCGCCATGCGCAAGCTGCTCGAAGGTGGCCATTCGCTGATCGTGATCGAGCACAACCTCGACGTGATCCGCAACGCCGATTGGGTGATCGACCTCGGCCCCGAGGGCGGTGACGCCGGCGGCGAGCTGGTGGCGGTCGGCACGCCGGAGGACATGAAGGCGCACGCTGCGTCGCACACCGGGCGCGCGCTGCGCGAATACGAGCAGGCGCTGGGCATCGGCGAGCGCGAGGTGCGCGAAGTCGGCCTGCCGCTGCAGACCTGGATGCGGGCGCAACGCGAGGCGGCGCGCGCAGCCGACGATGTGATCCGCATCGTCAACGCGCGCGAGCACAACCTGAAGTCGATGACGGTCGACGTGCCGCGCGGCAAGTTCAACGTGATCACCGGCGTGTCGGGCTCCGGCAAGAGCACGCTGGCCTTCGACATTCTGTTCAACGAGGGGCAGCGGCGCTACCTGGAGTCGCTCAACGCGTATGCACGCAGCATCGTGCAACCGGCGGGGCGGCCGGAGGTCGACGCGGTGTTCGGCATCCCGCCGACGGTGGCGATCGAGCAGCGCCTGAGCCGCGGCGGCCGCAAGAGCACGGTGGCCACCACCACCGAGGTGTGGCACTTCCTGCGCCTGCTGTGGGTCAAGCTCGGGCTGCAGCACTGCGTGCACGACGGTGCCGAGGTCAAGCCGCAAAGCGTCGAGAGCATCGCCGCGCAGTTGCTGCGCGACCATCGCGGCCAGCACGTCGGCCTGCTGGCTCCGCTGGTGGTGGCGCGCAAAGGCGTCTACACCGACCTCGCCAAGTGGGCCAAGGCGCGCGGCCACACGCACCTGCGCGTCGACGGCGCGTTCGTGCCGGTCGACCCCTGGCCGCGCCTCGACCGCTTCAAGGAGCACACCCTCGAGCTGCCGGTGGGCGACCTGATCGTGGTGCCCGAACGGGAGGAGGAACTGCGTGCACTGCTGGCCAAGGCGCTCGACGCGGGCAAAGGCGTGCTGCACCTGCTGGCGCCGCTCGATGGCCTGGCCGACGCGATGGACGATGGCGCCAACGGTGCCGGCGTGGGCGTGGTCAAGGTGTTCTCCACCAAGCGTGCGTGCCCGGTGTGCGGCACCAGCTATCCCGAGCCGGACCCGCGCATGTTCTCGTACAACAGCAAGCACGGCTGGTGCACGTCGTGCGTGGGGACGGGCCTCGCCCTGACGCGCGAGCAGCGCAAGGCGTACGACGACTCGGTGCGCGACGACGACGACCGCGGCCGCGAGCAGAACTTCCCTTCCGAAGAGCCCGAGGTCGAAGGCGTCGGCGAGCAGGCCTGCGCTGACTGCGGCGGCACGCGGCTGAACCCGGTGTCGCGCGCGATCACCTTCGATGCGCGGCCGATCACCGCGGTGGCCCAGTGGTCGGTGTCCGACGTGCGGCGCTGGGTCGAGGCGCTGTCGCTCGGTGGACGCGATGCCGACATTGCGCGCGACGTGGTGAGCGAGATCCGCAGCCGCCTGCAATTTCTCGAGGAGGTGGGGCTCGCCTATCTGACGCTCGACCGCGCCGCGCCGACGCTTTCCGGCGGCGAGGCCCAGCGCATTCGCCTGGCGGCGCAGCTCGGCAGCAACCTGCAGGGTGTCTGCTACGTGCTCGACGAGCCGACGATCGGCTTGCACCCGCGCGACAACCGCATCCTGCTCGACGCACTGGGGCGCCTGGGCGACAAGGGCAACACGCTGGTGGTGGTGGAGCACGACGAAGACACGATCCGCCGCGCCGATCACATCATCGACATCGGTCCTGGCGCCGGGCGTCGTGGCGGCGAGTTGGTGGCGCAAGGCGAGGTGGCGGCGGTGTCCGCCAACCCGGCTTCGGTGACCGGACGCTTCCTGGCGCATCCGCTGGCGCACCCGCTGCAAGCACGGCGTGAGGTGCATGGCGCCAAGCCGGCGCTGCGGCTGCGCGGCGCCAACCTGCACAACCTGCGCGACGTCGACGTCAACATCCCGCTGCAGCGCCTGGTCGCGGTGACCGGCGTGTCGGGCTCGGGCAAGAGCACGCTGGCGCGCGACGTGCTGTTGACCAACCTGCAGGGCATGGTCGGTGCGCGCGGCAAGCTGCCCCCGTTGAAAGGCTGCCGCGAACTCGACGGCTGGCAGTCGATCGACCGCGTGCTCGAGGTCGACCAGACACCGATCGGCAAGACGCCGCGTTCGTGTCCGGCCACCTACATCGGCTTCTGGGACACGATCCGCAAGCTGTTCACCGAGACGCTCGAGGCCAAGGCGCGTGGCTACGCGGCCGCACGCTTCTCGTTCAACACCGGTGACGGGCGTTGCCCGGCGTGCGAAGGCCAGGGCATGCGCACGATCGAGATGAGCTTCCTGCCTGACGTCAAGGTGCCGTGCGACCAATGCCACGGCGCGCGCTTCAATCCGGAAACGCTCACCGTCACCTGGCGCGGCAGGAGCATCGGCGACGTGCTGCGCATGGAGGTCGACGAGGCGACGGCCTTCTTTGCGTCGATGCCGTCGATCGCGCATCCGCTGCAGCTGCTGAAGGACGTGGGTCTCGGCTACCTCACGCTCGGCCAGCCGTCGCCCACGTTGAGCGGCGGTGAGGCGCAGCGCATCAAGCTCGTCACCGAGCTGTCCAAGGTGCGCGACGACGTGACGCGGCGCGGCCAGCGCGCGCCGCAAACGCTGTACGTGCTCGACGAGCCGACCGTCGGTCTGCACATGGCCGACGTCGAGCGCCTGATCCGCGTGCTGCACCGCCTGGCCGACGGCGGCCACAGCGTGCTGGTGATCGAACACGACCTCGACGTCATCGCCGAGGCCGACTGGGTGATCGACCTCGGCCCCGAAGGCGGCGCCGCGGGCGGCAAGGTGGTGGCGGCGTGCACGCCGGAGGCGCTGGTGGCGCGCGACACCCACACCGGGCGCGCGTTGGCGCCGGTGCTGCGGCGCGGCGTGCCGGCGCGCGAGGCGGTGGCGGCTCGACTGGGCGAGCGTTGAGGCGATTGCCCGGCGACTACATCACGCGGCCGTCGAATGCGCGCGGGCTGCCGTCGATCATCGCGTCGCTGACGTCGGGGTGGCGAACCATCAGCGTCATCGCGCGTGTCTGCAGCGTCACCGCGTCGTCGTGGTCGCCCAGGCGGTCGAGCGCATCGCTGGCGCGCAGCAGCACCTTGATCTCCCAGTGCGGATCGGCCGCATGCGCGGCCACCTTGGCAGCCTCGAAGGCCATGTCGCGCGCCAGGTCGCGTGCGGCACGCGCCTGGCGCTCGCCGTCTTCTTCATCGACGTCGACGTACTCGGCAGCGGTGCACGCCAGTTCGGCCAACTCGCACAGCAGCTCGACGCGCTGGTCGACGCTGCCCAGCGCATAGGACCAGCGCAGCGCCTGTCGCATGAAGTCCATCGCCTGCGGGTAGGCCGACAGCGCGCTGTAGCAGCGGCCGATGCCGGCCAGTGCTTCGCACATCGCCGCCGGCTGACGCTGGCGTTCGGCCTCGTCGAGGCGGCGCACCGCCAGCTCCAGCGCGGCACGTCCTGGGCGGTACGGCAAGGCGGCGCCTTGTGGCTCGGGCTGTCCGGCCTCGTCGTGCATGGCGATCAAGTGGCTCTCCCTCGATGGACCCATGGGTCGGCGGCGATGCACGGATGCTAGGTGGCGCCCTGGGGTCGAGCGAACCCCGTTCACGGGGTTGCACCGGCGAGGGCACCGCGATCGAGGGGTCGCGCACGGCGGCCTCGGCTCCGCCGTGCCTCCGCGTTTTCTGCAATGGGATCGCGGTTGACCGTCGTTGACAATCGCGCGTCGCAACCAGGAGGCCACCATGCCCTCGCTCGCCACCCGCGCTGCACGCGTGCTGACCTGTCTGGCCCTGTCGCTGTCGGGCCTCGCCCCGGCCGCTGCACAGACCACGCTGGCGCTGTCGACTTGGGTGCCGCCCACCCATGCATTGAGCGTCACGCAGGTCGAATGGTGCGAGATGCTGGCGCAGAAGGTACCGGGCAAGATCAAGTGCAACGCGCTGCCGCGCGCAGTGGCGGCGCCGCCGGGCACGTTCGACGCCGTGCGCAACGGGTTGGCCGACATCTCGTTCGCGGTGCACGGCTACACGCCGAGCCGCTTCGTGACGCCACAACTGGCCGAGTTTCCGTTCCTCGGCAACTCGTCGGAGTCGGTGTCGGTGGCGTTTCAGCGCATGTACGCCAAATACCCGGCCTTCGCCGAGGAGCACAAGGGCGTCAAGGTGCTGGCGGTGTTCACGCACGGGCCCGGCATCGTGTTCAACGTCAAGCGGCCGATCGCCAAGGTCGAGGATCTGTCCGGCCTGAAGTTCCGGGTCGGCGGCGGCATGGTCAACGAGATCGCCAAGGTGCTCGGCATGAACGCCACGCTGAAGCCGGCGCCGGAGAGCTACGAGTTGCTGTCCACCGGGGTGATGGACGGCACGCTGTTCCCCGCCGAGTCGATCGAGAGCTTCAAGATCGAGAAGATCATCAAGTACGCGACGCTGTTCCCCGGCGGCCTGTACAACACCAGCTTCGTGTTCGTCATGAACCAGGCCAAGTACGACTCGTTGCCGCCCGACGTGAAGAAGGCGATCGACGAGATGTCGGGCGAGTTCCTGGCACGCATGGCCGGCCGCGCCTGGGACAAGGCCGACCGCCGCGGCTATGCGCTGATGCAGGCCAACAACGTGGAGTTCACCAAGGCCGACGCCGCGTTCGTCGACGCGGTGAAGAGCAAGACCAACGTGCTCGAGGACAACTGGATCAAGGCGGCCGAGGGCCGTGGCCTGAAGGACGCGAAGAAGGTGCTGGCCGACTTCCGGGCCGAGATCGCCAAGCTCGAGAAGTGAGCGCACGGTGAGCGCCGCCGCAGCGCCCGCGCCCGGAGACGAAGCGCTGCGCCGCGCGCTGGAGTGGCTGTGCGGCACGCTGGCCGCCGCAGCGCTGTTCGCGATCATGATCCTGACGCTGGTCGACGTCAGCGGCCGCAAGGCGATCAGCCAATCGGTGCCGGGCTCGTTGGAGATGACCGAGCTGCTGCTGGTGGTGACCATCTTCGCCGGTCTGCCGCTGGTCAGCCTGGCCGGCGAACACGTGGTCTTCGACTCGCTCGATCCGTGGCTGCCCGAGCGCGTGCGCCGCATCCAGGGCCTGTGCGTCGATCTGGCCTGCGCCCTCGCGTTGATCGGTCTGGCCTGGGTCATGTGGGGCATGGCCGGGGCGCGCGCCGGCGACGGCGAGACGACGGCGCAGCTCAAGCTGCCGATCGCGCCGTTCGTGTACGGCATGAGCGTGCTGTGCGCGGTGACCGGGCTCGTGCACCTGCTGTTGGTGCTGCGGCCGGTGGCGCACCATCACGTCGGCGTCGAGGGCGAAAGCCCGTCATGATCGAGGCGCTGCTGGGTTTTGCCGGCGTGTTCGTGCTGGCGCTGCTGCGGCTGCCGCTGGCGTTCGCGATGGGCTTGGTGGGCTTCATCGGCCTGGGCCTGCTGCGCGGCTGGCCGGCCACGGCCGCGGCCGCGTCGCAGGTGGTCTACGAGACCGGCTTCGCGTACACGCTGAGCGTGGTGCCGCTGTTCATCCTGATGGGCAACTTCGTTGCCCGCGCCGGGCTGGCGCACGAGCTGTTCCGCCTCGCGTATTCGTTCGTCGGCCACGTGCGCGGCGGCCTCGCGCACGCGACGATCCTGGCCTGCGCCGGCTTCGGTGCCATCTGCGGCTCGTCGATCGCCACCGCCGCCACGATGAGCAAGGTGGCGTATCCGTCGATGAAGAAGCTCGGCTACGCCGACTACCTGTCGACCGGCGTCATCGCCGCCGGCGGCACGCTCGGCATCATGATTCCGCCGTCGACGATCATGGTGATCTACGGCATCGTCACCGAGACGCACATCGGCAAACTGTTCGCCGCCGGTGTGCTGCCGGGGCTGTTCTGCGCCGCGCTGATGATGGGCGCGGTGGCGATCGTGACGGCGCGCGATCCGCAGGCCGGGCCGGCCGGCGAGCGCAGCACCTGGCGCGAGCGACTGAAGGCACTGCGCGACATCTGGGGCGTGGCGCTGCTGGTGGTGGTGGTGCTGGGCGGCATCTATGGCGGCGTGTTCACGGCCACCGAGGGTGCCGGCATCGGCGCGTCGGGCGCGTTCTTCTTCGCGCTGGCCCGTCGCGCGCTGACCTGGCGCATGCTGCGCGAGGTGCTGGTGGAGAGCGCGCGCACGACGGCGATGTTGTTCACGATCCTGATCGCCGCCATGATGTTCTCGGGCTTCATCAACTTCACGTCGATGCCCAACGATCTGAAGGACTGGATCACCCACATGGGCCTGCCGCCGCTGGCGGTGGTGGGCGCGATGATGGTGATCTACGTCCTGCTGGGCACCATCATGGAAGAGCTCTCGATGGTGCTGCTGACGATTCCGGTGTTCTTTCCGATCGTCACTCAGCTTGGTTTCGACCCGGTGTGGTTCGGCGTGCTGATCGTGCTGGTGGTGCAGATCGGCCTGATTTCGCCACCGGTGGGCATGAACCTGTTCGTGCTCAACTCGCTTCTGAAGGACGTGACGCTGAAGCAGATTTTTCGCGGCGTCTGGATCTTCTGCGTCGCGTTGTGCATCGGCCTGGCGGTGGTGCTCGAGTTTCAGCCCTTGGCGCTTTGGCTGCCGAGCTTCATGAAGTAGCGGCCCTGGGCTGCCCTGACCACGCGCCAGCCGAGCAACACACCGAGGATCGCCGCATACACGGCGACCTCGCCGAAGTTGCGTTTGCCGGCACGCATCCAGAAGAAGTGCAGGATCGCCAGCAGGGCGATGGCATAGACCAGCCTGTGCAGCGCCTGCCAGCGGGCGGCACCGAGCCAGCGGATGGCACGGTTGAACGATGTGGCCGCCAGTGGCAGCAACAACAGGAACGCCGTCGTGCCGACCAGGATGAATGGCCGCTTGCCGACGTCGCGCACGATGTCGCTCCACGCCAGCTCCATGTCGAACACGGCGTAGGCCAGGAAGTGCAGTGTGGCGTAGAAGGCGGTGAACAGCCCCAGCATGCGCCGCAACCGCGCCAGCGCGGCCAAGCCGGTCCATTGCCGCAACGGCGTGATCGCCAGCGTCAGGCACAGGAAGCGCAGCGTCCAGTCGCCGAGCGATCGGATCAACGTTTCGGCCGGGTTGGCGCCCAGCGTGTGCCGGACGATGCCGATGACCAGCAGGGTGAAGGGCACCAAGGCCACGGCGAACAGCGCCGGTTTGGTGGCTGGGTGCAGCAGCAGCGATTGCAGCGGCCGCCGCGGCGTGCTGGTCAGTACCACTTCTTCAGGTCCATGCCGGCGTAGAGCTGGCCCACCTGCGCTTCGTAGCCGTTGAACATCAGCGTCGGCCGCTTCTTCGCGAACAGGTCGCCCTCGCCGATGCGGCGCTCGGTGGCCTGGCTCCAGCGCGGATGATCGACCGTCGGGTTGACGTTCGAGTAGAAGCCGTACTCCTGCGGGGCGGCCAGCGACCAGCTGGTGGCCGGTTGCTGCTCGACGAAGCGGATCTTGACGATCGACTTGCCGCTCTTGAAGCCGTACTTCCAGGGCACCACCACGCGCAACGGCGCGCCGTTCTGATTGGGCAGCACCTGGCCGTACATGCCGAACGTCAGCAGGGTCAGCGGATTCATCGCCTCGTCGAGCCGCAGTCCTTCGACGTACGGCCAGTCGAGCACCGACGAGCGCAGGCCGGGCATCTGCGCGCGATCGGCCAGTGTCACGAACTGGACATACTTGGCGTTGCCCGTGGGCTCGACCTTGCGGATCAGCTCCGCCAGCGAGTAGCCGAGCCAAGGAATCACCATCGACCAACCTTCGACGCAGCGCAAGCGGTAGACGCGCTCTTCCATCGGCGCGAGCTTGAGCAGATCGTCGATGCCGAACGTGCCCGCCTTGCGGACTTCACCCTCCACGGCCACCGTCCACGGGCGCGTCTTCAACGTGTGCGCGTGCTCGGCCGGATCGCTCTTGTCGAGGCCGAACTCGTAGTAGTTGTTGTAGCGGGTGGCATCGGCGAACGACGTGGGCTTCTCCATCGTGATGGCGCCAGGGACGGTGCTGCGCGCCCCGGCCAGCGGCGTGCCTTTTCCCGCGGCTTGGTTCTGGGCCAGGGCAACACGAGGGCCGAGCACCGCTGCGGCCGTTGCCGCGGCGATCCATCGACGCCGCGACTCGAACACCGGGCGGGGGGTGATCTCGGAAGCGACGGGGTGCACGAAGCCACGGTCCTTGGGCTGCAGCATGGTGGATGTTCCTGTGGGTGCTCAGTGGGTCGCTCTGGAAGGCGCGACCTTACTCCGCTCGCTGTCGGCTCGCTGCCAAGCGCTGGCAATCCCCGGACGAAGTCCGGCTCAGAGCGTGTCGCCGAACTGGGTGTCGAACTGTGTGTCGTCGATGACGTTGCCGAAGCCCACGGTATCGCCGAACAGGCGCAGCGAGTTCTGCGAGCGGCGCTCGCGGAAGCTCTTGCGCGAGAACAGCTTGGCTTGAGCCTCGGGCGGCAGGTCGGTGATGTTGATCAGGTTCTTGGCGACCAGCGTGTCGATCACGTCCTCGAGCACCCGCACGAAGTCGGCGTCGAGCCGCGCGAAGCCCTCGGCATCGCCGCTGCCACCGGCGGCCGTGCCGGCCCCGAAGAAGGAGAGCACGTCGGCGTGTTCATCGGGCAGGAATTCCGACGTGCCGGCTTCGGCGTGGCGGTGCAGGCTCACCACCTCGCCCTGCGCGTTGCGGCGGACGTACGGCATACCGCGCAATATAGTGCGCCCGTCCCAGCGGTGCGACGCCGGGCGCCGCTACCCGCGGCGGGTTCATGAATTAAGGCCAGTGGCCGGGCCGCCCGACGACGCCCTATCCCTGGCCGGGTGGCCAGGGACGGCCAATGCGACAGTCAGTGCAGGCCAGCGACGTAGTCGGCCACCGCCTTGATCTCGCGGTCGCTCAGGCGGGCGGCGATCGCGGCCATCGGCGGGCTGTTGGCTCGCTGTCCGGCGCGGAAACCGTTGAGTTGCGCCTCGGTGTAGTCGGCATGCTGGCCGCCGATCCGGGGGTACTGCGCCGGGATGCCGGCGCCGGTGGGGCTGTGGCAGCCCGCGCACGCAGGCACCTGCTTGTCGGCGATGCCACCGCGATAGATCTTCTGACCGAGCTCGTACAGCTCCTTGTTCTTGGCGAAGCCCGGCTTGGTCTGCTTGCTGGCATAGAAGGCCGTCACGTCGCGAATGTCACTGTCGGACAGCGTGCTGGCGAAGCCCTTCATCACCGCGTTGTTGCGCTTGCCGGATTTGAATTCGCCGAGCTGCTTGGCCAGGTACTCGGGATGCTGACCCGCAATGATCGGGTTGGCGGGGCTGCCTCGCGTGCCGTCGGCGGTGTGGCACGCGCCACACACCTGCGTCGACAGCGCTTGACCCTTGGCCAGATCGGGTCTGGCCGGCGCGTTCGCGTTCGATTCGGCGGCAACGACGGGCAGCGCCATCGCGGCGGCGAGCAGCAGAGCAAGGGGCGACTTCATGCGGTCAACCTCGGAGCGGGCAGGGGTCGGCGGGCAAAAAACCGGCGAATTTTACAATGAGCCATGGCACCGCCCGAACCGCACGTCGGTGTGTCCGCCAAGGCTGCGCTCGCGTGGGCGCACTCGGCGCGCTTCCTCGTCACGGCGAGCCGCGTCAGCGAGCTGCCTGAACCGGGCTTGCCGGAGATCGCCTTCGTCGGGCGCAGCAATGCCGGCAAGTCGTCGGCGATCAACGCGCTGGCCCAGCACAAGCGCCTGGCATTCGCGTCGAAGACCCCCGGTCGCACCCAGCACCTCAACCTGTTCAACGTCGGCCCTCCCGATGCGCCCGATGCGATCTGGGTGGACCTGCCGGGCTACGGCTTCGCCGCTGTCGAGCGTGAGTCGAAGAAGCGCTGGCAGGCGGTGATGGCCGACTACCTGGCGCAGCGGCGCAGCCTGACGGGCCTCGTGCTGCTGGTCGATGCGCGCCATGGCTTCACCGAGCTCGACCGCCAGCTGCTCGGCTACGTGTGGCCGCGGCTGGCCGGCGGCGACGTCAAGCTGCTCGTGCTGCTGACCAAGGCCGACAAGGTGAGTCGGCGCGATGGCCAGCGTGCGCTCGATCTGGCCCAGCGCCTACTCGCCGAAGTGGCGACCGAACACTCCGACATCGGCGTCGCGTTGTTCTCGGCGCTGTCCGGCCAAGGCCTCGACGACGTTGCCCTGACGCTGCGGGCCTGGGCGTCCCAGCACGCAGCCTGAGGGGCCCCGGCCGCCCGCGCTCACCCGAACAGCGTCGGGCCTGGATCGCGGGCGACGTGACCCACGCGCCCACTGGCATCGAGCACCAGCGACCGCGGCGAGAAGACGCGGGCAAGACCCTCGGCAGCGAGGCGCTCGATGGCCATGCTGCGCACGGCCCAGTGGCGGGCTTCGTTGGCGTCGAGCAGCAGCAGAGGGCCGGACCCGGGCGCCCGCCAGAGGATCAGCGCCCGGCGCCAGCGCTCGCGCAGAAAGACCGACAGCCAGGAACCCGCGCGCCAGGCGCTCACGACGTCTTCGGGCTCGGTGCCGGCGTCGCTGTCGCGGCGCAGCGGCGCATGCAGGTTGTCGCTGCTGCCGGGGTCGAGCGATTGCGGCAACGATGTCGAGTGACCGAAGGCATCGTGCGCGCGGGCGCCCAACATGGCGATGTCGGGGGCGGCGGTCGACACTGCGCGCGCAAAGCGCTGCCGCTCGAGCACGACCAGGCGGTTGGCCGCCGACAGGAAGGGCCGTGCGTCGGCGCTGGTTTGCGCCACCAGCTGCTCGATCAGTCCCTGGGCCAGCGCGATGTTGGCCTGGCGGTCGCCCACCTCGCGGGTCTGCATCAGAAATCCGAGCTGATCCATGAACTGCCACACCGGGTGCTTGATGTCGGCGAGCACGCTCGCGTCGGCAAGCGTCTGCCGCAGCACCGCGGGATAGAGGCGCGACAACAGCGGCAAGCTCTCGCGCGGCAAGCGCCGATCCGACAGGATCGCGTCGTAGAGCTGCGACAGCCGCTCGACGATCGGCTGTTCGCGCTGCGTGACCGACGGGCCGTGCGCCATCGCAGCGGCCCGCTCGGAACCCGGGAGTGAAGACAGCAGGCCCTGTTCGACGCGATACAGCAGATCCTCCACCGACCCGGGCAACAGGTCGCGCTCGCCGGAATCCGCGCCGTGATCGAGCGAGCGACGCGCGCGCATCGCATCGGTGAGCTCGGTGACGACACCTTCGTTGACCACCGTGCGATGCGCCGCGGGTGTCACGCCGGCCGCGTGCAGCCGCGTGCAGGCAGCGCCATAGTTGTCGTGCAACGCGCGAATCAGGGGCTGCATCGCGGTGCGCAGCAATGCCGTCTGCATGTTGCGGGCGATCGACAGGCTGCGAAAGCCGGCCTGCACGGCACGCACCCAGGCCTCAGGGCGTAGTGGATTGGTGTCGCGCGCGGTGTTGACGTCGCCTACCAGCGCCGACGTGTACGTACGCAGCTCGCGCAGCGGGTCTTCGAGGTCGGCATTGCTGCGCTCGACGATGCGGGCCACCTCGATGTCTGCGGTGATTTCGTCGTCATCGACCAGCGACAACTCGAGCTTGCCGCTCTTGCGCGGCGCAACGGTGGCCGGGTCGCTGCGACCGTGGGTCTGGTCGTGGAGCGACTGCACGGCAACGCGGATGACATCATCGCGCTGGCTGTGCAGGACCCGCAGCGCGTCGGCATCGCTGGCCATCCGCACCGGGGCGCGCTCGCGCCATTGCTTCAGCACGGCGTCGACGATCGCCGCGAAGGTCACTTCGGACAGCCGCAGTTCCTGGTCGACGAAATCCGCTAGCGTGGGTCGATGAGACATCGGGGCAGAGAGATCGCGAACGGCCAATTATCCGGCGCACGACCCAATGAAAACGGCCCGCGGGCGCATGCGCTCGCGGGCCGTGTGCCACATGCACCCCTTTTTGGACGGTGCCCGTGGCGTGGCGATCACATGTCCATGCCGCCCATGCCACCCATGCCACCGCCAGGCATCGCCGGCGGGGTCTCGTCCTTCGGCGCCTCGGCGACCATCGCTTCGGTGGTCAGCATCAGGCTGGCGACCGACGCCGCGTTCTGCAGCGCCGTGCGCGTGACCTTGGTCGGATCCAGGATGCCCATGTCGATCATGTCGCCATAGCCGCCGGTCTGGGCGTTGTAGCCGAAGTTGCCCTTGCCTTCGAGCACCTTGTTGAGCACCACGCTCGGCTCATCACCGGCGTTGGCGACGATCTCGCGCAGCGGCTGCTCGATGGCACGCATCACGATCTTGATGCCGGCATCCTGGTCGTGGTTGTCGCCCTTGAGCTTCTCGCCGATCACCTGGCGCGCGCGCAGGAACGCGACGCCGCCGCCGGCCACGATGCCCTCCTCGACGGCGGCACGGGTGGCGTGCAGCGCGTCCTCGACGCGGGCTTTCTTCTCCTTCATTTCGACTTCGGTGGCGGCACCGACCTTGATCACCGCCACGCCGCCGGCCAGCTTGGCCACGCGCTCCTGCAGCTTCTCGCGGTCGTAGTCGCTGGTGGCTTCTTCGATCTGCACGCGGATCTGCTTGACGCGCGCCTCGATGTCGCCCGCCTTGCCGGCGCCGTCGATGATGGTGGTGTTTTCCTTGGCCACCTCGACGCGCTTGGCCTGACCGAGGTCGGCCAGCTGCACCTTTTCGAGCGTGAGGCCGACTTCGTCGGAGATCACCTTGCCACCGGTCAGGATCGCGATGTCTTCCAGCATGGCCTTGCGGCGGTCACCGAAGCCCGGCGCCTTGACGGCCGACACCTTGAGGATGCCGCGGATGGTGTTGACCACCAGGGTGGCCAACGCCTCGCCTTCGACCTCTTCGGCGACGATCAGCAGCGGCTTGCCCGCCTTGGCCACCTGCTCCAGCGTAGGCAGCAGGTCGCGGATGTTGCTGATCTTCTTGTCGTACAGCAACACGTACGGGCCCTCGAGGATCGAGGCCTGCTTGTCCGGGTTGTTGATGAAGTACGGCGACAGGTAGCCGCGGTCGAACTGCATGCCTTCGACGATGTCGAGCTCGTTCTCAAGCGACTTGCCGTCCTCGACCGTGATGACGCCTTCCTTGCCGACCTTGTCCATCGCGTCGGCGATGATCTTGCCGATCGACTCGTCGGAGTTGGCCGAGATCGTGCCGACCTGGGCGATCTCCTTGCTCGTCGTCGTGGGCTTGGTGGCCTTCTTCAGCTCCTCGACCAGGCTCGTGACCGCCTTGTCGATGCCGCGCTTGAGGTCCATCGGGTTCATGCCCGCGGCCACGTACTTCATGCCCTCGCGCACGATCGACTGCGCCAGCACCGTCGCGGTGGTGGTGCCGTCACCGGCGTTGTCGCTGGTCTTGGAGGCGACCTCCTTGACCATCTGGGCGCCCATGTTCTGGAGCTTGTCCTTGAGCTCGATCTCCTTGGCGACCGAGACACCGTCCTTGGTGACGGTGGGCGCGCCGAAGCTGCGCTCGAGCACCACGTTGCGGCCCTTCGGGCCCAGGGTCACCTTGACCGCGTTGGCCAGGATATTCACGCCCTCGACCATGCGGTGACGGGCGTCGGCGCCGAAAACGACGTCTTTTGCTGCCATGTGTGTTTCTCCTGCTTGGAAATGGGGTTTCAGCGCGACGACGACTCTCGTCTTCGACCGGGCCTGTGGCCCTCAACCTGGCTGGGCCAAGTTGGCCGGCGACGAAGAGTGATCGCCGCCAGCGATCACTTCTTCTCGATGACGGCGAAGAGGTCTTCTTCGCGCATCACCAACAGCTCGTCACCGTCCACCTTGACGGTCTGGCCGCTGTACTTGCCAAACAGAACGCGGTCGCCGACCTTGACGTTGGGCGTCACGAAGTCGCCCTTGTCGTTGCGCTTGCCCGGTCCCACTGCGAGCACTTCGCCCTGATCGGGCTTCTCGGCTGCGTTGTCGGGGATCACGATGCCCGAGGCGGTCTTTGTTTCGTTCTCCAGGCGCTTGACGACCACGCGGTCGTGCAACGGACGAAGTTTCATTGCATCTCCTTCGAGTGTTCGGATGACTCTGCCAGAGCGCTCGACGATGAGTGAGCGCACATTTACCAGCATCGGATGCGCCTGCGGAGCGACGCGCCCTCTGTTAGCACTCAGCACCCTAGAGTGCTAGCAGCCAGATTATAGGGTTGAAGCCGACCACTTCAACCCCCTGGAAGGTGCGTCGGCGTGCCGGCGTCGAACCCCTCGGCACCCTCCGGTGGCGAGTCTGCCGGGACACGAAATCGCTCGCTCGCCCAGGCGCCGAGGTCGATGCTGCGGCAGCGCTCGCCACAGAACGGCCGCCACGGATTGGACGCAGAGAAGGCCGCGCGCCGCGCGCAGGTTGGGCACGGCACCAAGCGGGCCGGGGCGGAGGCAGTCATCTCACGCACACAACGCCATCTCGAACGACGCGTCTTCGCTGCTCGGCCGCAGGCGCCCGTCGGACTCCGCGCGCATCAGTCGCACCGATACCATCAGCCGGTGACCGCTGATCTCGGGCACCAGTTGCAGGGCCGGATCCAGCCGCACGCGCAACAACTGGTACACCTTGCCCGGGGCGAGACTCTGCTGGAACTGGCCGCCCGGGGCGACCACCTGCTGCCGCACCCCGGAGTCGCGCAGCAACTGCAGCAAGGCTTGCAGCGCCTGCGCCAACGGCATCATGGTCGAGACCCATTGACTCAGATCCGCGCGCCGCACCGCGGCGTCGCGGTGCTGCCAGGCGTAATAAGCGGGCAGGTCGAACTCGCAGGTGCCGCCCGGGATGCTGATGCGGCTGCGCACGCTCATCAGCCACTCGTTGCTGGTCAACGCGTGCCCCGCCTTGCCGGGCAACTGGTTGAGCGCGTCGAAGGCATGCTCGATTCGATGGATGACTTCATCGAGCGCCTGCTGCGCGACCTGCGCGTTGCCTCGCAGCGCCAAGAGCTGCTGCTTGTGGCGCTCAAGCTCCTTGAGCAGGTCGGACTTCAGATCTGCGCGCGACGCGACGTCCATGATCTCGAACAGCGTCGCCAGCGCGAAATGATGGTCGACGGCGGTCTCGCGCACCATCAACTGACCAAGCCTGTCGAACAACTGCTCCAGGCGCAGCATCGTGCGCACGCTCTCCTGGAACGGGTACTCGTAGAGAATCAATCCATCGGCTCCCGCAAGGCCAAGGTGCAGGAGCGCGATTGTTTCACAGCGCTCTACGTGGTCGCGCCCTCCACCCACAGAGCCCACAGTGAATGGACGGCAGCGCGCAATCCATCGAACGATAGACCGTCGTTGTGGATGATGGCGTCGGCGATGGCGCGCCGCGCGCTGCGCGGTGCCTGCTGTGCGATGACTCGACGTACCTGGTCGGCAGGCCATCCGGAGCGGCGCGTCACGCGCTCGATCTGTGTCTGCTCGCCGCAATCGACTACCACGATCCTGTCGCAGCGGGAACGCCAATGCGACGACTCCACCATCAGTGGCACGTCGAAGATGATCGCGCGGCTCTGAGAGCGGGCCGCCTGCGCCATGGCCTCGGTACCGATCAGCGGATGCAGGATGGCCTCGAGGCGATGCTTCGAAGATGGATCGTTGAAGGCCAGCTCGCGCATGCGCGGCCGATCGAGCGCCCCGTCGGCGTCGATAAGATCGGCACCGAACTGCGCTCGCATCGCGGGTATCGCCGCACCGCCAGGGCCGGTCAGCGATCGGGCGATCGCGTCGGTATCGACGAGCGCCGCGCCGTTGGTCACCCAGAGTTCGGCCACCGTGCTCTTGCCGCTGCCGATGCCGCCGGTCAGTCCGATGCGACGAATCGCCATGGTGCCGCGCGCAGGTTCAGTTCAACCCGATCCAACCCAAAGCGATGGGGACGCCAACCAACATCACGACCAACCCGGCGCCCGCCAGAAACGGGCCGAACGGAACATACCGCCCTTCGCGCAGTGCGCCGCTCGCCTTCATCGCGATGCCGATCACGGCACCGATCAGTGATGCAGCCAGGACGATCGGCAGCAGCGCCTGCCAGCCCAGCCAGGCGCCCAACGCCGCCAACAGCTTGAAGTCGCCGTAGCCCATGCCTTCCTTGCCGGTGGCCAGCTTGAAGAACCAATACACGGTCCACAGCGACAAGTAGCCTGCGGCCGCTCCGATGATCGCGGTGACGGGGGCGATGGTCCAACCCAGCACGGCGCACAAGAGTCCGGCCCAGAGCAACGGAAGCGTGATTGCATCTGGAAGCACCGTGGTGTCCCAATCGATCCAGGCCAACGCCAGCAACGCGGCACCGAACCCGCACCACAGCCACACCTGCGGTTGGGCGCCCATGCGCCAGCCGATCGCTGCGAACAGCACAGCAGACGCCAACTCAATCACGGGATACCGGGCCGAGATGCGAGCACGGCACGAGGAACAGCGCCCGCGCAATGCCAGCCAACTGATCACCGGCACATTCTCGTAAGCCCGGATGCGATGTCCGCACGACGGGCAGCGCGACGCAGGCCGCGCCAGGCTCAACGGCGATAGCGAGCCGATCGCCGCCTGCAGGTCCGCGCCCGACTGCAACAGCGGCTCAGGCGCTGCCGACCCGAACACCCGTCGGTACGACGCGGTGTCACCCAGTTGGTGGAGCACATCGCGCCACCAGTCGCGCTCAAGCATCGACGGCAGCCGATGAATGACGACATTGAGGAAACTGCCGACCGCAAGGCCGATGAGTGCGAGTGTCGCCGGGTGCAGCAGCCAGCCCGGCACGTCAGACCACGGCGCCGAGCTTGAAGATGGGCAGGTACATCGACACAACGATGCCGCCGATCAACACGCCGAGGATCACGATGATGAACGGCTCCATCAGGCTCGACAGGCCCTTGACCATCTCGTCCACTTCCTGCTCGTAGAACTCGGCCGCCTTCGCCAGCATGTGGTCCAGCGCGCCCGACTCCTCGCCGATCGCGGCCATCTGCAGCACCATCGACGGGAACACACCGGTTGTCTGCATCGACGTCGTCAGGGCGGCACCGGTCGATACATCCTTTTGAATCTGCTCCGTTGCCTCGACGAACACTGCGTTGCCCGACGCTCCGCCGACCGAGTCCAGCGCTTCGACCAGGGGCACCCCGGCTGCAAACATCGTGGACAGTGTCCGCGTCCAGCGCGCGATCACCGACTTGTAGATCAGGTCCCCGAAGACCGGAATGCGGAGCAGCATGCGGTCCATCGCCTTCTGCATCTTCTCCGAACGCTTCCACGACTGGAAGAAGAAATAACCCCCGCCACCAAGAAACCCGAAGATAGCCCACCAGTATTTGACGAAGAACTCGCTCATCGCGATGACCGCGAGCGTGGGCGCAGGCAGGTCGGCGCCGAAGGACTTGAACACGTCCTTGAATGCCGGAATCACGAAGATCATGATCACGGTCAGCACCACGAACGCCACCACGATCACCGCGATCGGGTACATCAGCGCCGACTTGATCTTGCGCTTGAGTTCGAGCGTCTTCTCCTGGTACAGCGCCAAGCGGTCGAGCAGCGCCTCCAGAATGCCGCCCGCCTCGCCGGCCTCAACCAGGTTGCAGTACAGCGCGTCGAAGTACATCGGATGCTTGCGGAACGCGGCCGACAAGCTGGTGCCGGTCTCGACGTCTGAGCGGATGTCGGTGAGGAGACGCGTCAGCTTGGGATTGGGGCTGCCCCGCGCGACGATGTCGAAGGCCTGCAGCAACGGCACGCCCGCCTTCATCATCGTTGCGAGCTGGCGCGTGAAGACGGCGATGTCCTTCTGTTTGACAGAGCGGCCACCGCTGGTGCGGCGCTTCTTGACACGTGTGACGAGGATGCCCTGGCGTCGCAGACTGGCCGACACCATTGCCTCGCCGCCCGCGCGCATTTCGCCGCGCATGATCTTGCCGTTCTTGTCGCGGCCTTCCCACTCGTAGACCGTTTCCTTGACGTTCTTGAGGCCGCGCGCGGCGACAGCTGTTGCCATGATTCCTCCGGCGGCTCTCTGGTGCGTGGACCAGATCGACCGCAACCGTTGCCTACTCGTTGGTGACCGCGATCACTTCTTCCAGAGTCGTGACGCCGGCGCGGACCTTCACCAGGCCCGACTGCCGCAGATCGCGCACACCGTCCTTCAGCGCCTGCGCCGCGATATCCATCGCAGTGCCTTCGGACAGGATGATGCGTTGGATCGCGTCCGAAATGGGCATCACCTGGTAAACGCCGACCCGACCCTTGTAGCCGTTGTTGCAGGCCGAGCAGCCGACGGCTCGATAGGCCTTCCAGGAGCCATCGAGATCCTCGGCCCGGTAACCCGCCTTCAGCAGCGACTCACGCGGGTAGTCGGCGGGCTGCTTGCAGTTCTCGCACAGGCGCCGCGCCAGGCGCTGCGCGGTTATGAGCAGCACGCTGGCGGCGATGTTGAATGGCGCCACGCCCATGTTCAGCATCCGGGTCAGCGTGGTCGGGGCGTCGTTGGTGTGCAGCGTCGACATCACCAAGTGGCCGGTCTGAGCGGCCTTGATCGCGATGTCGGCGGTTTCGAGGTCGCGGATTTCGCCGACCATGATGACGTCCGGATCCTGTCGCAGGAATGCCTTGAGTGCGGTCGCGAAGTTCAACCCGGCCTTGTCGTTGACGTTGACTTGGTTGATACCGGGCAGGTTGATTTCCGCCGGATCCTCGACCGTCGAGATGTTGACGCCGGGCTGGTTGAGGATGTTGAGGCAGGTGTACAGCGATACTGTCTTGCCCGATCCCGTGGGCCCGGTCACCAGGATCATGCCGTACGGCCGCTGGATCGCGCTGGTGAGTCGGTCGCGCTCGATCTTCTCGTAGCCCAGCGCTTCGATGCCCAGCTTCGCGCTCGACGGATCCAGGATACGGATCACGATCTTCTCGCCGAAGAGCGTCGGCAAGGTCGAGACGCGGAAGTCGATGGCACGATTGCCGAACTTGAGCTTCATGCGGCCGTCCTGCGGCACGCGTTTTTCGGCGATATCGAGCCGGCTGATGACCTTGATACGCGACGCCAGCTTGTCCTTGATCGCAATCGGCGGCTGAGTGATCTCGCGCAGCTCGCCATCGATGCGGAAGCGCACGCGGTAGTTGTACTCGTAGGGTTCGAAGTGCAGATCCGACGCGCGCGCGTTGATTGCATCGATCAGCATCTTCTGCAAGAAGCGCACAACCGGTGCGTCTTCGACTTCCTGGGCGACATCGGCCTGCTCCGGGGCAGCGCCATCGTCCTCGGCCACGTCGAAGTCGAACTCGCCCTCGGCCATCGAAGCCAAGGCTTCGCTGGCACTGGTGCCCTGGTTCTCGAGCAGCTTGCCGAGCTTGTCGTACTCGACGATCACCCACTCGGGCGACAGCTGAGTGGCGAATTTGATCCGCTCGACCGCTTCCTGATCGGTCGGATCGGCGCCGCCGATGAACAGCCGACTGCCCCTGCGGCCCAATACGATGATCTGATATTGCTGCGCCAGCTTGCCGTCGACCAGATTGCGCGGGAGCTTCTCGCCGTCGATCGCGTTGAGATCCAGCAGCGGCAGCGCCAAGCTCGCCGACAACGTGTGGGCCAGGTCGGTGGCGGATACGGCGCCAGCGGAGATCACCGCCGATACGAAGCTGACCTTCCGCTCCTTGGCGCTCTTGACGAGTTCTTCGGCGTTCTTGACGCCAAGTCGACCAGCATGCACCAACACCCGCGCCACGCCGGACAGCGTGGATTGGGGTGAGTCGACAAGGGTATCCACAGGCGTGGCTATGACCGCGTTGGGGGGTGGGCGAGGGATCATCGCTGATCCCTGCAACACTGTAAACGGCGGCTAGGAAGGGAGCGGGCACTTCTTCACGGCAGGTCGCCGTGGTGCCACACGATGGGTCGCCAACGTCAGACTCGGGCGGTTGCTGGTCGGGGTGAGAGGATTCGAACCTCCGGCCTCTACGTCCCGAACGTAGCGCTCTACCAGGCTAAGCTACACCCCGCTGCCGCAGACGGGCATCTCCAGCCCGCATGCACCGACCGTCAAGAGGAACGGTCGACGGCACGAAAAGACAATTCTAACAAAGCGTCCTTGGCCGGACTCGGTGCAAGCCACACCAAGGAGGCCCTTGCCTTACCCGCCTCTGCGCGAGCAGCCTCCCGCGTGGCATCGAGGGCACCCGTTCGGCGAACGACACCGACGATATCGCGCAGTCGCTCGACTTCGCCGTTGACGATGGCCCGCCGCAGCAAGGTTCGCTCTTCGGGTGTCCCGCGAGCCATTGCCATCAGCAACGGGAGGGTCGGCTTGCCCTCCCGCAGGTCGTCGCCGACGTTCTTGCCCAGTTGTCCGGGGTCGCCTTCATAGTCGAGCAGGTCGTCGACCAACTGGAATGCAGTGCCGAGCGAGCGCCCGTAGTCCGCGCACGCCTCCTCGACGTCTGCAGCGGACTGTGCGATCACCGCCCCCAGGCGGGCACTGGCCTCGAACAGCTTGGCAGTCTTGTAGCGGATGACGCGCAGGTAGTCTTCCACCGACGTGTCCGGGTCGTGCATGTTGATCAACTGCAGCACCTCGCCCTCGGCAATCACGTTGGTCGCGTCAGCCAGGACGTCCAGCACGCGCATCGAGCCCACCGACACCATCATCTGGAAGGCGCGGGAGTACAGGAAGTCACCCACCAGCACGCTGGCCGCGTTGCCGAACAGAGCATTCGCGGTAGGTCGGCCCCGTCGCATCGATGATTCGTCGACCACGTCGTCGTGCAGCAACGTGGCGGTGTGAATGAACTCCACGATCGCAGCCAGTTCGTGGCGTGCCGGTCCCTGGTGGCCAAGCGCCTGAGCAAACAACAACACAAGGCGCGGACGAATCCGCTTGCCGCCCGCGCCGACGATGTATGCGCCGATCTGGTCGATCAGCGTCACATCCGATTTGAGCCGCTGCCGGATGACCCGATCGACCTCCGCCAGATCGGCGGCAACCGCGTCGAGGCCACTGCTTTGGACGGTGCTCGACTCAGGCACTGGGCGCTTTCCAGATGGGCCAGGGATTATAGGAAGCGGTCCCGAACTACCGGCGGCAGGCCGCGAGGGGCTTTCGCAGGGCTGAGCGAGCGAGCCAGGCGCCTCCGTGTCCTCGCAGCGCAGCGCCATCGGACAGGGCTGGGTTATACTCAACAGCTTCGCCTGGCCCGCAATCGCTCGGGCTGGCGGCAGGCTGTGAGGCGAGCATGTACGCGGTCATTCGAACCGGTGGCAAACAGTACAAAGTTGCCGTCGGAGACAAAGTCAAGGTGGAGCATATCGGCGCCGACGTGGGTCAGGAGATCGTGCTCGACCAAGTTCTGGCGATCGGCAGTGGCGCCGAGGTCAAGGTTGGTGCCCCGCTGGTGGATGGCGCGACCGTCAAGGCGACCGTGCTGTCGCACGGCCTGCATCCGAAGGTCCGCATCTTCAAGATGCGTCGCCGGAAGCACTATCAACGCCACGCCGGGCATCGCCAGGGGTATACCGAGTTACAGATCGGCTCGGTGGACGCCTGACCGAAGGGCCTTCGAGGAAGCAAGAGACCATGGCGCAGAAAAAGGGTGGCGGCTCGACCCGGAACGGCCGCGATTCGCAGCCGAAGATGCTGGGCGTGAAGGCCTTCGGTGGTCAAGTCGTGTCCGCAGGATCGGTGATCGTTCGGCAGCGAGGTACCAAGTTTCATGCGGGTACCAACGTGGGCACCGGCAAGGACCACACGTTGTTCGCGCTTGTCGACGGCAAAGTCGGCTTCGCAATCAAGGGGCCGCTGCGGCGACAGACCGTGACGGTGGATCCGGCGTAGCTCCACCCCGTTTGCCGAACGGCGCAGACGAAGCCTCGGCATGCCGGGGCTTTTTTGTTTGACCGCGAGGAATGCATGGTATGAAGTTCATCGACGAAGCCGTGATTGACGTCGCGGCCGGCAACGGTGGCGGGGGGTGCGCCAGCTTCCGCCGCGAGAAGTTCATGCCATTGGGGGGACCCGATGGCGGTGATGGCGGTCGCGGCGGCTCCGTCGTCGCACTGGCCGATGCCAACCTCAACACGCTGGTCGACTTCCGCTACGCGAGGCGGCACGTGGCCAAGAATGGCGAGCCAGGTCGAGGTGCAGACCAATTCGGCGCCGCTGGCGCCGACGTGGTGCTGCGCATGCCCGTGGGCACCATCATCACCAACCTGGACACCCACGAGGTGCTGGCCGAATTGCTGGAGCCCGAGCAGCGCGTGGTGCTGGCGCGCGGCGGCGATGGCGGCTTCGGCAATCTGCGCTTCAAGACCAGCACCAATCGTGCACCGCGCAAGAAGACAGCGGGCTGGCCTGGCGAACAGCGCAAGCTGCGGCTGGAGTTGCGCGTTCTGGCCGATGTCGGATTGCTCGGCATGCCCAATGCCGGCAAATCGACGCTCATCGCCGCGATCTCCAATGCCCGGCCAAAGATTGCCGACTATCCCTTCACGACGCTGCACCCCAACCTCGGCGTGGTGCGGGTCGGCGAAGGGCGCAGTTTCGTCGTGGCGGACATCCCGGGTTTGATCGAGGGTGCGTCCGAGGGCGCTGGCCTGGGCCACCACTTCCTGCGTCACCTGCAACGCACGCGACTGTTGTGGCACGTGATCGACATCGCGCCCATGGATGAGACGGTCGACCCGGTGGCGCAAGCGCGGGCGGTCGTGGGCGAGTTACGCAAGTACGACGAGGCGCTCTATCGCAAGCCACGATGGTTGGTGCTGAACAAGGTCGACCTGGTGCCGAGCGATCGGCGCAATGCCTTGATGAAGGAGATCGTGCGCCGCTTGCGCTGGAAAGGGCCGGTGTTCGCTGTTTCGGCGGTGGCCCGCGAGGGCCTCAAGCCGCTGCTCGAGGCGGCGTGGCACGAATTGAGCACCGCCCGGCCGCCGGAAGGATCCGACGACAGCGACGTGCGGTTCCGCGACGACCCGGTGGCTGCGCCATGAACGATTCGCTGCGTGCGGCCCGGCGCATCGTCGTCAAGGTGGGCTCGAGCCTCGTCACAAACGAAGGGCGCGGCGTCGACCCCGATGCGATCGGCAATTGGTGTCGGCAGCTGGCGGCCCTCGCGCGCGAGGGCCGCGAAGTGGTGATGGTGTCCAGCGGCGCCATCGTGGAAGGCATGAAGCGGCTCGGCATGGCGGCACGCCCAAGCCAGCTGCACGAGCTGCAGGCGGCCGCTGCGGTCGGCCAGATGGGCCTGGCGCAGATGTACGAGAGCAAGTTGTCGGAGCACGGCTTGCGCAGTGCCCAGGTCCTGCTCACGCACTCCGACCTGGCTGACCGTGAGCGCTATCTCAATGCGCGCTCGACGCTGCTCACATTGCTGGGGCTGAAGGCGGTGCCGGTGATCAACGAGAACGACACTGTCGTCACCGACGAGATCAAGTTCGGCGACAACGACACGCTTGCTGCACTGGTGGCCAACCTGATCGAGGCCGATGCCTTGATCATCCTGACCGACCAGGCAGGACTGTATTCGACCGACCCGCGCACTGAGCCGGGTGCACGATTGATCACCGTGGCCGGCGCGGGCGATCCCGAACTGGAGCGCATGGCCGGAGGCGCAGCGTCGCCGCTGTCGCGCGGCGGGATGATCACCAAAGTGCTGGCGGCCAAGCGTGCGGCACGCAGCGGGGCCGACACCACCATTGCCTGGGGGCGCGAAACCGACGTGCTGCTGCGCCTGGCTCGCGGTGAGTCGATCGGCACGCTTCTGCGCGCGGGCACGGCCAAGCTGGCTGCACGCAAGCAATGGATGGCCGATCACCTGCAGTTGCGCGGTGCGGTCACCATCGATGCCGGCGCCAGCGCAAAGCTGCTCGGCGAGGGCAAGAGCCTGCTGCCCGTCGGGGTGGTGGCAGTCGAAGGCGAGTTCGCGCGTGGCGAAGTGATT
>DATJYZ010000133.1:0-12356 GCA_035499355.1 Burkholderiaceae bacterium | reverse complement strand
CGCCATCAGCGCCGTCACCAGCGCCGCGAGCTGCGTGCGCGCGCCGGCGCGTCGGTTGACGGCGGTTTGCGAGGTGCCGCCGCCGGCGGGCATGGCGCCGAGGATGCTGCCCCCGAGGTTGGCCAGACCGGTCGCCAGCAGCTCGCGGTTGGGCAGCAGCGTCGGCTCGCCCGGCGCCTTGAAGGCACGTGCAGCGGCGATCGATTCGGTGAAGCTCATCAACGCGATGCCGGTCGCCGCCGGCCACAAGCTGCGCACCAGATCGAGCTGCGGCCAGGTCCAGCCCGGCAGGCCGCTGGGCACCCGACCCACCGTTTCCACCCCTGAGGCAGGCAGTGCGAGCAGCAGCGCCGCCGCGATCGCGGTGGCGATCGCGACCAGCGGTGCCGGGGCCTTCGGCACGAAGTGCTCGAGGCCGAAGATCATCACGAACAACAACACCGCCAGCGCCAGCGTCGGCAGCGAGGCCTGCGGCACCAGCTGGACGATCGATGCGATGTCGCGCAGGAAACCCTCCTTGTGAATGTGCACGCCCAGCAGCTTGGGAACCTGGTCGATCACGATCACGAGGCCGATGCCGGCCTTGAAGCCCACCAGCACCGGCTCGGAAATGAAGTTGGCGACGAACCCCAGGCGCAACGCCGCCGCCGCCACGAGCATGGCGCCGACCAGCAACGCCAGCGTCGCCGCGGCGGCGGCGAGCGAGGCGGCGCTGCCGTCGGGCACCGCTTCGCCCAGCGCGGCGGCCGACAGGATCGCCAACGTCGTCGTCGAGCTGACGCTCAACGGCCGCGACGTGCCCAGCAATGCGTAGACCACCATCGGCACGAATGCCGTGTAGAGCCCGACCTGCAATGGCAGGCCGGCCACGGTGGCGTAGGCCATCGCCTTGGGAATCACCACGGCCGCCGAGGTGAGGCCGGCCGTCACGTCCGGACGCAGCCAGCCCTTTTGGTAGCTGGCGGGCCACCATGCGTGCGCGCTCTGTGCCTGCGGTGGAAGGTCCGAACTCATGCGCGCTCGAGGCCGACACAGACCGGACGCTACAGCGCCCGCAACGCCTGCGCCATCAGGTCTTCCTTCGGTGGCAATTCGTCGCGCGGGATGCGCACGAACGCGATCGTCGCGCGCAGCCCGTCGCCGATCGAGAGCTCGGCCAGCTCGAGCTCGTCGGCCTCGTCGTCGGGACGGTCGACCTTGACGCCCATGCGATTGACGCGCAGGCGCTGGTGCTGCAGGTCCACGTGCGAGTGGGGCTGCTCGAGCACCGCGTTGATGTGGTCGATGTATCCATCGAGCGTGGCCACGCCGGCCTTGGCGGCGGCGTAGTCGTCGGTCGTCCCCCGCATGTCGCGTTCGACTTCCTGGATCTGCTGCTCGATGGTCAGGCCCTCGCTCACCAGCGGTTGCATGCCTTCGCGCGCCGCGCGCAGCATGCGCAGCCGCACAGCGAGCTTGGCCTTGCGCATCTGCAGGTCCTGCACCTGCTCGTCGATGGCCACCACGCGCGCCAGCACCAGCTGGGCCAGCCGCTGCACGATGCGCCGTCCGACCTCGAGCCGCGACCCGGCAAGGTCGGCCGCCGGCGCCAGCAAGCGGTGTTCGCTGAAGCCGACCGTGGTCTGCGCCACGTCCTGCCGCACCGCGTCGCCCTCGAGTCGCGCCGCGAGCACCTGGCGCTCGCGACGCTGCATGCCGAGCAATGCGCAGGCCTCCATGCAGTCCGGGTGGTCGTCGAAGAACTGACGCAGCTCGTCGCAGCGGCCGATGCAGGTGGAGACGTCCTGCGCAGCAGCGAAGAACGCGCGCACGTTCGCATCGTCGGCCCAGGCTTGACGGCTCAGCAGCAACGCCTGCGGCGGCAACCCTCGTGCCAGTGCGCGCAGGTGCGCGATGGTTTGTCGCACGCCGCCGGAGAGCTTGTTGCGATAGCCCGAGCGCAACTTCACCCGCGGCTCGACGATGTCGACGATCACGTCGGTGGTTTCTTCCACCAGCTGCTGGTCGACGTCGTCGCCGGGCTTGTTCGACGCGCCGAACAGCCCGGACACCACGCGCTCGAACAGTGACGACATCGGGTGTTCCGAGGGGTCGATGCGCGCCGGCCGGCACGCACACGGACGCATCGTACGTGGCCCACGCCTCGCGCCCGCCCGATGGGCCCGTGGTTGATTGATATCAATCAAGCTTTGGCGGCGGTCGAGGGCGGCCGTAAGATCGCACAGCTGCGAGGCCGCCCTCGCCGGGAGAGACGACGATGATGCGTTGGATCGATCTGCCTGCTCGACGCTGCCGGGCCGCCTTGCGCGCAGCGGCGTGGGCCCTGGCGACCACGCTATCGGCCTGCTACTACGTGCCGGTCGCACCCACCGTGGTCCCCGGCGCACCGGCCAGCTTCGACCGCTCGTTCGCGGCGGCCTCCGGGGCTCTGCGCGACCAGGGCCTGACGGTCACGAGCGAAGACCGGAACACCGGCACCATCGTCGGCAAGCTCGAAGGCGGCACCGTGACTGCCAGCGTGCGACAACAGGCCGACGGCAGCGTGCGGGTGCAGTTCGACGCCAACGGCATGCGCGACCCGGGCGTGATCGACCGCGTGTCGCGCAGCTACGACCGCCGCATGGGACGCTGACCGACGCGTGGCCGCGCGTGGCGTCGACTGGCTGCGCTGGCTGCCGGGCCTGAGCGTCGCTCGCCTCTATCGGCGCGAGTGGCTGCGCCACGACGTCGTGGCCGGCCTCGTGCTCACCGCGATGCTGGTGCCGGTGGGCGTGGCGTACGCGCAGGCCTCGGGCGTACCCGGCATCGTCGGGCTGTATGCGACTCTGGTTCCGCTGCTGGCCTACGCGCTGTTCGGACCGAGCCGCATCCTCGTGCTCGGGCCGGACTCGGCGCTGGCGGCGGTGATCCTGGCGGTGGTGCTGCCGTTGTCGGCCGGCGACCCGCATCGCGCAGTGCTGCTTGCCAGCGCGATGGCCGTCGTCTCCGGCGTGCTGTGCATCGTCGCCGGTGTCGCGCGGCTCGGTTTCGTGACCGAGCTGTTGTCCAAGCCGATCCGCTACGGCTACATGAAC
Organism: Burkholderiaceae bacterium; assembly: GCA_035499355.1. Lineage (GTDB taxonomy): Bacteria > Pseudomonadota > Gammaproteobacteria > Burkholderiales > Burkholderiaceae_C > JAEUPI01. The sequence continues at coordinate 9,282 of DATJYZ010000133.1, read as the reverse complement.
GGCATCGCGCTGACCGTGGTGCTGAGCCAACTGCCGAAGCTGCTCGGATTCTCGGTGTCGGCCGACGGGCCGCTGCGCCAACTGTGGGGCCTGGCCGAGGGCGTGCTCGCCGGCAAGACCAACGTCGCGGCGTTCGGGGTTGGCGCCGGAGCGCTGGTGGTCATCCTGCTGTTGCAGCGCTGGCCCCGCGTGCCGGCGATCCTGTTCGCGGTGATCGCCGCGACGGTGCTGGTCGCGGCGCTCGATCTCGCCTCGCGCGCCGGCGTCGCGGTGCTCGGCGCGCTGCCGCAAGGGCTGCCCGCCTTCACGCTGCCGGCGATCGGTCGCGACGACATCGCGGCTGTGCTGATGGGCGGCTGTGCGGTCGCGGTGGTGTCGTTCGCCGACACCAGCGTGCTCTCGCGCGCCTACGCGGCGCGCCTGCGCGCGCCGGTGGATCCGAACCAGGAGATGGTCGGCCTCGGCGCGGCCAACCTCGCAGCAGGGTTCTTCCAGGGCATCCCGATCAGCAGCAGCGCATCGCGCACGCCGGTGGCGGAGGCGGCCGGCGCGCGCACGCAGCTGACCGGCGTGGTCGGCGCGTTGGCGATCGCCTTGTTGCTCGTGGTGGCACCGCCGTGGCTCGGCCAGGTGCCGGACGCCGCGTTGGCGGCGGTGGTGGTCGCCGCGGCGATCGGTTTGTTCGAGATCGGCGACCTGCGGCGCATCCATCGCATCCAGCGCTGGGAGTTCTGGCTGTCGGTGGTGTGCTTTGCCGGGGTCGTCGCGTTCGGCGCCCTGCCCGGCATCGGCATCGCGATCGTGATCGCGGTCATCGAGTTCCTGTGGGACGGCTGGCGGCCGCATTCGGCCGTGCTCGGTCGCGTCGAGCGGCTCAAGGGCTACCACGACATCACGCGCTACCCGGGCGCCAGCCGCATCCCGGGCCTGGTGCTGTTCCGCTGGGACGCACCGCTGTTCTTCGCCAACGCCGAACTCTTTTGTGACCGCGTGCGCGCCGCCGTGGCGAGTTCACCGACACCGGTGCAATGCGTGATCGTCGCCGCCGAGCCGGTGACCAGCGTCGACGTCACCGCCGCCGACACCTTGGAAGAACTGGTCGACGCGCTGCGCGCCGATGGCATCGCGCTGTGGTTCGCCGAGATGAAGGATCCGGTGAAGGACAAGCTCAAGCGCTTCGAGCTGTTCGCCCGTCTGGGCGCCGACACCTTCTACCCGACCGTCGGCGAAGGGGTCCGCGCGTACCTGCACCGTCACCCGGTGCACTGGGTCGACTGGGAGGACGAGGCACGCTAGAACGCCAGAAAGACCAAGGCCCGGTGACCACGGCACCGGGCCTCGACGTTCGAATGGTCGGGGTGGCGGGATTCGAACTCGCGACCCCTTGCACCCCATGCAAGTGCGCTACCAGGCTGCGCTACACCCCGACGGAAGCGGCGGATTATAGGCGGGCCGCCCGCGGCGACCCTGCGGCGCTCAGCCCTCGAGCAGCTTGCGAATCGACAGCAACTCGGTGCGCAGCTGCGCGAGGTCGACCTCGGTCACATCAGGCAGCGGCAGTTCGTCGTCGGAGTCCGGTGTCGCTGCGGCTTCGACCTCGGCAGCGACCTCGTCCGTGATGGCTTCGGCAGGCAGCACCGCATCGCCGTTGTTGCGGCCCGTTCGCTGGGCGGGAGTCTGCTCGGCCAGGCGGTTGCGTGCGCCGCTGATCGTGAAACCCTGGTCGTACAGCAGCTCACGGATGCGCCGGATCAGCAGCACCTCGTGGTGCTGGTAGTAGCGCCGGTTGCCCCGCCGCTTGACCGGCTTGAGCTGCGTGAACTCCTGTTCCCAATACCTCAGCACATACGGCTTCACGCCGCACAAGACGCTGACCTCACCGATCGTGAAGTAGCGCTTGGCCGGGATTGCGGGAAGCCCATTCTCCATTGAAATCAATGAGGTGGCGCAGCAAAGCTAGACTTTACTCGAACTCCCCTTCGGCTGGCGTGTCGCCCTGCACGATCGACTTCAGCTTGTGGCTCGCGTGAAAAGTCACGACATGCCGGGCCTTGATCGGAATGGCCTCGCCGGTGCGCGGGTTGCGGCCCGGGCGCGGCGCCTTGCGCCGGATGTTGAAGTTGCCGAAGCCGGACAGCTTGACGTCCTGCCCCGACACCAGGGTGGCATGCACCAGTTCGAAGAACGCCTCGACCATGTCCTTGGACTCGCGCTTGTTCAGCCCGAGTCGCTCGAACAGCAATTCGGCCAGTTCGGCCTTGGTCAACGTGGGCGTCTGCAGCGACGGCACGGCCACCGGTCGCGCGCCTGCGTCTTGCTCGATCGTCATGGTTCCCTCGGATTCGCGTTTCGCCTGCGTTCAGCTGCGCAGTCTGGCGCCGACCCGCTCGAGCGCCCGCTCGCGCGCCGCCGTCAGCGCGGCCTCGATCCGCTCGTCGGTCAGCGTGGCGGCATCGTCCATCAATTCCAGCCGCACGGCCATACTGTGTTCACCCGGGGCCAGGTCACTGCCGGCGCCCGGCCGGTAGAGGTCGAACAGCGTGGCGCGCCGCACCAGCCCGCTGGGGTCGTCGGTGAGCGCGGCCAGCAGCGCGTCGTGGCTGACCCGCTCGGACACCACGAAGGCCTGGTCGCGCTGCACCGGTTGGAAGCGACCGATCGGCGTGAATACAGGCACGCGACGCTGCTGGACCATGGCGGCGTCGAGCTCGAACACCACCGGCGCGTGCGGCAGCTCATAGGCCTGGCGCCAGCGCGGATGGAGCTCGCCCACGACGCCGACCAAGCGCTCGCCGAGCCACAGCTCGGCACTGCGCCCGGGGTGCAGCGCGGGATGCCGCGCCGGTGTCCAGCGCGGTTCGCGCGGCGCCAGCAGGGCCTCGAGGTCACCCTTCACATCGTAGAAGTCGAGACGGCGCGCCTGCTTGCCCCACTGGGTGGGCGTGACGTCGCCATAGGCCAGGCCACCGATGCGCACCGGTTGCGCCACGCCGGCCACCGCGTCGTCGGCCGCGCGCACGCCGGCGTCGCGCCGGTAGACGCGCCCGATCTCGAAAAGGCGCACGCGGTCGGTGCGCTGTGCGAGGTTGCGACGCAGGCCCGCCACCAGGCTTCCGACCAGGCTCGAGCGCATCACCGCCAGCTGCGCGGCCATCGGGTTGAGCACGCGGATCGGGTCGTCGTTGCCGGCGAGCTCCCGCTCCCAACGCAGTTCGACGAAGCTGAACGAGATCGACTCCTGGTAGCCCAGCGCCGCCAAGGAGCGCCGCACCGCGTACAGGCCGCGCTGCGCCTCGGGCTGCCGCGTCGGCCGAACGGGCGCCAATGGCGGCGCCGACGGCAGCTTGTCGTAGCCGATGACCCGGATCACTTCCTCGATCAGGTCTTCCTCGATCTGCAGGTCGAAGCGCCAGGGCGGCGGCGTGACGGTGACGCGACCGTCGGCAACGTGGTGCTGCAGGCCGAGGCGCCGCATCACGCCGGCGCAATCCGCCTGCGTCACCGGCATGCCGATCACCTTGGCTGCGCGCGCGACCCTCAGGGCCACAGGCTTGCGCTGCGGCACGTTGGGCTGCTGGTCGTCGATCGGTCCTGCGCGGCCGCCGCACACCTGCAGCACCAGCGCGGTGATGCGTTCGATGTGCTGCACCGTGGTCGACGGATCGACCCCGCGCTCGAAGCGGTGCCCGGCTTCGGTGCTGAAGGCGAAGCGCCGCGAGCGGCCCGCCACGCTGTCGGGCCACCAGAAGGCGGCCTCGACGTAGACATTGCGCGTGTCGTCGCTCACCGCGGTGGCGTCGCCGCCCATGATGCCGGCCAGCGACTCGACGTGGCGCGCATCGGCGATCACGCCGACCTGCGCATCGAGCTCGATCGTCTCGCCGTTGAGCAGCTTCAGCGACTCGCCGGGCCGGCCCCAGCGCACGACCAGCCGTTCGCGGATCTTGTCGAGGTCGAAGATGTGCGAGGGCCTGCCGTACTCGAACATCACGTAGTTCGAGATGTCGACCAACGCGTTGACCGACCGTTGGCCGCAGCGTTGCAGGCGTTGCACCATCCAGGCCGGTGTCCTGGCGCGCGGATCGATGCCGCGCACGATGCGGCCCGAGAAGCGTCCGCACAGGTCGGTGGCCTCGATCTGCACCGGCAGCGTGTCGGTGATCGTCGGTGCCACCGGCGCGATCGCCGGCGTGCGCAGCGGTGCGCCGGTCAGCGCCGCGACCTCGCGCGCCACGCCGTGCACCGACAGGCAGTGGCCGAGGTTCGGCGTCAGCTTCAGTGTAAACAGCGTGTCGTCGAGCGCGAGCGCGGTGCGGATGTCGGCGCCGACCGGTGCGTCGTCGGCCAGTTCGAGCAGGCCACCATGATCGTCGCTCAAGCCGAGCTCGCGCGCCGAGCACAGCATGCCATGGCTCTCGACGCCGCGCAGCGTGCCGACGCGGATGTCCAACGCCTTGCCGTCGGCACCCGGCGGCAGCGAGGCACCCACCAGCGCCAGCGGCGCGCGCAAGCCGACGCGTGCGTTCGGGGCGCCGCACACCACCTGCAGCGCGCCGTCGCGCGAGTGCGATCCGGCCTGCACGCGACAGACGCGCAGCTTGTCGGCGTTGGGGTGCTGCTCGCACTCGACGATCTCGCCCACCACCACGCCGGTGAACGCCGGTGCGGCCGGCCGCAGCTCCTCGACCTCCATGCCCGACATCGTCAGCAGATCCGCCAGTTGCGGCGTCGACAGCGGCGGATCGCAGAACTCGCGCAGCCAGGATTCAGGGAATTGCATGTCAGCGCCGCCCGGCCGCCCGAAGGCGCTGGCGCGCCCCCTCGGGGGGCAGCGAACGAAGTGAGCGTGGGGGTCGATTCATCGCCTGCCTTTCACTTGAACTGCGACAGGAACCGCAGGTCGCCGTCGAAGAACAGCCGCAGGTCGTCGATGCCGTAGCGCAGCATCGCCAGCCGATCGGGCCCCATGCCGAACGCGAAGCCGATGTGTCGCTCAGGGTCGAGGCCGAAATTGCGCACCACGTTCGGGTGCACCTGGCCGGAGCCCGAGATCTCGAGCCACTGCCCTTTCAGCGGGCCGCTGCCGAACGCGATGTCGATCTCGGCCGAGGGCTCGGTGAATGGGAAGAACGACGGCCGGAAGCGCAGCTGCAGATCGTCGCTCTCGAAGAACGCCCGGCAGAAGTCGGTGAACACGACCTTCAGGTCCTTGAAGCTCACGTTCTCGCCGATCCAGAGGCCTTCGCATTGGTGAAACATCGGCGAGTGCGTGGCGTCGCTGTCGACGCGATAGGTGCGCCCCGGCGCGATGACGCGGATCTCGGGCATCGGCTCGACGCCGGCGTAGCGCCTGGCGTGCGCGCGCGCGTAGCGCACCTGCATCGGCGAAGTGTGCGGACGCAGGTTGAGCCAGCGGCCTTCGTCGTCCTTGATGTCGACGTAGAACGTGTCCTGCATCGAGCGCGCCGGGTGGTTCTCCGGGTTGTTGAGCGCCGTGAAGCTCATCCAGTCGGTCTCGATCTCGGGGCCGTCGGCGACCTCGAAGCCCATCGACTTGAAGATCGCCTCGATGCGTTCGATCGTCAGCGATACCGGATGCAGACCGCCTTCGCCTTGCCGGCGCCCGGGCAGCGTGACGTCGAGCGCCTCGGCACGCAGCTGCGTGTCGAGCTCCGCCTGCGCCAGCGCCTGACGACGCTGCTGCAGCGCCTCTTCGATGCGCTCCTTGGTGCGATTGATCGACGCGCCGCGCGACTTCTTCTCGTCCACCGACAGGCCGGCCAGCGCCTTCAGCAGTTCGGTGACGCGTCCCGACTTGCCGAGAAAGCGCGCCTTGGCATTCTCCAGCTCCGCCGGTGTCGGTGCGCGCGCGAATTCCTGCTGCGCGCGCTCGACCAGTTGATCCAGTTCGTCCATGTTCTCGCTCGACCACAGAAAAGGGCAGGCCCACCCGCGGTGACGGCCTGCCCTGTTGGCTGCAACCCGCAGCGCTCGACGGCGCCGTGTTGCGATGGCCGGCGACGAGCGCGCGGCCGTGCGTGCGTTCAGGCGAGCTGGGCCTTCACCTTGGCCACGATGCTGCCAAACGCAGCCGGGTCGTTGACGGCCAGCTCGGCCAGCACCTTGCGGTCGATCTCGATCGCCGCCTTCTTCATGCCGGCCATGAACTGGCTGTAGCTGATGCCGAGCTCACGGGCGGCGGCGTTGATGCGGGCGATCCACAGCTGGCGGAACACGCGCTTGCGCGCACGACGGTCGCGGTAGGCGTACTGGCCCGCCTTCATCACCGCCTCCTTGGCGATGCGGAAGACGTTCTTGCGGCGGCCCCGGAAGCCCTTGGCTTGCTCGAGGACCTTCTTGTGGCGGGCGTGCGCGGTGACGCCGCGTTTGACGCGAGGCATGTGTTGGCTCCTTCGTGCGGGTCAGTCGATCACAGGCCTGCAAAGGGCAGCATCGCTGCGACGTGCCCCATGTTGGTCTCGTGCACCGCGGTAGCGCCACGCAGGTGGCGCTTGCGGGTGGTCGACTTCTTGGTGAGGATGTGGCGCTTGAACGCCTGGCCGCGCTTGACGGTACCACCCGGACGCACGCGGAACCGCTTGGCCGCGCTCTTCTTGGTCTTCATCTTGGGCATGACTGCTCCTTCTTCGGTTGCTGCCGCAGGCGGGCGCGAGGGTTGTCGCACCACTTGATGGAGCCCGTGGCGGGCTTGTGTGCCATGTTCGCGGCGACCAGACCGCACCATGGCGTCGTCAAATCGAAAAGTCCTACTTCTTCTTCGGGGCCAGCACCATCACCATCTGGCGGCCTTCGAGCTTGGGCATGTGCTCGACCACCGCCACATCGGCCAGCTCGTCGCGGATGCGCTCGAGCAATCGCATGCCGATGTCCTGGTGCGTGATCTCGCGGCCGCGGAATCGCAATGTCACCTTGCCCTTGTCGCCGTCCTCGGCGATGAAGCGGCGCAGGTTGCGCATCTTGATGGCGTAGTCGCCTTCGTCCGTGCCCGGGCGGAACTTGACTTCCTTGACCTCGATGATCTTCTGCTTGCTCTTGGCTTCGGCTGCTTTCTTCTGTTCCTGGTACTTGAACTTGCCGTAGTCCATCAACCGGCACACCGGCGGATCGGCGGTGGCAGCGATCTCGACCAGATCCACGTCGTACTCGCCCGATAGTCGCAATGCCTCCGTCAGAGGCACGACCCCCAGCGGCTCGTTCTCGGGCCCGTTGAGGCGCACTTGCGGTGCAGTGATTTCTCGGTTTAGCCTGTGCTTGCGCTCGGCATTGGGAGTACGACGGTCGAAAAAAGTAGCGATGGTGTGAACCCCTTCAACGACCCTTCAGGCAAGCGAAGGACCGAACAAAACGAAAAGCGCGCCGAAGGCTTCAGGCCTTGCGGGCCACGTCGTCGGCGATCTTCTCAAGGAACGCGTCGACCGACATGACACCGAGGTCCACATTGCCCCGGGCGCGCACCGAAACAGCCCCGCTTGCCTTTTCCTTGTCGCCAACGACCAGGATGTACGGGACCTTGTGCATCGAATGCTCGCGGATTTTATAGCCAATCTTGTCGCCGCGCAAATCGGCCCGAGCCCTAACCCCTTGTTTTTGAAGCCGTTTCGACAGTTCAGCGGCATAGTCGGCCTGCCCCTCGGCGATCGGCGCCACCACCGCCTGCCAGGGCGATAGCCACACCGGCATGGCGCCCGCATGCTGCTCGATCAGGATGCCGATGAAGCGCTCCAGGCTGCCGACGATCGCCCGGTGGAGCATCACCGGGTGGGCGCGGCCGCTGGATTCGGTGACGTACTCGCCGCCGAGGCGTTCGGCCGTGTTCCAGTCGACCTGCATCGTGCCGCACTGCCATTGGCGTCCGATGGCGTCCTTCAGCGTGTACTCGATCTTTGGTCCATAGAACGCGCCTTCTCCAGGCGAGACCGTGAACTCGCAGCCCGAGCGGCGCAGTGACTCCATCAGCGCCTGCTCCGACTTGTCCCACAGGGCGTCGGCACCCACCCGCTTGTCCGGCCGCGTGGCCACCTTGTAGATGATGTCGGTGAAGCCGAAGTCCCGGTAGACCTTCTGCAGCAGCGCCGTGTAGGCGACGCACTCGTCGAGGATGTGGCTCTCGGTGCAGAAGATATGGCCGTCGTCCTGCGTGAAGCCGCGCACCCGCATGATGCCGTGCAGCGCGCCGCTCGGCTCGTTGCGGTGGCAGGCGCCGAACTCGCCGTAGCGCAGCGGCAGGTCGCGATAGCTCTTGATACCCTGCTTGAAGATCAGCACGTGGCCGGGGCAGTTCATCGGCTTGACCGCGAACTCGCGCTTCTCCGACTCCGTGATGAACATGTTGTCGCGGTAATTGTCCCAGTGCCCCGTCTTCTCCCACAGGCTCTTGTCGAGGATCTGCGGGCCGCGCACCTCCAGGTAGCCGTTGTCGCGATAGACGGCGCGCATGTACTGCTCCACCTGCTGCCAGATGACCCAGCCGTTGGGGTGCCAGAACACGAGGCCCGGCGAGTGATCGTCGATGTGGAACAGGTCGAGCTCGCGGCCGAGCTTGCGGTGGTCGCGTTTCTCGGCCTCCTCGAGCATGTGCAGGTAGGCCAGCAGCTCGTCCTTGGTGGCCCAGGCCGTGCCGTAGATGCGCTGCAACTGCTCGTTGTGCTGGTCGCCGCGCCAGTAGGCACCGGCCACTTTCATCAGCTTGAAGTGCTTCAGCCGCCCCGTGCTCGGCACGTGCGGGCCGCGGCAGAGGTCCTCGAACCCGCCCTCGCGATAGAGCGACACCTCCTCGCCGGCCGGGATGCTGCTGATGATCTCGGCCTTGTAGTGCTCGCCCAGCCCCTTGAAATACGCCACCGCCTCGTCGCGCGGCAACACACGACGCACCACCGGCTCGTCCTTCTTGGCCAGTTCGGCCATGCGCTGTTCGATCGCTGCCAGGTCCTCGGGCGTGAACGGGCGCTTGTAAGCGAAGTCGTAGTAGAAGCCGTTCTCGATCACCGGGCCGATCGTCACCTGCGCGTCGGGGAACAGCTCCTTCACCGCATAGGCCAGCAGGTGCGCCGTCGAGTGGCGCAGGATCTCCAGGCCGTCGGGTTCCTTGTCGGTGAGGATGGCCAGCGTGTCGTCGGCGGAGATGCGGTGGCTGAGGTCCACCAGCTTGGTCTCGTCGCGGCTGCCCAATCGTCCCGCGAGCGCAGCCTTGGCCAGGCCGGGGCCGATCGAGGCGGCGACGTCGCCGACGGTCGGTGCCTGCGCGAATTCGCGTCGGGAACC
>DATJYZ010000132.1:0-7452 GCA_035499355.1 Burkholderiaceae bacterium | reverse complement strand
GCCACCTTGTCGGTGGGGCCACCGGCGGTGAACGGCACGACGATGGTGACGGGCTTCTCGGGATAGTCGGCGCGGGCGGCCAACGACACGACGGCGAGCGATGCGAGGAGCCACGAGCGGGCTTTCATGGGACGGATCTCCCGAGTGATGGAATCGGTGGCGCCGCGAGGGCGCAAACGCGCGATCCTAGGTGGCCGATCGAGCTGCCACAACTCGGAAACTACCGAGTCGGCGGCCAGAACTCGGCCGCTTCAGCGAACCACGCCGATGTCGTCGTCGGCCAGGTGCTGCGCCATCACCTGCGCCACGTGCAGCGCGCTGCGCCCCGTGCCGTCGGCGATCTGGTGGCGGCAGCTGGTGCCGTCGGCGACGATGATCGCGTCGCCGGCGGCGCGCACCGCCGGCAACAGCGACAGCTCGGCCATGCGCATCGACACCGCCTGGTGCGCCGCCTCGTAGCCGAAGCTGCCGGCCATGCCGCAACACGAGCTCTCGATCTGCGACACCTGGGCCGTAGGCAGCAGCCGCAGCGCGTCGAGCACGCTGCCCATCAGGCCGAAGGCCTTCTGGTGGCAATGTCCGTGCACCAGGATCGGCTGCTCGGGCGCGACCCACTCGGGCGCGAAGCGGCCGGCGCGCGACTCGCGCACGACGAACTCCTCGAACAGCATCGCCTGCGCCGCGACCACGCGCGCGGCGTCACCGAGGTGCATCGCCAGGTACTCGTCGCGCAGCGTCAGCAGGCACGACGGCTCGAGCCCGACAATCGCGATGCCTTGCCGCGCGAACGGCAGCAGTGTGGCGACCAGCTCCTGCGCCCTGGCGCGCGCGCGCGCGGTGTCGCCGGCCGCCAGGTGGGTGCGGCCGCAGCACGGTGGCCGGCCATTGCCGGCGCGCAGCGCGTGCACCGTGTAGCCACCGGCCTGCAAGACCTGCACCGCGGCCACGGCGTTGCCGGGTTCGAAGTACTCGTTGAAGGTGTCGCTCCACAGCACCGCCGTGTTGGCGCCCTCGGCGTGCGCGGCCAGCAGCGCCTCGCGCGACGCCAGATGCAGCCGGCCTGCCAGCCGGCCGAAGGTGTCGCGCCGCCAGGGTGGCAAGCGCCGTTGCGCCGACAGCCCGAGGTGGCGCTCGGCCCAGCGGGCGAGTGCGGGCGAGCCGTTGCGCAGATTGGCCAGCCAGGGCAGCGCGCTGGCCCACGGCGCGATGTCGGGCAAGCGGCCGGTCAGCCGGTCCTTCCAGCTGGCGCCGAAGCGCGCATGGCGCTGTGCCTGCACTTCGAGCTTCATGCGCGCCATGTCGACGCCGGTGGGGCAGTCGCGCTTGCAGCCCTTGCAGCCGACGCACAGGTCGAGCGCGTCGCGCACCGCATCGCCGGTGAGCGCGCCGGTACCGAGCTGCCCCGACAACGCCAGCCGCAGCGTGTTGGCGCGCCCGCGCGTGAGGTGCTGCTCGTCGCGCGTGACGCGGTAGCTCGGGCACATCGTGCCGGCGTCGAACTTGCGGCAGTGGCCGTTGTTGTTGCACATCTCGACCGCCTTGGCGAAGCCGAGCGTGCCGTCGCCGCCGCTGCCCGGCGCGCTGATCGCCTCGGTGGTCGGATCGTTCTGGACGTTCCACGCCGACCAGTCGAACGCCGGCTGCAGGGTGATGGTGCGGTAGGTCGGGGCGAAGCGGAACAACGACGCGTCGTCCATCCGCGGCGGATCGACGATGCGGTTGGGGCAGAACAGGTTGTCCGGATCGAGGTGGTGCTTGATGGCGCGGAACGCCTCGTTGACCTTGGGGCCGAACTGCCAGGCAACCCATTCGCCGCGGCACAGGCCGTCGCCGTGCTCGCCGCTGTAGGCGCCCTTGAACTTGCGCACCAGCGGCGCCGCCTCTTCGGCGATGGCGCGCATCTTGGCCGCGCCCCCGCTCGGCCCGGGCTGGCGCATGTCGAGGATCGGCCGCACGTGCAGCGTGCCGACCGACGCGTGTGCGTACCAGGTGCCGCGCGTGCCATGGCGCGCGAACACCTCGGTCAGCGCGGCGGTGTACTCGGCCAGATGCTCCAGCGGTACCGCGCAGTCCTCGATGAAGCTGACCGGCTTGCCGTCGCCCTTGAGGCTCATCATGATGTTGAGGCCGGCCTTGCGCACCTCCCACAGCGCCTTCTGCGGCGCCTCGTCGGGCATCTCGACCACGCTGCCGGGCAGGCCGAGGTCACCCATCAGCTCGACCAGCGCGCGCAGGCTGGCCCGCAGCGCGGCGCGGTCGTCGCCGCTGAACTCGACCAGCAGGATGGCCTCGGGTGCGCCGATCAGCGCGCCCTCGATCACCGGCCTGAACGCCGGGTTGGCGCGCGCCAGGTCGACCATCGTGCGGTCGACCAGCTCGACCGCGGTGGGCTGCAGCTTGACGATGTGTTGCGCGCTGTCCATCGCGCGGTGGAAGCTCGCGAAGTTGACGATGCCCAGCACCTTGGCGCGCGGCAGCGGCGTGAGCTGCAGGTCGAGCGCCTCGATGAAGCCCAGCGTGCCCTCGGCGCCGACGAACAGGTGCGCCAGGTTGACCGCGCCGTCGCGGGTGTACGGGCGCTCGCTGTGCGGGTGAAAGATGTCGAGGTTGTAGCCGGCGACGCGCCGCATCACGCGCGGCCAGTGCGCCTCGATGTCGTCGCGGCAGCTGTCGGCCAGCGCGCGAACGAAGCCCGCGGTCTGCGCGGCGCGCCCGGAGAGCGCCGCCACGGGGCCCGCGTGCAGCGCCGCGTCGTCGGCCAGCCGCAGGTGCGCCCCGAGCACGTTGTGCACCATGTTGCCGTAGGCGATCGAGCGCGAACCGCACGAGTTGTTGCCGGCCATGCCGCCGAGCGTGGCCTGCGCGCTGGTGGACACGTCGACCGGGAACCACAGGCCGTGGCCTTTCAGTTGCGCGTTCAACTCGTCGAGCACCAGCCCCGGTTGCACGCGCACCGTGCGCGCGTCGACGTCGAGCGCGAGCACGCTGCGCAGGTGCTTGCTGCAGTCGATGACCAGGCAGGCGCCCACCGTCTGCCCGCACTGGCTGGTGCCCGCACCGCGCGGCAGCACCGGCACCCGCATTTCACGGGCGATCTGGATCGCGTGGCGCACGTCGGCATCGTCGGTCGGCACGAATACGCCGACCGGCGTCACCTGGTAGATCGACGCGTCGGTGGCATAGCGTCCGCGCGACGCGGCATCGAACAGCACCTCGCCGCGCGTGTGTGCGCGCAGCTTGCGGGCCAGCTCGATGGCGGTGTCGGTGGCTGGCTGCAGGCGCGTCGGGTCGTCGAGCTTCATGAGGATGTTGAGCGCGCGAGGCCTAGCTGCGCAAGACCGGAACACGCAGGACTCGCGCACGTACGACCGAGCACGCAAAGCCGGGGGCAGGCGTGCGCCGGCGCTCGGACGCGGCAGCCCTCCGCTTCGCTCCGGGTTCCCTGCGCTGCTCGATCGCATGGCCCGCCGGGAAACTCGCTTCACGCCCTGCGGTCGCTGCGCTCGGACAGTCCCGGCGAGTCGGAACACGAAGCGTGCGCTGCGCGCACGCGGCCACGCCCTCTGCGCGGCTCGGCGCCGCATATGTCGCTGCCGTCGCACACCCGCCCCCGGCTTTGCCAGCACCACCGCGCCGCGCCAGAACCTCGCAGACCATCATCGAACCCTTGACTTCATCGACAGAGTCCCCGCGCGCATCATCTCCAGGACGACCTCGCGCTTGTGGTGCAGGTGCGTGCTCAGCAGCTGGCGCAGGCCGGCGGCGTCGTGCGTGGCCAGCGCGTCGATCATCTGCGAGTGCTCCTTGACGGCACGCTTCCACTTGCGCTCGTCGAAGTTGGAGCGGAAGCGCAGCGCCTGCAGCCGTGCGTTGGTCTGCGCGTAGGTGCGGGCGAGCACCGGGTTCTTGGCGGCCGCGTTGATGGCGGCGTGGATCTGCGCATTGAGCCGGTAGTAGGCGCTCAGGTCGCGGCGCGTGAACGCCGCCAACATCTCGAAGTGCAGCGCGCGGATCGCCTGCAGCTCGGCCTCGGTGATGCGCCGCGCGGCCAGTTCACCGGACAACCCTTCCAGCGCCGCCATCAGCTCGAAGCTGTGCTCGACCTCGGCCTCGTCGAGGTGGATGGCCACTGCCCCGCGGTGCGGCAGCAGCGCCACCAGGCCTTCGGCAGCCAGCTGCCGGATCGCCTCGCGCAGCGGCGTGCGCGACACCTGCAGCCGCTCGGCCAGCTCGCGCTCGTTGAGCTTGGCACCGGCGGCGATGCGGCCCTCGACCAGCATCGTGCGCAGCTTGCGCGCCACCTGCTCATGCAGCACCGGGCTGCGGATCGGAATGACATCGGCCATGGTTGCCTGAAGAGCAGAAGAATTTTGTATGCAAAACGCGAGGTCCGCAAGGGCGCCACCCGGCCACCTGCCATAGGAGAATGCTCGCAGATACTGGTTGACAAGCCGGTTTTGTATGCAAAAAATCCAGTTCCTTCCTGGCACGTCGGCTGCACCCATGATCGCGCTCGACCATCACCCCAGCGGCCGCCACTTCCTGCAGATCCCCGGGCCGAGCCCGGTGCCCGATCGCATCCTGCGGGCCATGAGCCTGCCCACCATCGACCACCGCGGGCCCGAGTTCGCGGCCCTCGGCTTGAAGGTGATCGACGGCTTGAAGCAGGTGTTCCGCACGCGGTCTCCGGTGGCGATCTACCCGGCGTCGGGCACCGGCGCCTGGGAGGCTGCGCTGGCCAACACGATGAGCCCCGGCGACGCGGTGCTCATGTTCGAGACCGGCCACTTCGCCACGCTGTGGCAGAAGATGGCGCTCAGGCTGGGCCTGCAGCCCGAGTTCCTGTCGGTGCCTGGCACCGATGCCGCCACCGGCTTGCCGAATGCCTGGCGCCGTGGCGTGCAGGCCGAGCTGATCGAGCAACGCCTGCGCGCCGATGCACAGCACCGCATCCGCGCGGTGTGCGTGGTCCACAACGAGACATCGACCGGCGTCACCTCCGACATCGCGGCCGTGCGCAAGGCCATCGACGCAGCGGGCCACCCCGCGCTGCTGATGGTGGACTCCATCTCGGGCCTGGCGTGCGCCGACTTCCGCCACGACCAGTGGGGGGTCGACGTCTCGATCAGCGGCTCGCAGAAAGGGCTGATGTTGCCGCCGGGGATCAGCTTCAACGCCCTGTCGCCGAAGGCGCTCGAGGTCTCGAAGCACGCCAGGCTGCCGCGCTCGTTCTGGGCCTGGGACGAGATCGTCGAGATGAACAAAGGCGGCTACTGGCCCTACACGCCGAACACCAACCTGCTGTACGGGCTGAGCGAGGCGCTCGACATGCTGCTCGAGCAGGGGCTCGACGCGGTGTTCGCGCGCCACCGGCGCTGGGCCGAGGGCGTGCGCGCCGCGGTGCGTGCCTGGGGTTTGCCGATCCAGTGCGCCGATGCGAGTGTGTATTCGCCGGTGCTCACCGGCGTGATCACGCCGCCCGGCGTCGATGCCGATGCACTGCGTCAGCTGATCCACAGTCGCTTCGACCTCTCGCTCGGCACCGGTCTCGGCAAGGTCAAGGGCCGCATGTTTCGCATCGGCCACCTCGGCGACAGCAACGACCTCACGCTGGTGGCCACGGTGGCGGGCGTCGAGATGGGGCTCAAGTCGCATGGCGTGCCCCTGGCCGGCAGCGGCACGCAGGCCCTCATGGAGTTCTTCGCCGCGCACCCGCAACCCGCGGCGTTGCGCGCCGCCGCCTGATCACCCGCAGGAGACCGCAGCGATGCAACGTCGATCGATGGTTCGTGCCGCCGGCGCCGCGCTGGCGGCGATCGCGGCCCCCTCGCTGCGCGCCCAGGCGTGGCCCTACGGCCCGGTGCGCATCATCGTCGGCTTCCCGCCGGGCGGCGGCACCGATGCGCTGGCGCGCGTGCTGTCGGTCAAGCTCACGCCGATGTGGGGCCAGCAGGTGGTGGTGGAGAACAAGGGCGGCGTGGCCGGCGTGCTGGCGGCGGAGTACACCGCCACGCAACCGAGCGATGGCTCGACGCTGCTGATGGCGCACATCAACAGCCACGCGCTGGCGCCGAGCCTGCAGCCGAAGCTGCGCTACGACCTCGATCGCGATTTCGTGTCGATCGTGCTCGTCGGCGTGACACCCAACCTGCTGATCGCCAACCCCAACGCGCCGGCGAAGACGGTGAAGGACATCGTCGCGTTGTGCAAGGCGCAGCCGGGCAGCGTGAGCTTCGGCTCGGCCGGCTCGGGCTCGGCGCAGCATCTGGCGCTGGAGATGTTCAAGCTGCGCGCCAAGGTCGACGCGCTGCACGTGCCGTACAAGGGCTCGGGGCCACTGCTCACCGACCTCATCGGCGGGCAGATCCAGTACAGCTTCGACACCATGACCGCCGCCACGCCGCACGTGAAGACGGGCCGCGCGATCGCCATCGCGCAGACGCGCACCAAGCGCGCCAAAGGCCACCCCACGGTGCCGACGATGCAGGAGGAGGGCTACCCCGGTTTCGAGGCCACCACCTGGTACGGGCTGGTCGGCCCCGGCAAGCTGCCGAAGGCGATCGCGCAGAAGGTCAACGCCGACGTCAACACCGTGCTCGCGCAGGCCGACGTGCAGGAGCGCATGGACACCTACGGCGCCGAGGACGGCGGTGGCACGGCGGAAAAGTTCGACGCCTTCATGCACGAAGAGCGCATCAAGTGGGCCAGGGTCGTCAAGGAAGCCGGCGTCAAAGGCGAGTCATAAGGCGCGCACAACCGCGAGCGAGGCGCGCTCCGCGCCGACGTGCCCGTGGAGCGACCCCGGCGGATCCGTCTCCGCCGGTCCGCAGGCGTCGAGGGGCAAGCCCGCCGCCAGGCCGCTTCGGGGTGGGCCTACTTGTAGCTTCTCGCGTCCTCGATCACCTTGCCGTCGTTGGGCAGGCTGCCGGCAGTCGTCAGCACGATGTCGGCGCGCAGCTTGGTGACGTCGCGCACGCTGGTGGCGATGGCCTCGAGCAGTCCTTCGGGTTGTGCCGACACTTCGGCCTTGAAGGTCAGGCGGTCGCTCGCCATCTCGCCGTCCACCACCACGCGTGCGCGCACGATCTCGGCATGGCGGCGCACGATGTCGGCCACCTGGCTCGGGTGCACCAGCATGCCGCGCACCTTGGTGGTCTGGTCGGCGCGACCCATCCAGCCCTTGATGCGTTGCGCGGTGCGGCCGCTCGGGCAGCGCCCGGGCAGCACCGCCGACAGGTCGCCGGTGCCGAAACGCACCAGCGGGTAGTCGGTGGCGAGCACGCTGACCACCACCTCGCCGACTTCGCCGTCGGGCACCGGGTCGTCGGTGCCCGGCCGCACGATTTCCAGCAGCACGCCCTCGTCGACCACCAGCCCCTCGCGCGCGACGGTTTCGTACGCGATCAGTCCGACGTCGGCGGTGGCGTAAGCCTGGTAGCCCTCGATGCCGCG
>DATJYZ010000131.1:0-15882 GCA_035499355.1 Burkholderiaceae bacterium | reverse complement strand
GCTAGCCGTGGAGCGTCAAGAGGTTCTTTCTCGACGCCGGGAGCCCCGGTCTCCGGCGGACACATCACCAGCTAGGCATCGAAAACCGATAGGTGATGCCGAGTCCGACGTTGTCCGAGCGGAAGTTCGTCTTGTTCGAGGGTGCGGCGACGGTCTTGCCGGCCGAGGCGTAGAGCGCCAGCCGATCGCTGAGGCCGACGTTCACGCCGATGCCGGCCTTCACGACCGGGCCGTGCGCGTTCGTCCCGCCCAGCAACTGGCCGAAGAACTGCAGCGGGCTGTTCTTATCGGTTTTGCTCTGCAACCCGATGCCGGCCACCAGCTCGCCGTAGCCCGGATAGCTGCGATAGGCCTCGTAGGCGACGGAGCCCTGAATCGGGATGTAGACGTGGTCGCTGACCACGGCATCGAGCTGCGCGGACAGCATGTTGATCTTGCCGTCGACGACGTCGCGGTCCCGGACATTGAGCGCGGTCTGCTGGAACAGGTTGATGCGGTAGCCCCTGAATACCGTGCTGCCCGCCGCATCGCCCGTGCTCGGACTCCCCGGCTCGGGACGCAGGTGGTAGTTGAGCGACGCGCCGAACGCGTAGTTCTTCGACGACCCGGTCGGTGCGACCAGGTACCCCGCCGACAACGCCAGGCCGAAGTTGCCGCCGATCGCCACCTCCGCCGTCGCCTTGGGATACACCAGCAGCCCCGAGCCGGTGTCGATGCGGTCGGGCGACCAGCCGCCCGAGCCGACGCCCAGCTGGGCGTGGAGATCGACGGCGGGCGAGACCTTGAACCGATAGCCAAGTCCACCGATCAGCTGGTTATAGAGCGGCAGGCCGCTGTAGCCGGCCGCGAAGCTGGCATACCAGTAGGCGCTGCTCGTCAGGTAGTGCGCGAACTGCAGGTCGATCAGGCGGATGGTGGACTTGTTGGACCCCTGAGGATCGATCTGCACCAGGTTGTCCAGGCCGAACGTCAGCGTGTTCTCCGAGCTGTCGCCGAACGCGCCTCGGGTGTCCGTCGCGGCGAGCGTCTGCCCTGCGCTCGCGTACGAGCCGACGGGGTACGAGAACGGCACCTGGAGGAAGACGTTGACCTGGGTGCTGTCGATGATCGACTGGTAGAACTTCATCCGCGAGACGTTCGCGCCGATCGAGAACTCGGTGAAGTCGTAGCCCAGCCCGACGTAGCCCTTGGCGAAGCCGCCCGAACCCGTGAGCACGACGCTCTGCTCCTTGCTCTTGCCACCGCCGCCGCCGCCCACCGACAGGCCGGCGTCGGCAAACAGGCTTCGCCAGATCTTGCGTTGGGCGTGCATGGTGACGTCGAACACCATGAAACCACCGTAGTCGCCCTTGACCAGCGGCGCGTGTGCACCGACGCCGGCGTACAACCAATCGGTCAGCCGGGTCAGGGCGTGAACGCCCAGCAGGTCGAGCGATGGCTCCTGCGGCACGCGGATGACCTGGTAATCCAGCATCAGCATGCCCTCGGCGCGGCCGAGGGTCGGCGGCTCCGAACCCGCCGACGCTGCCGAGTCCGGCCTGTCGCGCGGTTTCTCTGCAGGCGTCGCGTCCTGCGCCGTGGCGTTCGCGCCGGTCAGTGCACCGACGGCGATCAGCGAAAGGAGCGAATCTCGGGTCGGCACGCCGCGCGCTCAGCTCGGCCTGCTCACCAGCCCCAGCGACACCCCGCCGTCGACCACGATGGTGGCGCCGACCACGTAGTCGCCCGCGCGCGATGCCAGAAAGATCGCCGCGCCCGCCATGTCCTCGGTGGTGCCGATGCGCTGCGCCGGAATGCGAAGGGACACCTCATCGCCGTGGTCGCGCGCGGCGCGGTTCATGTCCGACGCGAAGGCGCCCGGCGCGATCGCGCTGACGACGATGTGGTCCTGGATCAGGCGTAGCGACATGCGGCGGGTCAGGTGGATCAGGCCCGCCTTGCTGGCGGCATACGAGTAGGTCTCGAGCGGATTGACCGCGATGCCGTCGATCGATGCGATGTGGATCACCTTCGCGGGCCGCGCGCGCGACGCGGCGGCCTTCAACGGCGCGTGCAGCGCGCGCGTCAGGAAGAACGGCGACTTCAGGTTGAGGTCGACCACCTTGTCCCAGCCGCTCTCGGGAAACTCGTCGAACGGTGCACCCCAGGCCGCACCGGCGTTGTTGACCAGGATGTCGAGCTTCGCCTCGCGTGCGCCGATCGTCGCCGCCAGCGCCTCCGCACCGGCGACGGTGGACACGTCGGCCGGCAGCGAGACGCACGGGCCGATCGCCGACAGTTCGGCCGCGGTGCGGTCGCACGCCTCGGCCTTGCGCGCCGAGATGTAGACCGTCTTCGCGCCGTGGCGCAGGAAGCCCTCCGCGATCATGCGGCCGATGCCGCGCGAGCCGCCGGTGACCAGCGCCACGCGGCCTTCCAGTGAGAACAGCTTGTCCATCGTCGTCTCCACGCGCGCATCGAACGAGAGCGCCGCCGCGCGAATTGGAGCATGCCTCGGCCCGCCCCCGGTTCGGGCCCGACGATCGACCCGCGCGCTGCGCGGGCCGGTCGATCAGCCCGCGCGCAGCGCCGGCTGGTCGAACTGCAGGTCGCGCTCGATGCGGCCGTGCTCGTCGGTCAGCAGCAGGTTGGTGCCGGCGGCGAGCACCGACACACCGTCGTCGCCGATCAGCTCCCAGTCCATGCGCACCGCGCCGTGGTGGCCGTCGATGCGGCCGCTGCAGCGAAAGCGCTGCCCGTGCGCGCCGCACGACGCCCACACGCGTGCGGCCTCGACCTCGATCGCCGCGTGGCCGGCGCAGGTGCGCTCGGCGTTGACGTGGGCGCCCTCGGGACGCCACACCGTCTGGATGCGAGCGCGGCGCGCGGCCGCGTCGGCCTCGTTCCAGGCTGCGACGTAGTGCCCGATCAGTGCCTCGTGCTCGGGCCGTGGTGCGGGCGGCGGCTCGGGGAACTGCAGTTCGGTGTGCACCAGGCCATAGGGGTCGAGCATCAGGAACGTCAGGCCGAGCGAGAGCACCGTGCCATCGGGCGCCACCATCTGCCAGTTGCACATCACCGCGTCGTGGTGCCCCGTCGCATGCCGCGCCGAGCGGAACACGCAGCCGCGGCCGTGCACCCACTTGTCCCACGAGGCGGCGACGCGCTGTTCGATCGCCGCGTGGCCGCGCGGCTCGAGCACGCGCTGCAGGCTGGCGCCGTGCGGGGTCCACAGCGCCGCGATGCGCTCGCGCCGGCGCGCGCTGTCGGCCTCGTTCCAGACCGCGATGTAGCGTTCGACGAAGTCGTTGAGGTCGTTCATGGTGTGTCACTCCACGCGGGTGAACTGCATCACCCAGTTGGTTTCCCAGTGGCGGCCGTCGAGCGAGAACGCCTGCTCCCAACGCGCGGCGTCGCGGCCGAGCCGCTGCCAGAGGAAGCACACGTGCACGTCGCGGCCGTCGTCGACGTCGCGTCCGACGAAGGTGCCGGTGTCGCTGCCGGCCTCGAAGCCGCCGAACACCGGCGGGAACAGCACGCCGCTCTGACTGCTGATCCAGTGGATCGCCCAGCGCCGTTGCGCGAGGTCGAACGCGCGCACCGTCATGCCCGAGAAGCCCTCGGTCGGAAAGTCCATCTGGTCGACGTTGGCCATGCCGCCGAGCCGTTGTTCCAGCCAGTGCGTGGCCGGGAACTCGCGCCAGTCGTGCGCGCCGCGCAGCCGCGTCGCCAGGCGGCGGTTGTGCACGCGCCAGTGGCCGACCAGGAAATCGAAGTCGTGCACGTCGCCGTGCAGCGGTGTCAGCGTCGTCATCGGGGCTCGTCCTTCAGCGCAGCAGCGAGCGCGCGGTGGGCTGCAGGCGCAGCGTGATCGGCGCGCGCGTCGCGGGCGACTGCAGGCGCGGCAGCACGTCGTCGCGCCAGGCACGGGTGGCGTCGAGGCGCGCCTGCGCCGGTGCCCATGCGGCCGCG
Source organism: Burkholderiaceae bacterium (assembly GCA_035499355.1). GTDB lineage: Bacteria > Pseudomonadota > Gammaproteobacteria > Burkholderiales > Burkholderiaceae_C > JAEUPI01. The sequence goes on along the minus strand of DATJYZ010000131.1, from coordinate 11,931 downwards.
CTCGGCAGCCGCGCCAGCCACGCGAACGCCTGCTCGTCGGTGCGCACCGGCAGGCGCGGGTAGTCGTTGAGCGCGGCCTCGGTCTCGAACACCGCGATCGGCATCGCGCCGGCGTCGCGCAGCAGCGGTATCGCTTCGCGCTCGAACCAGCGCTTGAAGGCCTGGTACGGTGCCACCTGCAGCGCGCACAGCGTCAGCACGTAGAGCGAGCCACCGGTCGCGTCGCCCTCGGCGTCGCGGCGCGGGCGCGGTGCCGCCGGGGTGGTCAGCGTCCAAGCGGGCCTGGCCGGCCGCAGCAGGCGCACGTCGTCAGAGTCGACCATCGTCGCGTTGGCGGCGTCGCGGTGTGCGGCCCAGGTGGCGCTGCCGTAGAAGCCCTCGAGCGCCCGGCGGCGCGCCGCCATGTCGGCGAAGCCGCGCAGCCACACGAAGTGATCCGGCCGGTCGAGGTCGCGGAACTGTGCGATCACGCGCAGGCCGGCCGCCTCCTGCGCCTCGATGAACTCGCGCTCGAACAGCGCGATCAACTCGTCGCGCCGGCCCGCACGCAAGGTGTAGTCGCGCAGCTCGACCACGGCGCAGTCTTCGAGCGCCGGCGGCTGCGCGCGTGCCGGGGCTTCGGTGGTGTCCATCGTGCTGGCCTCCTTGAGTCGATGGCCCGCATCATTCGCCGCCATAGCTGACAACGCATGTCAGCATTTGCTGCGACACTTGAGGCCCATGTGGCTCTGCCACTGGACTCAACCGCCTCGGGGGGCAGCGGCGTAGTCGCCGCCCGGGGCACTTCCCACCCATGCAGGCCAGCCGACTGCTCTCGATCCTGATGCTGCTGCAAGGCCGCGGCCGCCTGAGCGCATTCGCGCTGGCGCGCTCGCTCGAGGTGTCGGTGCGCACCGTGTACCGCGACATCGACAGCCTCAGCGCCGCCGGCGTGCCGGTGTACGGCGACCGCGGCCGCAACGGCGGCTACCAGCTGCGCGAAGGCTGGCGCACGCAACTCACGGGCCTGACCACCGGCGAGGCGCGCGCGCTGCTGATGACCGGCCTGCCCGGCCCGGCCAAGGCGCTCGGCCTCGGCGAGGCCGCCGCGTCGGCGCACCTGAAGTTGCTGGCCGCGTTGCCGGCCGACTGGCGCAGCGACGCCGAGCGCGTCGGTGCGCGCTTTCACCTCGATCCGGTGGACTGGTTTCGCGGCCCGGCGTCGGCCGACCACCTGCGCGTGGTGGCCGAGGGCGTGTGGAGCGAGCGCCGGCTGCGCATGCGCTACGAGAGCTGGACCGCGGTGTCCGAGCGCGTGGTCGACCCGCTCGGCCTGGTGTTGAAGGGCGGCGCCTGGTACCTGGTGGCGCGCCACCGGCGCGAGCCGCGCACCTACCGCGTGGCCGCGATCGAGAGCGCCGAGCTGCTCGACGAGTCGTTCGCGCGGCCGCCGAAGTTCGACCTCGCCGCGTTCTGGAGCGAGTCGACACGGCGTTTCGAGGAGGGCGTGTACCGCGACGTCGCCACGCTGCGCGTGTCGGCGCTGGGCCTGGAGCGGCTGCGCGGCTTCAGCCCAATCGTCGCGCAGGCGGCGCAGCGCACGGCAGGCGTTGCCGATGCGCACGGCTGGCGCGAGGTGACGGTGCCGATCGAGTCGGTCGAGCACGCATCGCGCGAGATGCTGCGCCTGGGGGCGCAAGCCGTGGTGATCGAGCCCGCGGCGTTGCGCGACGCGGTGCGCGCCACCGCGCAGGCGATGCTGGGGTCGTACGCCGCGCGGGCTTCGTCGGAGCGCGCAAAGGCTCCGAAGCGAAGCGGCCGCTCAGGCGGCAGATCGCGGCCGGCCCCTTAGCGGCCGCGCTCTGTCAGGCGCGTGATGCCCATCGCCTTGAGCACGTACTTCTCGTAGATGGGCTCGGAGCTGCCCGTCTTCATCTTGTAGAGGAAGTACTTTTCGAAGGCGATCTTGGCCAGGTGCACCCACTTGCCCTTCTTGAACCAGTTGACGTTGCGCGGCGGGATCTGCGGCAGCGCCACGAAGGCGGCGCCGGTGTCGCCCATGTCCGCCAGGCAGATCGCGTTCCACGTGCCCTTGGCGGTGGCCGGCTCGCCCTTCAGCTCGGCGGCGATGTTGTGCACGATGGCCGACACCATCGATTCGATCATGTAGCCCGTCTTCGGGGCGCCGGTCGCGACCGGCGTCGGCTCCACCGGCGGGATGGCGACGCAGACGCCGGCCGAGAAGATGTTGCGGTACTTCTTGCTGCGCTGGTATTCGTCGATCAGCACGAAGCCGCGCGGGTTGCACAGGCCATCGACCTGCGCCACCGCCTCCACACCCTTGAAGGCGGGCAGCATCATGCTGTAGGCGAACGGCAGCTCGTGGTCGCGCTTGACCTGGCCGGCCTCGTCGAGCTCGGTGACGAACATCTTGCCGGCCTCGACCTTGGTCACCCGGGCGTTGCAGATCCACTTCACGTCGTGGTTGCGCAACTCGCTCTCGAGCATGCCCTTGGAGTCGCCGACACCGCCCAGACCGAGGTGCCCGATGTACGGCTCGGCGGTCACGAAGGTGATGGGCACCTTGTGGCGGATCCTGCGCTTCTGCAGGTCGCGGCTGAAGATGAACGTGAACTCGTACGCCGGGCCGAAGCACGAGGCGCCCGGCATTGCGCCGATGATGGCCGGGCCCGGACTGTCGACGAAGCGCCGGTAGGCGCTCTGCGCCTGCTCCGCGTGGTCGGTCGTGCAGATCGATTGGGTATGCCCCTGCGGACCCGAACCGGGCACTTCCTCGAACGCCAGCCTGGGTCCGGTGGTGATGACCAGGTAGTCGTAGCCGACGCGCGTGCCGTCCTTCAATTCGACCGCGTTGCCTTCGCCGTCGATGCGCACCACCGGCTGCGCGATGAACCCGATGCCCTTCTTCTCGAGCGACGGCTTCAGCGGCAGGGTGATGGCCTCGCGATCGCGCCAGCCCACCGCCAGCCACGGGTTGGACGGCACGAACTGGAAGTGGTCCAGCGCGTTGATCACGGTGACCTGGTGCTGCCCACCGAGTTCGGCTTTCAGCTCATAGGCGGCGGGCAGGCCTCCGAGGCCGGCCCCGAGCACGACGATGTGTGCCATGGCATGTGTCTCCTGTGTGGTGATGTCGACGTCAACGATCGGGCGCGAGCAGTTGGGCGTTCACGCTTTGCAGCGCGGCCTCGTCGAGCTCGCCGACGAGCGAGGCCAGGCGCAGGCGGTGCGTGAGCAGGCGCACGCGCGCCGCGACGACGGTGAGCTCGGCCGCGGACGCGTCGTTCTCCGCGTTGAGCAGGTCCTGCGTGGTTCGGTCGCCTGCCTGGCGGCCGACGCGGGTGGCGTCCAGGCGCAGCCGGGTGGCTTGCAGCGCGGCGTCCAGTGCCTTCAACTGGCTCTGGCCCACCGCCAGGTCGAGCCATGCGGCACGGGTCTGCTGGGCAATGCGCTGGCGCGCGCGCTCGAGTTCGGCGCGCGCCTTCTCGACCAGTGCCGCCTGCTCGGCATCCTGGGCCGACTGCATGCCGCCGGTGTACAGCGGCACCGACAGCTGCACGCCGATGGCGCCGTTGCGGCTGGTGTTGCTGGCCTGGCCGAAGTCGCCTTCGCCGGAGAGGTGCTCGCCGCCGACCTGCGCCACCACGTCGACGGTGGGCGACAGCGCGGCATGGGTCGCGCTGGCCTGTGCCTGGGCGGCCTGCAGCTGCGCTGCCGACAGCTTGAGGACGTAGCTCTGCTGGTCGGCGCGCGCCAGCCACGCCGGCAACGTGGCCAGGTCGTCGATGCGCGGCGCGCCCGGCAGGCGCAACGGCGAGTCGGCGACCAGTCCGGTCAGGTCGGTGAGGGTCGCCCGGGCTTGCTCGAGCTGCGTCTGCGCGTCGAGCTGTTCGGCCTGCAGCGCCGCCTCGCGCGCGTCGGCCTCGTGCACGTCGGTGACCGGCTGGTCGCCGAGGCGGAAGCGATCGCGCGCCTCGCGGGCGGCGCGCTCGACGGCGGCCCGCTGCCGCCCCAGCAGCTGCAGGCGCTGTCCGGCCAGCGCCGCCGCGAAGTAGGCCTCGGTCGTGCGCAGCATCAGGTCCTGACGCGCCTGCGACCATTCGACCTGGGCGGCGTCCGACGCGATCTCGAGCGCGCGTCCGCGCGCGTCGCGCTCGCGGCTGTAGACCGGCTGCCGCACGGCCAGCGCATAGCGGCCGGCAGCACCGCCCTTCACCGAGGTGTCGAAGGCGACGCCGCCGGTCTGCCCGAATCCGGGCGCCGAGAACTGCGCGCCGCGGATCGACGTCTCGCTGTTGGCGACCGCCACGCCGCCTTCGAGCGCCACGCTCGGTCGCCACAGCGCCTTCGCCTGCTGCGCGCGTGCCGCGCCGGCCTGGCGTGCGGCATCGGCGACGGCCGCGTCGGGGGCGTGCTGCAGCGCGCCTTGCCACGCCTGCATCAGGTCCATGGCGTGAGCGCGCGGCCAACCCGCGACCGCGAGGGCCAGCGCGACGACGACGCTGCGCGTGACGTTCATCGCCGGTCTCTGCGGCTCAGCAGCCCGGCTTCACACCGAACTTGCGCAGGATGATCTCGAGCGGGCACCAGCGGGTCAGCGCGCTCTGCAGCAGGTTCGCGCCGACGAAGGCGGTGAACGCGAGCCACCAGCTGCTGACGAACAGCGGGCTGCCGGGTATGCCGAGCAGCAGCGAGACGAGGATGAACGAGCCCGCGAACAGGCGCACGAGTTGCCAGGAAGTCATGTCAGTGCTCCTTGAGTGAGGGAAGGGTGGGCGACGGCCGGTGCCTTGCGCCGGTACGCCACGAAGTACAGCAACGGGATCACCACCAGCGTCAGCAGCGTGCTGACGAAGATGCCGAAGATCAGCGAGATGGCCAGGCCGTTGAAGATCGGGTCGTCGAGGATGAAGAACGCGCCCAGCATCGCGGCCAGCGCGGTCAACACGATCGGTTGCGCCCGCGTCGCGGCCGAGCGCACCACGGCCTGCTCGAGCGGCATGCCGGCGTCGACCTGCAGGCCGATGAAGTCCACCAGCAGGATGGAATTGCGGACGATGATCCCGGCCAGCGCGATCATCCCGATCATGCTGGTCGCGGTGAACTGCGCGCCCAGCAGCGCGTGCCCGGGCATCACGCCGACGATGGTGAGCGGGATCGGCGCCATGATGATCAACGGCGTCAGGTATGACCCGAACTGCGCGACGACGAGCAGGTAGATCAGCACCAGCCCCACCGCGTAGGCCGCGCCCATGTCGCGGAAGGTCTCGTAGGTGATCTGCCACTCGCCGTCCCACTTGATCGCGTAGTCGCGCCAGGTGTCGGCGGGCTGCCTGATGAACGTCTCGCCGAGCGTCGCGCCACCGGGGGTGCCGATCGCCGCCAGCGCCGGGCGCATCTTGAACATGCCGTACAGCGGGCTGTCGAGCGAGCCGGCCATGTCGCCGACGACGTAGTGAACGGGCAGCCCGTCCTTGTGGAAGATCGGCTGCTCGCGCAACGTGTCGCTGACCTGGACCAGCTCGCGGATCGGCACGACTTGCCCGCCCGCAGACCGCACGCCGAGCTGCAGCAGCGCGTCGAGGTCGCCCTGCCGCTCGGCCGGCAGCTGGATGGTCGCCGCCGCGGGGTACTTGCTCGCATCGTGCAGGTAGGTCGCAGCCTCGCCCGCGAGACCGGCGCGCAGGGTGCCGACGATCGCCTCCTGCGCGATGCCCAGTTGCGCCGCCTTGCGCCGATCGACCAGCAGCAGCTTCTTCGGGGCGACGGCGATGCCCGAGTCGTCCGCGTCGACCACACCCGGCGTGGTCTCGAACACGGTGCGCACCGCCAGCGCCACCTCGCGCCGCGTGGTGGCGTCGGGGCCGTAGACCTCAGCGACGATCGGCGAGAGCACCGGCGGGCCCGGTGGCACCTCGACCACCTTCACGTTGGCGCCGTGGCGCCGGCCGATCTTCTGCAGCTCGGGCCGCATGCGCGTGGCGATCGCGTGGCTCTGCTCGCTGCGGTGGTGCTTGTCGACCAGGTTCACCTGCAGGTCGCCCACCTCGCCGCCGCCGCGCAGGTAGTACTGCCGCACCAGGCCATTGAAGTTGATCGGCGCCGCGGTGCCGGCGTAGGCCTGGTAGTCGACCACCTCGGGCTGCGTGGCGACGAAGGCCGCCAAGTCGCGCAACGCCGCGGCCGTGCGTTCCACCGGCGTGCCGGCGGGCATGTCGACCACCACCTGGAACTCCGACTTGTTGTCGAACGGCAGCATCTTCAGCACCACCAGGCCGAGCGCCGGCAGCGCCAACGACACGGCGATCAGGCCGGCCACGGCCACGCCGAGCCAGGTGCGGTTGCGGCGGCCGCGCGCGTCGTCGAGCAGCGGACGGAACACGCGCTCGAAGAACGGCCCCACACGGGCGGACAAGCCCTTCGGTGCGGCGTGGGACGACGCCAGACCGACGTGCCTGAGCCACAGCCGAGCCAGCCACGGCGTGACGATGAAGGCGATCGCCAGCGACAGCAGCATGCCCATGCTCGCGTTGATCGGGATCGGGCTCATGTACGGACCCATCAACCCGCTCACGAAGGCCATCGGCAGCAGCGCGGCGATCACCGTCAGCGTGGCGAGGATGGTCGGGCCGCCGACCTCGTCGACCGCGCCGGGAATCAGCTGGGCCAGCGTCTTCTCGGGGTACAGCGCCATGTGACGGTGGATGTTTTCCACCACCACGATGGCGTCGTCGACCAGGATGCCGATCGAGAAGATCAACGCGAACAGCGACACGCGGTTGAGCGTGAAACCCCAGGCCCACGACGCGAACAGCGTGACGGTGAGGGTGAGCACCACCGCGCTGCCGACGATGGCCGCCTCGCGCCGCCCCAGCGCCAGGAACACCAGCGCGACCACCGACGCGGTGGCGAACAACAGCTTCTGGATCAGCTTGGTCGCCTTGTCGTTGGCGGTCGCGCCGTAGTTGCGCGTCTCCGCGACCTGCACGCCCTGCGGAATCAGCGTGTTGCGCACCATGGCCACGCGCTGCATCACCGCGTCGGCCACCGCGATCGCGTTCTCGCCCGGCTTCTTGGTCACCGCGATCGTCACGGCCGGACTCTCGAAGCCGTCCTTGCCCGCGGTGCCGAACCAGACGTAGCGTTGCGGCGGCAGCGGGCCGTCCACCACGCTGGCCACGTCCTGCAGGAACACGGGCCGGCCGTCGCGCACACCGACCACCAGTTCGCCCACCTCGCGCGCATCGCGCAGATAGGGCCCCGCCTCGAGGTCGACCGCGCGATCGCCCGCCAGCAGCGCGCCCAGCGGCGCGCCGGTGTTGGTGGTCTGCAGCGCGCGGCGGATCTCCGCCACCGTCACGCCGGCTGCCGACATGCGCGGCGGGTCGACCTCGACGCGGATCGCGCGGCCGGGGCCGCCGATGGTGGTGACTTCGCGCGTGCCGGGCACGTGCTTGAGGTCGGCCTCCAGGCTGTGTGCGACGCGCTCCAGGTCGAAGGCGCCGGTGTCCGCGCGGCGGCTGAACAGCGTCAGCGTCACCACCGGCACGTCGTCGATGCCTTTGGGCTTGATGATCGGCTCGCCGACGCCGAGACCGCGCGGCAGCCAGTCGGCGTTGGAGTTGACCGTGTCGTACAGCCGCACCAGCGCCTCGGTGCGCCCGACGCCGACCTTGAACTGCACGGTGACGATCGCCAGGCCAGGGCGCGACACGCTCGTCACGTGCTCGATGCCGGCCATCTGCGACAGCACCTGCTCGGCGGGGGTCGCGACCATCTGCTCGACATCGCGAACGGCCGCACCCGGGAACGGGATCAGCACGTTGGCCATCGTGACGTTGATCTGCGGCTCCTCTTCGCGCGGCGTGATCAGCACGGCGAACGCGCCGAGCAGCAGCGCCACCAGCGCCAGCAGCGGCGTGATCTGCGCGCTCTGGAAGAAGCGCGCGATGCGGCCGGAGATGCCGAGCGGTTGCGTCATCACCGCACCCTGGCAGCGGCCTGCGGGTCGAGCGCCACCTGCTCGCCGGCGACCAGCCCGGACAGCACCTCGACCTGGTCGCCGCGGGTCGGACCGAGCCGCACCTGACGCAGCAGCGCCTTGCCGTCGTTGCCGACGACATACACGCCCTTGAGCTCGGCGCGCTGCACCACGGCCCTCGCAGGGATGGCGATGCGTGCGGGCTCGTCACCCGAACCGGGCAGCCAGGCGCGCGCGAACTGGCCCGGGTTTGCCGCGACGCCACTGGGCAGATCGAGGCGAATCACCACCGTGTGGGTGGCCGGATCGGCAGCCGGCAGCACCTCCCAGCGGATCGGCGTCAGTCGGGTCGGCGAGGCGCCGGGCAGTTCGATCGCGGGCTTTTCGCTGCCGGCCTGGCGCAGGCGCAGTGCCGCGGACTCGGGCACCGCAGCCGACACGCGCAGCGCGGCGGGGTCGAACATCGTCATCAGCGGACGCCCCGGCATCGCGATCTCGCCCTGCGTGACCATCACCTCCGACACCACGCCGTCGTAGGGCGCCTTCACCACGAAGTAGCCTGCGCCGGTGTGCGCCGCGTCGGCCGCGGCGAGCTGCGCGGCGGCCGATGCGGTGGCGGCCTTGTACTGGGCTTCTGCGCGCTCCAGCGCGGCCTGGCTGATGTAGTTCTTCTGGAACAGCTGCCGCTGGCGCTCGAACTCGGTGGTCGCCGCCGCCTGCGTCGCCTTGGCCGCCTGCACCTGCGCCGCGGCGGCCCCCGCCTGCTGCTCGGCGGCCCGGGCATCCAGCCGGACCAGCATCTGGCCCGCCTTCACACGGTCACCCGCCTTGACCGGCAGGCCGACGACGGCACCGACCACCTGCGAGGCCACCGAGGTCTGCCGCACCGCTTCCACCGTGCCGTCGTAGCTCGCGGACTGCGCGCCGGAACGGGTAGAGACCACGACGGTCGCCAGCGACGGCCCATCGGCCAGCACCGGCGCCGACGCGCCGGCGATGGCCAGCGCGAGGGCGATCCAACGACGATGCTGCGGCTTGCTCACTGAACTCTCCAGACGGTTTTCATCGCGGTCTGTTTGAGTTAGTATTTAACTAAATGCGTAAATTGTCAAGTAGGCACGTGAGCATGCAAGCGACGAGTTCCGAGATCGGGCATGATCGAAGCCCGTCACGCAGCGCATGTCCGACCATGGAAGGTCTCCCGCCGGAAGCACTCGATCAGGTCGCGTCGTATTTCCAGGCGCTGTCCGAGCCCACGCGCCTGCAGATCCTCAACCTGCTGCGCTCGGGCGAGCGCAACGTCGGCGAGCTGGCGCAGGCCTGTGGCTACTCGTCGGCCAACATCTCGCGCCATCTGTCGCTGCTGATGCAGCGGGGTCTGGTCGAGCGCGAGGGGCGCGGCACGTCGGTGTACTACCGCATTGCCGATGACTCGGTCTACGCGCTGTGCGACCTCGTGTGCGGCAACCTGGCCCGTCAGCTGGAGAAGAGCGCCCTCGGGCGCAAGGCGTTCCTGCGCAGCGCCACGAGCGCCGCGCGCGGCAAGGCGCGCTGACCAGGCGGTGCCGGCCCCTCGGCGGGGAGCCGCCCCGCGTCGCTCACTGCTTGAGCGAGAGGTACCGCTCGAGCTCGAACTTGGCGATCTGGTTGCGGTGCACCTCGTCGGGGCCGTCGGCGAAGCGGATCGTGCGCGCGCCGGCGTACATGTAGGCCAGCGGCGTGTCTTCGCTGACCGCCGCGGCGCCGTGCACCTGCATCGCCCAGTCGACCACCTGGCACGCCATGTTCGGTGCGGCGACCTTGATCATCGCGATCTCGCGCTTGGCCTCCTTGTTGCCCACCTTGTCCATGCGGTCGGCGGCGTTGAGCGTGAGGAAGCGCGCCTGGTCGATCAGGATGCGCGCGTTGGCGATGCGCTCGCGCGTCACGCCCTGGTCCGACAGCAGCCTGCCGAACGGCTTGCGCGTCAGCGCGCGGCGGCACATCAGCTCGAGCGCGCGCTCGGCCATGCCGATCAGCCGCATGCAGTGGTGGATGCGCCCGGGGCCGAGGCGGCCCTGCGCGATCTCGAAGCCGCGGCCTTCGCCGAGCAGCAGGTTGCTCGCCGGCACGCGCACGTCGGTGAAGGTAACCTCGGCGTGCCCGTGCGGCGCATGGTCGTAGCCGAACACGCTCAGAGCGCGCTCGACCTTGACCCCCGGTGTGTTCTTCGGCACCAGGATCATCGACTGCTGCCGATAGGTGGCCGCCTGCGGGTCGGTCTTGCCCATCAGGATCAGGATCTCGCAGCGCGGGTCGGGCGCGCCCGAGGTCCACCACTTGCGGCCGTTGATCACGTAGTGGTCGCCGTCGCGCTCGATGCGGCACTCGATCTGCGTGGCGTCGGACGAGGCCACCCCGGGCTCGGTCATCGCGAAGGCCGAGCGGATCTTGCCGTCGAGCAGCGGCTTCAACCAGCGCTGCTTGTGCTCCTCGGTGCCATAGCGCTCGAGCACCTCCATGTTGCCGGTGTCGGGCGCCGAGCAGTTCATCGCCTCGGCGGTCAGCGGGTAGCGGCCCATGATCTCGCACACCGGTGCGTACTCGAGGTTGGTGAGGCCGAAGCCGTACTTCGACTCGGGCAGGAACATGTTCCACAGCCCGGCGGCCTTGGCCTTCTCCTTCAGCGTCTCCATCGTCTGCGTGTGCTGCCACGGATTGCCCGCGGCGCGGAACGCAGCCATTTCGTCCTTGAACGTCTTCTCCGCCGGGATGACGTTCGCCTCGACGAAGGCCATCACGCGGCGCTGCAGTTCGACGACTTTCGGTGAGGGTGAGAAGTCCATGCCGGCCTCCTGGCGGGTTGGCTGATCGGTGAAGGGCTGATCGGTGAAGTGCGAGCGTGTGCGGGGCATGCTAGCCAGCCGGCGCAGTGCCAACAATCACATCGGCGACACCGCAGCGCCGGCTTGCGGCGCGGCGTGCCGCACAATCGTTGAGCAAGCCGGCACGACCATGAGCCTCGACTTCAAACTGCGCGTCGGCCGCGCGATCACTCCCGAGCAGTTCGAGCTGCTCAGCGACGAGCAGCTGGCGCGCCTGCTGCCGCGCGCGGTGCGCGAGTTCTTTCCGGGCAAGGACCTCTGCGCCGACGGCAGCTTCTACCTCCACGACGGCACGGCGTGGAGCTTCTACAAGGGCGGCTTCGTCGACGAGTGAAGCCGCTACGCGCAGCCGTGACGGCTGTCGCCGCCGCAGTGGCGACCACAGCGCGTCATGCGCCATAGGGATGACATCACCGCAGAATCGTGCCTACACTGACCGTGTCGGGTCCGTGGAGGGTGGCGACCATGACATCCCGTCGCTCGGTGATGAGCACGGCGGTTTGCGCCGGGTGGATGGCCTGCGTCGCAGTCACGCTTGCACAGGAGCCCGCGGAGGTCGATGTCGTGCTGGTGCACGCCTTCCGCTTGCCACCGGGCGAGTCGTGGGCTCCGGTCATCATCGATCTATCTCCGGGCCTCTGGCGCGTCGGCGGTCCCAGCGGCCCGCTGGCCAGCGAGGGCCAGTTGCGGCTCGCGCTGGGCGCGCTGATCGCCGTCGAACTGGGCGGGCGCTGCGCCGGCTGGATCGACGGGGCCACGGCCTATCCGTGCGGGTTTTCGCTGCGCGACATCGACTTCGCCGGTGCGGTGCCAGAACGCTACGCGGCGATCGCCGTCGATCAGCAATCGGTGGTGGCGGCGGCGCGCGCGCAGTCGGAGTTCGACGCGGCGACGCAGCGTGGCGCCAGCTCTTCCCCGACGGCCGTGCGTGCCGATGCAGAGCGCTTTGTCGCGTTGCGGCTGCCGCCGGCCTACTTGGGCGATCAGCGGCAGGCCTTCGGGGGCGCGCTGCACTTCGAGATCCGCGCGCTGTCGAACTTGGTGATGCCGTCACGGTTCGATCGCGCCAGCGGCCAGGTCGTGCTG
>DATJYZ010000130.1:0-22502 GCA_035499355.1 Burkholderiaceae bacterium | reverse complement strand
CCGCTACATGGTCGACCTGCTGCGTCAGCGCGGCGGCGCAGACATCCAGGTGTTCGGTGGTGGTGGCGGTGTGATCGTGCCGGCCGAGATCCGCGAACTGCAGGACTACGGTGTGGCGCGCATCTACAGCCCGGAAGACGGGCAGCGCATGGGGCTGCAGGGCATGATCGGCGAGATGGTGATGCGCTGCGACAGGGACCTGTCGTCGCAGGCACCGCGCGATCTGACTGCCGCGCAGGGCCACAGCGAGCAAGCGTGGCGCGCGCTGGCGCAACTGATCACCGCGCTGGAGGGCAACGCCGTCGAGGCGGCCCTCTTGAAAGAGCTGCGCACGCAGGCCAAGGCCGTGAAGGTGCCGGTGGTCGGCGTCACTGGCACCGGTGGCGCCGGCAAGTCATCACTGACCGACGAGCTGATCCGCCGCCTGCGGCTCGATCAGGACGACCGCCTGCGCGTCGCGGTGATCAGCATCGACCCGTCACGCCGCAAGAGCGGCGGGGCGCTGCTCGGCGACCGCATCCGCATGAACGCGATCGGGCCGTGGAACGACGGTGCCAAGGTCTACATGCGCAGCCTCGCCACGCGCGACACCGGCAGCGAGATCAGCGCCGCTCTGCCCGACGTGATTGCGGCGTGCAAGTGCGCCGGCTTCGATCTGGTGATCGTCGAGACCTCCGGCATCGGCCAGGGCGACGCCGCGATCGTGCCGCTGGTCGACGTGCCGATGTACGTGATGACGCCAGAGTACGGCGCGGCCAGCCAGCTCGAGAAGATCGACATGCTCGACTTCGCCGAGTTCGTCGCGATCAACAAGTTCGACCGCAAGGGCGCGGCCGACGCGCTGCGCGACGTCGCCAAGCAGGTGCAGCGCAATCGCCAGGCCTTCAAGCAGATGCCCGATCAGATGCCGGTGTTCGGCACCATGGCCAGCCGCTTCAACGACGATGGCGTGACCGCGCTGTACCAGGCGCTCAAGCCACGCCTGGGCGCCTTGGGCCTGCCGCTGGGAGAAGGCCGGCTGCCACCGGTGAGCACGCGCCACAGCACGCATCAGCACCCGATCGTGCCGGCGGCGCGCACGCGCTACCTGGCCGAAATCGCCGACACCGTGCGCGGCTACAAGCGTCGTGCCCGCGAGCAGGCCGCGCTGGCGCGCGAGGTGCAGCAACTGCGCGCGAGCCAGCGCATGCTGCTGCAGGACAACGCCGAGAAGCACCGCGCGCGCGAGGCGCTCGAAGAGCTGGCACTCGGCCGCGAAGCCCGTCTCGCACCCGATGCGAGAAAGCTGCTGGCGATGTGGCCGGAGATGCGCAAGGCCTACGCCGGCGACGAGTACGTCGTGAAGATCCGCGACAAGGAGATCCGCACCCGGCTCGTGCACACCACGCTGTCGGGCAACAAGATCCGCAAGGTCGTGCTGCCCTCGTACGAGGACCACGGCGAGTTGCTGAAGTGGCTGCTGCTCGACAACGTGCCCGGCAGTTTCCCGTACACCGCGGGCGTGTTCGCGTTCAAGCGCGAGAACGAGGACCCCACGCGCATGTTCGCCGGCGAGGGCGACGCCTTCCGCACCAACCGCCGCTTCAAGCTGGTGAGCGAAGGGTTGCCGGCCAAGCGGCTGTCGACCGCGTTCGATTCGGTCACGCTCTACGGCGCCAACCCGGATCCACGGCCAGACATCTACGGCAAGGTCGGCAACTCCGGGGTCTCGATCGCCACGCTCGACGACATGAAGGTGCTGTACTCGGGCTTCGACCTGTGCGCGCCGAACACCTCGGTCAGCATGACGATCAACGGCCCCGCGCCGACGATCCTGGCGATGTTCATGAACACCGCGGTCGACCAGCAACTCGACAAGTTCAAGGCCGACAACGGCCGCGAGCCCACCGATACCGAAGCCGAGAAGATCCGCGACTGGGCGCTGTCGAACGTGCGCGGCACCGTGCAGGCCGACATCCTGAAGGAAGACCAGGGTCAGAACACCTGCATCTTCTCCACCGAGTTCAGCCTCAAGGTGATGGGCGACATCGCCGAGTACTTCGTGCACCACGACGTGCGCAACTTCTACTCGGTGAGCATCAGCGGCTATCACATCGCCGAGGCCGGCGCCAACCCGATCAGCCAGCTCGCGTTCACGCTGTCAAACGGCTTCACCTTCGTCGAGGCGTACCTGGCGCGCGGCATGCACATCGACGACTTCGCGCCCAACCTGAGCTTCTTCTTCAGCAACGGCATGGACCCCGAGTACACGGTGCTCGGTCGCGTCGCGCGTCGCATTTGGGCGGTGGCGATGCGAGACCGCTACGGTGCCAACGAGCGCAGCCAGAAGCTGAAGTACCACATCCAGACCAGCGGCCGCTCGCTGCACGCCCAGGAGATCGCGTTCAACGACATCCGCACCACGCTGCAGGCGCTGATCGCGGTCTACGACAACTGCAACTCGCTGCACACCAACGCCTACGACGAGGCGATCACCACGCCCACCGAGGAGAGCGTGCGCCGCGCGATGGCGATCCAGCTGATCATCAACCGTGAGTGGGGGCTGGCGAAGAACGAGAACCCGAACCAGGGCGCGTTCGTCATCGACGAGCTGACCGAACTGGTGGAGGAGGCGGTCCTCGCCGAGTTCGAGCGCATCACCGAGCGCGGCGGCGTCCTGGGCGCGATGGAAACCGGCTACCAGCGCAGCAAGATCCAGGAAGAGAGCCTGCACTACGAGATGCTCAAGCACACCGGCGAGTACCCGATCGTCGGCGTCAACACCTTCCGCAACCCGCACGGCGATCCGGTGCCCGAGCACATCGAGCTCGCGCGCTCGACCGAAGACGAGAAACAGTCTCAACTCAAGCGCCTGGGCGCCTTCCACGCCCGCCACGCCGTGGATGCGCCCGCGATGCTCAAGCGCCTGCAGCAGGCGGTGATCGACGACCGCAACGTGTTCGAGGTGCTGATGGCGGCGGTGCGCTGCTGCTCGCTGGGGCAGATCACGTCGGCGCTGTTCGCGGTCGGGGGCCAGTACCGGCGCAGCATGTAGCAGTCATCTGGCGCCCCGCCGGCAGGGCGTCAATCCTCCGGCGGGTGGAAGACGCCCCTTGGCGCGGGCGGCGCGCGAATTCGATAATCGGCGCATGTCGCGCCTGGGGGCCACGTCGGCTACGTCAAAGGGGCTGCGCTTGGCCCGCAAGGCGTGGCAGCTGCTGCACCAGGACTCCACGCGCTCGATCGAGCTGGCCCGCGAGGCACTGCGCGAAGCCCAGTCGCACGACGATCCGCACGGCAAGGCCTGGGCCCAGTTGGCCATCGGCTATCACCTGCTGTACTTCGGCACCCCGGCCGAGGCGAGCGTCGAACTCTCCGCGGCGCAGACTGGATTCGAAAGGTTCGACGATCGCCCCGGCTTCATCCTCGCCGGCGCCGGGCTGGCGCGCTGCCTTTGGCGCGAGGGGCGCTTCGCGGCGTCGCTCGAGCTGGTGCTGCCACTTCGGGAGCCGGGTCTTCAGGTGCTGCAACACGAGCAGCGGGGCGTCCTGCTCAACACGATCGCCGGCTGCTACTCGGCGCAGGGCCGCTCGGAGCAGGCCTTCGCCTACATGTACCAGGCCTTGCGGGACTCCGGCCCCACGCACGGCCGCGGCTTCGACGCCGTGCTGTACTGCAATCTCGCCCACGAGCTGCAGCAGATCGGCGACTACCACGAGGCCCTGCGCTACCTCGACCAGGGCATCTCTCGTTGCAGCGACCTCAACAACTCGCGACTGCTGTCGGTGCTGCTGGTCAATCGCATCGTCTGCCTCACCGAGCTCGGTCGCGCGCAGGAGGCGATGCTCGACGTGTTGCAGGTGCGCGCCCTGCCCACCGGCCCCACGGGGCGCGGCACGATGGCCACCGGCTTCGAGACGCTGGCCGTCGCCGCGCTGCGCGCAGGCGAACTGCAGGCGGGACGCGAGCTGGTCGAGCTGGCCTGGAGCGCGCCACGCGCCGACATCCCGGACGAACAGGTCGAGCTGGCGATCGCCTCGGCGTTGCTGGAGGGGCAGCAGCAGCGCTGGCCCCAGGCGCTGCAGGCGCTCGACCGCGTGCTGCCCCTGGTGGGCGCGGACGACGCCGACGCCGCCGAAGGCCTGAGCCTGCGCGTGCGCTGCATGTACTTCCTGCTGCGCTCGGAGATCCACGAGCAGCTCGGCGACACGGCGCAGGCGCTGGCGCACATGCGCATCTGGCAGCAACTGCACGTCGCCCGGGCACACCTCGCGTCACGCGCCCGCTACCAGGCTGCGGCGCTGCAGACCGAGCTGATGCGGCTGCAGCACAAGCTCGACGAGCAGGCGTCGCAGCGGCGCAGCAGCGAGCGCGCCAACGCGGAGCTCGAGACTGCCAATGCCCAGCTGTCGCGCAAGATTGCGGAGGTGCAGACGTTGCAGGTCGCGCTGAAGGAGCAGGCGGTGCGCGACGCATTGACCGGCCTGTTCAACCGGCGCTACCTCAACGAGGCGCTGCCCACCGCGCTGGCGCTTGCGCAGCGCGAGCACCAGGCGCTGGCGGTGGCGATCATCGACCTCGACCACTTCAAGTCGGTCAACGACCGCTACGGCCACGGCGCGGGCGACACCCTGCTGGCGGCGTTCGGCCGGCTGCTCGCGTCGCACTGCCGCAAGAGCGACGTCGCGTGCCGCTACGGCGGCGAGGAGTTCTGCCTGTTGTTGCCGCGCACCGACGCGCCGACGGCGCAGCGCAAGGTGTCGCACCTGTTATCGCTGTGGCAGCAGCAACGCTTCGAGATCGAGGGCGACATGCTGGTCGGACTCAGCTTCTCGGCAGGCATCTCGGATTCGATCCGCGCACCGCTGTCGCTGCAGATGCTGCTTCAGGCGGCCGACCAGCAACTGCTGGCAGCCAAACAGCGCGGCCGCAGCCGCGTGCTGGCGCTCGGCGCATCGGAGGCCTCGCACTCCTGAGGAGCCGCAGCCCCGTCAGCTGACCTTGTAGGTCATCAGGTGGATGCTGGTCTCGGTGGCGCCGATGCCCTTGATCAGGCGCAGCCGCTCGAGCACCTGGCCGAGCTCGGTGAGGTTCGACGAGCGGATCTCGGCCAGCAGATCCCAGCGACCGTTGGTGTCGTGCACCGAGGCGACCCCCGGCTCGCCGAGCAGCGCCGCGATCACCTTGCGCATCTGGTTGCCTTCCACCGCGATGCTCGTCCACGCCTTGATCTCGTTGGGTTGCACGTCGGGCTTCAGGCGCACCGTGTAACCGGTGATCACGCCATCGTCTTCCAGGCGCGTGACGCGGTTCTTCACCGTGCCGCGCGACACGCCGAGCTTGTGCGCCAGCGTCGCCACGGTGCTGCGGGCATTGGCCCGCAGCAGCGCGATCAGGCGAAGGTCCAGGTCGTCCACGAAGCAAAGTGTCAATTCGGCCTGCCACTTTGTCAACAAACCAGACTATTTGATGCACTGTCACTGCTTTTCGTTGTCGCGCAAGGCCGGAACAATTGGGGGCAAGTCTGCCTGCCTCGTTGCGCCATGACGCTGCTGCTCACCCCCCGTGACGTCGCGCACATCGTGCGCGCGCAGGGCATTGCTGGTGCCTTGCAGCGCCTGGTGCGGACGATCGAGGCCGACTTTCGCCGTTGGGGCGAGTTCGACAAGAGCGCCCGCGTCGCCAGCCATTCGCGCGACGGCGTGATCGAGCTGATGCCGATCAGCGACCGGGCGCGCTACACCTTCAAATACGTCAACGGTCACCCCGGAAACACCCAGCACGGCCTGCCCACGGTGATGGCATTCGGCGTGCTCGCCGACGTGGCCACCGGTGCGCCCGAGCTGTTGAGCGAGCTGACGTTGACCACCGCGTTGCGCACCGCGGCAACCTCGGTGCTCGCCGCGCGCGCACTGGCACGCCCCGGCAGCCGCTCGATGGCGCTGATCGGCAACGGCGCACAGGCGGAGTTCCAGGCCCTGGCGTTTCACCATCTGCTGGGCATCGACGAAATCCGGCTGTTCGACATCGATCCCGCGGCGACGGCGAAGCTGCAGCGCAACCTGCGCGCCGTGCGCGGCCTGTCCCTGGTCGCCTGCGCCAGCAGCGCCGTGGCCGTCGGCGGCGCCGACATCGTGACCACCGTCACCGCCGACAAATCGCGCGCCGCGATCCTCACGGCGGACATGATCGAGCCGGGCATGCATGTCAACGCGGTCGGCGGCGATTGCCCGGGCAAGACCGAGTTGCATCCCGAGGTGCTGCGGATGGCCCGCGTGGTGGTCGAGTACGAACCGCAGACACGCATCGAAGGCGACATTCAGCAGCTGCCGGCCGACTTCGCGGTGACCGAGCTGTGGCAGCTGCTGTCGGGTCAGGCGCGGGGCCGCGAGCACGCGCGCCAGGTCACGGTGTTCGACTCGGTCGGCTTCGCGCTCGAGGACTTCTCGGCGTTGCGCTGGCTGCGCGACAGTGCGCTCGAACTCGGCCTCGGGGCGATGGCGGAACTGGTGCCCGACCTCGACGAACCGAAGGACCTGTTCTCGCTGCTGACCGCGACTTCTCCGGCTGCCGCCCCCCGAGCGGCGGCAGCGGACGCGGCGCTGTTCTCCGCCTGAGGCGTCTCGCAGGGCGCGTTCAGCGCCCGCTTCGTTACACGTTGCCGTCACCGATGTGACGTGACACGCCGATGACGCTTCGGGTAAGCGCGGGTGACGAAACCACCGGCTTGGCGCCTGCCGCCCGCCGACCTAGAGTCGGTCGGATCAGCGTCCAGAAAATTCGGAGACCAGCAACCATGATTGCGATCGCCTTCCGGCTCGCCGTGACCGCCGCATTCGCCAGCGTGGCCGTCGCTGCCAGCGCCGGCGTCTCGGTGCGAACCAGCAGCACCGATCCATCGGCCACGCCCTTCCCGAGCGACCGCTTCACGGTGCGCGAGTGGAGCAACAACACGTTTCGCCGCGTGAACCTGCCGCTGCCCGGCGATTGCACCAGCACGCCGGCCAAGGCCACCGAGTGCGCCGACCTGGCCGTCGTCAACGAGCTCGACGGCTTCTCGACTCAGCCGCGCATCACGATACCGTTCACCGGCGCCATCGATCCGGCCAGTGTCAGCAGCGACAGCGTCTATCTCGTCAACCTGGGCGATACGCTGAGCCTGCGCGGGTTCGGCCAGCGCGTGGGCATCAACCAGATCGTGTGGGACGTGGCGAGCAACACCCTGGCGCTGCAGCCCGACGAGCTGCTGCAGCAGCACTCGCGCTACCTGCTGGTGATCACCAACGGCGTGCGTGACGCCGAGGGCGAGCGCATCGAGAGCGGGCACTTCCTCGACGACAACGCGCGCGGCAGTCACGAGTACGACCGCGACCTGCGCGACGGCATGCGCGGCGGCTGGCACCGCAACCGCATCGTCGCCGCCAGTCTGTTCACCACGCAGAGCATCACCGCTGATCTGGAGAAGATCGCTCAGCAGATCAAGCGCGCGCGGCCGGCGCCGCTCGACTTCAACATCGGCAGCAGTGCCGCCGGCCCTGCTCGCGCGGTGTTTGCGCCGTCGCAGATCCAGGCGATCCAGTTCGATCGCCAGGTCGCCACGGCCGGGCCACCGGCGTCGAGCTTCCTGCCCACACCCGCGCTGCAGATCGTGCCCGGGTCGGTGAGCAAGATCGCGTACGGTCGCTTCACGTCACCTGACTACGAGACGCCGGGGAAATATATCCCGACCACCGATTCGCTGACCGGCAACCCGAAGCCGCAGGGCAGCAACGGGCTCATCGTGCAGATGTTCCTGCCGGCAGGCGCCAAGCCCGCCGGCGGCTGGCCGGTCGCGATCTTCGGCCACGGGTTCACCGACAGCATGTACGGCGCGCCGTGGACGCAGGCGTCGATCTACGCCGCCAGTGGCATCGCAACAGTCTCGATCAACGTCGTCGGCCATGGCGGCGGCGCAGCCGGCACGCTGACGGTGCTGCCCGCCAACGCCAACGCGCTGCCGGTGGTCGTTCCCGCCGGTGGCCGCGGCATCGACCAGGACGGCAACGGATCGATCGATTCGACCGAAGGCGTCAGCGCGGCCGTACCGCGCGACATCATCGGCAGTCGCGATGGCCTGCGCCAGACGGTGGTCGACCTGATGCAACTGGTGCGCCAGATCGAAGCGGGCATCGACGTCGACGGCGACGGCAGCGTCGACTTCGACGCCAACCGCATCTACTACGCCGGCCAGAGCTTCGGCGGCATCTACGGCACCATCGTGATGGGGACCGAGCGCAACCTCAAGGCCGGCGTCGTCAACGTGCCCGGCGGTTCGATCACCGAGATCGCGCGCCTGAGCCCGGCATTCCGCGGACTCACGATCCTGGCGCTGGCCGCACGCGGTCTGCTCAACGCGCCGGCGCCCGCTTATGCAATCGAGAACATTCCGCTGCGCGACCAGCCGCCCTTGGTGAACACCGTGCCCGGCGCGATGGACATTCAAAAGGCGCTCGACCGCTTCCAATGGGTGCAGCAGGCTGGCAATCCGGTCAGCTACGCGCAGCACATCCGCAAGCAGCCGCTGCCCGGCAACGGCCCGAAGCCGGTGATCGTGCAGTTCGCCAAGGGCGACCAAACGGTGCCTAACCCGACGGCCAGTGCACTGATCCGGGCCGGCGACCTGGAGGACCGGGCCACCTTCTTCCGCAACGACCTGGTGGTGGCCGCCATCCCGGGCGCGCCGAAGAACCCGCACACCTTCCTGACCAACATCGCCTCGGTGCCGCCGCAGGTGGCGGGGCTGGCGATCGCCGCGCAGACGCAGATCGCCACGTTCTTCAGCAGTCGCGGCACGCTGACGATCGACCCCGACGGCGCGGGCCCCTTCTTCGAGGTGCCGATCGTGGGGCCACTGCCAGAAACGTTGAACTTCATCCCGTAGTCGCGGGCCCTCAAGCGGTGCTGCCGCGTCGAAGCGGCAGCACCGTTACCGGTTTCCCCCCGGCGTCGGGGGACCCGGTCACTGCAGGTGCGCTCCGATAATGCGGCGCAACCGCACAGCCAACCGCATGCTGATCGCCGCCACGTTCACCCGCATCGGTCTGGTCGGCCGTGTGCTGGTGGCCAGCACGCTGCTGGTGCTCTGCGCGCAGGCATCGGCACAAGCCAACAAGCCCGCAAGGGCCAAGGCTGCCGTCGCGGTGACGGCGCCGCCGGCCGCAGCCTCCGCCGCCGCGGTGCCGTTCGTCAACGGCCACCGCATCGCGCCGACGCCGTCGTGGGTGGTCGGCATCGACGCACCGACCCAGGTGCCCGCGGGCAGCGCCGCGCAAGGCCCCGGCTATCGCGTGCTGCTGTCAGACGTCCAGACGCGCCTCGACGCGCCAGGCGAGCAGCAGCAGTACGTGCGCTCGCGGCTCGTGGCCACCGAGAGCGCGGCGCTGGCCGAAGTGTCGAAGGGCGAGCTCAGTTTCAATCCGGCATACCAGACGCTGACGTTGCACGAGGCCGCGGTGTGGCGTGACGGCGTGCGCCAGGACCGCCTCGGCAGCGCGCGCATCGAGCTGCTGCGCCGCGAGGAGCGCCTCGAGCAGAGCACGCTGACCGGCACGCAGACGCTGCTGGTCGTGCTCAGCGACGTGCGCATCGGCGATGCGGTGGACATCGCCTACACCCTGCACGGCGCCAACCCGATCTTCAAGGGGCGCTTCGCGGACAACTACCAGCTCACCTTCAGCTCGGTGGCCGACGTGGTGCAGGTGCGCATCGACCATCCGGTGAGCCGCGCGCTGCGCGTCAAGGGCATCCGCAGCGACGTGACGCCCGAGATCACGCGCGACGGCGATCGCGAGAGCCTGCGCATCGTGCGGCGCAACGTGCCGATGGTGCGCGCGGAGGAGCAGGTGCCACCCTGGTACAAGGTGTGGCCGTCGGTGCACATCAGCGAGTACGGCGACTGGAGCGAGGTCGCGCGCTGGGCGGAGGACCTGTTCGCCGACGCCAGCGACCTCGGCCCCGAGCTCGACGCCCGCGTCGAGGCCTGGCGCCAAAGCGGACTGCCGCGCGACCAGCTGGTCGCCGAGGTGCTCGAGGCGGTGCAGGACGAGGTGCGCTACTTCAGCGTCAGCCTGGGCGAGAGCTCGCACCGGCCCAAGCCGGCGGCACGCACGTATGCGGAGCGCCTCGGCGACTGCAAGGACAAGGTGGCGCTGCTCGACGCCGTGCTGCAGCGGCTGGGGTTCGACGCCCGGCCGGCGCTGGTCTCGATCCAGCGCAACCGCGGCATCGCCGACTACCTGCCCGGCCACGACCAGTTCGATCACGTGATCACGCGGCTGCAGCTCGACGACAGGGTCTACTGGCTCGACCCCACGTTGCAGAAGCAAGGCCGCCGGCTCGACACCCGCGGGCAGCCCAACTACGGCATGGCGCTGGTGGTGGCGCCACAGACGCAGACGCTGGCGCGCATCGACGTGCCAGCGGGCGCGCCGGAGGGCACGGAGTTCGAGCAGACCTGGGATCTGTCGGACCTGACGCGTGCCGCGCAATTCACCTCGATCGTCCGCCTGCGCGGCATGGCGGCGGAGTCGTGGCGCAACGCAGTGGCCGCCGGCGGCACGGAGCGCATCGCCGAGAACATGGCCGGCGCGTGGGCGCGGCTGATGCCGGGCATCAAGCAGTCCGCGGCGCCCCAGGTGCGCGATGACCGTGACGCCAACCAGTTCGAGTTCGAGCTGCGCTACGAGATGCCCGGCATCGGCAGCTACGAACGCGGCATGCTGACCGTCGAGGTGCCGGCGCTGGAGATCCTCGACACCATGGTCGGCCCGCGCGAGGCGCGGCGCGACATGCCATGGCTGTACGACCAACCGCGGCGGCTGACGCAGCGCGTGCGCGTGATCGCGCCGCGGCGCTTCCAGTCGCGGCCGCCGGCGCCGCAGGAGGTGAGCGACAAGCACTTCGCGCTCACCTCGCGCATGGAAGTCAGCGGCAATGCGTTCACGCTGGTGATGGGCTACACGCGCAAGCTCGACGAGGTGCTGCCCGCCGACCTGGCCGGCTACCGCGAGCGCATCCAGGCCGCACGCCGCCTGAGCGGTACCACGTTGCGGCTGCCGCTGCTCGACGCCGACCGGCTGCAAGGCGTGTTCGCCGACATCGAGCGCCGCGTGCAGCGGCAGTACGGCTCGACCAGCGACGCGCTGCGCGAGCTGGTCGTGCGCCAGGAGCTCGAGGTGGCGCTGGCCACCGAGGTGCTCAAGATCACCGGCGACGGCTCGCCGCTGGCCGGACCCGTGCTGGCCAAGCGGGCGCTCGCCAACAACATGCTCAACCGCTTCGACGCCACGCTGGTCGACGTCGACCGCGCGCTGCCGCTGAGCACCCAGGCCAGCGAACTGCTCTACGCGCGTGGGCTGGCGCTGCTGTCGCTCGGCCGCACCGACGAGGCGGTGGCCGCGATGCGCAGCGCCAAGGAGCCCGGCGCGCAGAGCTTCGTCACCAAAGGGCTCGGCAACGCGCAGTACTACCTGGGCCGGTACGCCGACGCCGAGGCGTCGTTCCGCGAGGCGGCGCAGGAATCCAGCGGCGAGGAGCGCGACTTCGCGCTGATCTGGCTGTTCCTGTCCGCCCAACGCAACGGTGGCAAGGGCCGCGACGCGATCGCGCCGTTCGTCGGCCAGACCGACGGCGAGCGGTGGCCCGGCGCGGTGGTGCTCTACCTCGCAGGTCGCGTGTCGCAGGACGATCTGCTGCGATCGGCGCGCAAGGACAAGCAGATGGAGCGGCTCAACCTGTCGGAGGCGTGGTTCTACGTCGGCCAGCAACTGCTGCTCACCGGCGACGCCGAGGGCGCGCGGCGCATGTTCCAGCGCACCGTCGACATCGGCGCGCTGCCCTACCGCGAGCACGCGTTCGCACAGCTCGAGCTCAAGCGCGCCGCCGGCCGCTGATCAGGCGTCGCCCCAGACCTCGGCCGCCACCTCCACCACGCGCTCCAGCTTGCGCCACTGGTCGTCGATCGACAGCGCGTTGCCGTGGTGGGTGCTCGAGAAGCCGCATTGCGGTGACAGACAGAGGTTGTCGATCGGCACGAACTTGGACGCCTCGTCGATGCGGCGCCTCAGGTCGTCCTTGCTCT
Source organism: Burkholderiaceae bacterium (assembly GCA_035499355.1). Taxonomy (GTDB): domain Bacteria; phylum Pseudomonadota; class Gammaproteobacteria; order Burkholderiales; family Burkholderiaceae_C; genus JAEUPI01. Next base: position 10,405 of record DATJYZ010000130.1, on the reverse strand, counting down.
CGAGCGCGCCGACCTTGGTGGTGACGAGGCCGAGCACCACCTTCTTGCCGCGCGGCAGGATGCGCAACGGCTCGAAGCCGCCGGCGCGCGCGCTGTCGAACTCCATGAAGTAGCCGTCGACGTCGGTCGAGAACATGGCCTCGACCACCGGGTCGTAGCCGCCCTCGGCGACCCAGGCACTCTTGAAGTTGCCGCGACAGGTGTGGATCGTCACCGCCATGTCGGCCGGCTTGTCGCGCAGCGCCTCGTTGATCGCCTGCGCATAACGGCGCGGCAGCGTCAGCGGGTCGTCGCCGTTGGCGCGGCAGTTCTGCTGGATGCGGGGATCGCACAGATAGGCGAACGTGACGTCGTCGAGCTGCAGATAGCGGCAACCGGCGGCGGCCAGGTGGGCGATCGCCTGTCGGTAGGCGGCGGCGACATCGTCCCAGAATGCGTCGAGCTCCGGGTACACGGTCTTGTCGATCGCGGCGCGGCCGCCGCGCAAGTGCAGCATCGACGGCGACGGAATCGTCATCTTCGGCACATGCGTCGTCACCGACTTCAGAAACCCGAAGTCGTCGACCATGATCGGACGCGAACACGCGATGCGACCGGTGACGGTCGGGATCGGCGGCTGCTCGCTCTGGCCGGCGATCTTGAACTTCTCGCCTTCGTTGTGCTTGAGGGTCACGCCGTCGAGCTGCGCCAGGAAATCCAGGTGCCACCAATCGCGGCGCAATTCGCCGTCGGTTACGGCGCGCAGGCCGATCTGCTGTTGCCGCTGCACCACGTCGCGCACCGCGGCGTCCTCGGCCTCGCGCAGCGCTCGGGCGTCGATCTCGCCGCGCTTGCACTGCGCACGCAGGTTTGCCAGCGCCGCAGGGCGTAGCAGGCTGCCGACCTGATCGGCACGGAAAGGGGGATTCGGGTTCATGGCTTGTCAAGACCTCTCGACGTAGACCCTTGCAAATCCAGGGGGTCAGTTTGTTGACGCGTTGTAAGCCCAGCGGTGCGAAACCGCGACGTTACACGCCAAGTTTACGAACTGAGCCAATTGGTGCCATGCGCCGGTACACCGAGGCGTAGGTTGGCGACTCGATTCACCGATCGCGAGGAGGACGACATGAGACTTCCACTCATTGTGCTGCTCGCCGGCGCGGGCCTGATCGCCTGCAACGGCGGCGGCGAAAGCGCAGGCAGCGGCGATGCACCGGTGGCCGCCAACAACAACATTCCGAGTGCCGGCGCCACGCAGGTCGATGTCCGCGAGACCGCCGAGGCCTTCAACGGCAGTGCGCTGACACCGCCACCGTCGTCGGCCCGCGACCCCGGACCGCGCACCGGCACCCTGGCCGCCGGCGCACCACTGCCCGGCTTGACGCCGGCGCAGATGGCCGCCTTCGTGGCCGGCAAGGAGGACTTCAATGAGGCCGAGGGCGTCACCGACGGCCTGGGACCGACGATGAACCTCGACAGCTGCGGCGGCTGCCATGCCCAGCCGGCCGTCGGCGGCAGCAGCCCGATGGTCAACCCGCAGGTGGCGTTCGCCACTACCAACGGTATGACCAACTTCGTGCCATCGTTCATTCGCAGCAATGGACCGGTGCGCGAGGTGCGCTTCGTGCGCAACCCCGACGGCACCCCCGACGGCGGCGTGCACGCGCTGTTCACGATCAAGGGCCAGAAGGACGTGCCGGGTTGCAACATCACGCAGCCCGACTTCGCGGGCGAACTGGCACGCCGCAACGTGATCTTCCGCATTCCGACGCCGGTGTTCGGCGCCGGCCTGATCGAAGCCATCGCCGACGAGGAGATCGTGCGCAACCAGGCCGCGCAGGCGCAGGCCAAGCAGAACCTCGGCATCCGCGGGCGGCCCAATCTCGTGCTGGCGTTCAACTCGATCTCGGGCCAGGCCAACATGAACGGCAACGACGGCACGATCGCGCGCTTCGGCCACAAGGCGCAGAACAAGTCGCTGCTGATCTTCTCCGGCGAGGCCTACAACGTCGAGATGGGCATCAGCAACGGCGCCTTCCCGACCGAGCGCGACGAGACCGAAGCCTGCCAGGTCGCGACGATGCCCAACAGCGACTCCACGCTCGACGGTGCCACGCCCGCCGCCGTGCTGAGCTCGATCGAGCGCTTCACGCTGTTCATGCGCTTCCTGGCGCCGCCGACGCCGTCGACCACCGTCCCGGGCGGTGCGGCCTCCATCGCGCGTGGTCGCCAGGCCTTCAGCGACAGCGGCTGCGCGCTGTGCCACACGCCGAGCATGAAGACCTACAACGCCAGCGTGCTGGCGCTGCGCAACCAGACCGCCAACCTGTTTTCCGACCTTTTGCTGCACGACATGGGGGCCGGTCTGGCCGACGGAGTGCGCCAGGGCCAGGCCAGCGGCCGCGAGTTCCGCACCGCGCCGCTGTGGGGCCTGGGCCAGCGCCTGTTCTTCCTGCACGACGGCCGCACATCGGACGTGCGGCAGGCGATCTACGAGCACTTCAGCGACGGCTCGGAGGCCAGCGGCGTGGTGCAGCGCTTCGTGCGGCTGCCCGATTCGCAGCAGCAGGACCTGCTGAACTTCCTGCGTTCGCTCTAGCCCCGGCCGCCCGCGGTCGCGGCTACCATGCTCCCTGCGGCCAGCGTGGCCGCGGGGGGCTCTTTCATGCAGCTTCGCGCCCTGGGCGGCAGCGGTCTCACGGTCGCGCCGCTGGCTTTCGGCGGCAACGTGTTCGGCTGGACCGCCGACGAGGCAACGTCGTTCCGCCTGCTCGACGCGTTCGTCGACGATGGCTTCAACCTGGTCGACACCGCCGACGTCTATTCACGCTGGGTCAAGGGCCACAGCGGGGGCGAGAGCGAGACGGTGATCGGCCGCTGGCTCAAGAAGAGCGGCAAGCGCAATCGCATCGTGCTGGCCACCAAGGTCGGCATGGACCTGGGCGACGGCAAGGTCGGCCTGGCGCCCAAGTACATCCGGCAGGCGGTCGACGATTCGCTGCGTCGCCTGCAGGTCGACCACGTCGACCTCTACCAGGCGCACCAGGACGACCCGAAGACGCCGCTGGAAGACACGCTCGGTGCGTTCGCCGACCTCGTGCGCGCCGGCAAGGTGCGCGCCATCGGCGCCAGCAACTACTCGGCGGCGCGCTTGTCCGAGGCGCTGCAGACCAGCGCGCGCCTGAAGCTGCCGCGCTACGAGTCGCTGCAGCCGCTGTACAACTTGATGGAGCGGCCGGCCTACGAGGACGAACTCGAAGCCGTGTGCAAGGGCGAGGGCCTCGGCGTCATCAACTACTTCGGGCTGGCCAGCGGGTTCCTCACCGGCAAGTACCGCAACGAGGCCGACGCCGCCAAGAGCCCGCGCGGCGGCAACATCGTCAAGAAGTACCTCAACGAGCGCGGCCGCCGCGTGCTCGATGCGCTCGACGGCGCCGCCGCGCAGTTGAAGGCGACGCCGGCGCAGGTGGCGTTGGCCTGGCAGATGGCACGGCCCGGACTCACGGCGCCGATCGCCAGCGCCACCTCGCTTGCACAATGGCAGGAGCTCGCCGGCGCCGCCCGCCTGCAGCTCGACGCCGCGACGATCGCGGCGATCGACAACGCCAGCCGCTGATCACCCCAACCACAATGCCAGCACAACGCCGATGAACGCCCCGCTGCCACTGCCCGCGCTCGACGAAATCCGACAACACGAGGACGAGATGGTCGCCATCCGGCGCCAGATCCACTCGAACCCCGAGCTCGCCTACGAGGAGCACGCCACCGCCGACCTGGTGGCCGAGCGCCTGCAGCGCTGGGGCTACGAGGTCCATCGCGGCCTCGGCGGCACCGGCGTCGTCGGTACGCTGCGCGTGGGCACCTCCGAACGCCACGTCGGCCTGCGCGCCGACATGGACGCGCTGCCGATCGCCGAGACCAGCGGCAAGGCGTGGGCGAGCAAGGTGTTCGGCAAGATGCACGCCTGCGGCCACGACGGCCACACCGCGATGCTGCTAGCGGCGGCGCGCCACCTGGCAGCGACGCGGCGCTTCGACGGCCACCTGCACCTGGTGTTCCAGCCCGCCGAAGAGGGCCTGGCGGGTGCCAAGCGCATGCTCGACGACGGCTTCCTGAAGCTGTTTCCGTGCGAGGCGATGTTCGGCATGCACAACATGCCAGGGCAGCCCGCGGGCAGGTTCTCGATCGTGCCGGGCCACGCGCTGGCCAGCTCCGACACGTGCGTCATCACCGTGCGCGGCAAGGGCGGCCATGGCGCGATCCCGCAGGATGCCGTCGACCCGGTGGTCGCAGCCTCGAGCATCGTGATGTCGCTGCAGACGATCGTGTCGCGCAACGTGCCGCCGCTCGACATGGGGGTGGTCACCGTCGGCGCCTTCCACGCCGGCGACGCGCCCAACGTTATTCCTGGCGAGGCGACGCTCAAGTTGACCGTGCGCGCCTACAAGCCCAAGGTGCGCGATCTGCTCGAGCAGCGCATCGGCGAAATCGCGCACGCGCAGGCGGCGGTCTACGGCGCGACGGCCCAGGTGCAGTACCAGCGCCGCTACCCGATGCTCTACAACCACCCGGAGCAGAGCGCGTTCTGCCGACGCGTCGTGCACGACTGGCTCGGCAACGACGGCTTGGTGGCCGACGCGCAGCCGGTCACCGGCAGCGAGGACTTCGCGTTCTTCCTGGAGCAGGTACCGGGCTGCTACGTCTTCATCGGCAATGGCGTCGGCGACCAGGGCGGCTGCATGGTGCACAACCCCGGCTACGACTTCAACGACCGCGTGCTGCCCACCGGCGCGAGCTACTGGGTGCGCATCGCCGAGACCTATCTGCAACCCCAAGCCGCCTGACGCCGTTGACCCGCTCACGCGATCGCGCCTCCCGGCCGGGCAAACTGACCGAACCGCAAGGCAAGCGCCGCCCGCCGGCCGAGCCGGAGGCAGCGCCGTTCTCGATCACTCTGCGTGACATCGAGATCGCGCCGCAGCCGATGACGACCGACATGCCGGCCGGCGAAGAGCTCGTCGTCTCCGATCCCGAGGCGCGCCCCGCGCCGTGGCTCGGAGACCCCGAGGCCGAGCGCGCAGCGCAGCGCGCCGCACGGCGTGCGCAGGTGCGCAAGGATCGCGTGCGCGACGACGCCCCGGAGGAAAGCCCGCCAACTGCTGCGAGTCCCACGCTCCCGGCAGCGCCCACGCCGGTTGCGGACTCCAAGTCCGTTGCAACATCCGCGCCGGTTGCCCCACCCGCACCCGTTGTGGTTCCCACACCCGCTGCGACACCAACGCCAGCCGCGCCTGCGACCGCCGCGGCCCCAGCGCTGGCGATGAAACCGGCGGTGTCGCCGGCGCCGGCCGTGAGTGCCAAGCCGGTGGCAAGTGCCGTGCCGCCGGCGGTGGCAAGCGCCGTGCCGCCGGCGGTAACGAGCGCCGCGTCGCCGGCGGTGGCGCCGGCAGTCGTCGCCGACGCGCCCACGATCTTGCTGTTGCGCGCGACGAGCGCCGACGCAGACCCGTTGAGCGAGCAGCTGAAGGCCTTCGGTTTCGACGTCCGACTCCGGACGGATCTGCCCGATCTGCCCGCGCCCTGGCCGTTCGTCGCGGTGTTCGTCGACCTGGCCCTGCGTCCCGCCGATGGCGGCGACGCGATCGACTTGTGCAACGAGGTGCGCGAACGCAGCCGACTGCCGGGCGTGCTGAAACCGGTGCTCGTGCTGGTGGCCGATCAGTTGAGCCCGACCAACCGCGTGCGTGCCGGGTTGGCGGGCTGCAACGAGATCCTGCTTGGCGCCATCAGTCGCGGCAGCGTGGCCAAGGTGCTCGACACCCGCGGCATCAAGCTGCCGTCGGACCAGCGCAAGCGCTGAGCGAGCAGCGTCACTTCGCGCGCGGTGGCAGCCACACGCGCCACAGCGCGGCCAGGCGCGTGCGCCACGGCAGCGCCTCTTCCGACAGCACGTCGAGGAAGTCCGACAGCCGCTTGGACTTGGCGATCGTGTACATCGTCAGCCACACGGTGGCCACGAACACCGCGCCGAACACCAGCACGCGCTCGACCATCGGCTGCTCGGCCATCGCCAGCAGGTTCATGCCGAGGAAGCCGGTGGTCACGGTGCCGACCAGGCCGAAGATCGTCACCACGGTCAGCCGCACCACGGTGTTGGCCTGGCGGCGCAGGCTGTCGGCATCGAGGTAGGTGTTCATGTCGTGCATGCGCTCCTTGACCTCGGCGTACAGCGCATCGACGTCGAGCTGCGAGGTGCACATGTGGAACAGCGCGCGCGCCTGCGCCTGCTCCGACACCTCGTGGAACCAGTAGCGGTGCGTGAAGCGCAGGAAGGTGGCGTAGCCGTTGCGGATGGCGCGCTTGAATCGCTTGACGCTTTCCGGGTCGCCGATGTCGAGCCGCTTCAGCGCATCGACCAGGCGGTCGGAGAACATCAGCAGCGCCGCCTTCTGCACGTGCGCGATCAGGAACAGCATGAAGTGCTGGTGGCGGAACTGCGCCAGCACGCCGCGGTCGCGGCAGCGATAGAACTCGGCGCGGGCGTCGCCCACCACCACCAGCGCGTGGCCGCTGCATAGGTAGCGCGTGCGCGGCGCGGGGCCGGCATCGGACCAGAAGCGGTCGTAGCAGTGGCGCTGTTCGAAGTCGGCCAGGTGCTGCTCGCCGTAGGGCAGCTCGCTCTCGCCCGCCCCGGTGACCAGCCCGAGGCGGATGAAATCGCTGCGCGACAGCGCGCGCGGCTCGTCGACCGCCAGGTAGGCCATCAACGGCATGCGGTAGTACTCGATCTGGCGATAGCGCAGCGCCCCCTCGAGCTCGGAGTGGTCGGGCACCAGCGGCCGCAGCAGGTACTCCCAGTGCGCGGCGATGCGCGGCGCGCGGTGCTCGCCGACGAAGGCGAGGAAGCTGTCGCGCGCCTGCGCGTCGGAGCTGGCCAGCACGCGGCCGACGGCGTCGAGCCAGTCGACGCCGGCCATCGTGTGCAGCGGCTGGCCGCCGGCGTCCCAGCCCGACGGGTAGCCGCGCCCGAAGCGATACAGGATCTCCTGCGTCTCGGGCAGGCTCAGGTCGTCGGCGGCGACCTCGACGTTGAGCAGCACGACATCGACGTCCTCGAAGAAGTAGAGGTCGACGTGCACCACCTCGAGCGTGAACGTGGCCGAGCCCACGCGCGGCTGCACCCGGGCCGCGCGCACGTCGTCGCGGCGGAACACGTGCATCGACGACGGCGACGGGTCGCCATGCCGGCCGCGCCCCTCGCCGTAGAGGAACTGCTGCACGTACGGCAGGAAGGTGACGAACTCGTGGTAATGCCGCTCGTGAAAGCGATCGGGCGAGCCGGTGTACTCGTCCATCGCGCGGCGCCACGGGTTGCCCGGCGCGCCGGCGCCCAACAGCTCCCACGGCCGGCGCCGCACCTCGTCGCCCCGGCGCAGCGCCACCAGTCGCAGCGGCCACAGCAGGATCTGCCGCAGGTGGTGCACCCGCTGGCTGGCCGAAGCCACGGGCGAGCGCTGATCGATCGCGGCCGGCTGCATGGGCGCCAGTGTAGGCGCGCTCCCAGCTCAGGCGCACGCCCACGGTAAGCTCGTCGCATGCCCACGTTGCCCGAGCGCATCGTCTGCCTGACCGAGGAGCCCACCGAGGTGCTGTACGCGCTCGGCGAACAGCGGCGCATCGTCGGCATCTCGGGGTTCACGGTGCGGCCGCCGCAGGCGCGTCAGGAAAAGCCCAAGGTCAGCGCGTTCACCAGCGCCAAGCTCGACCGCATTCTTCAGCTGCAGCCCGACCTGGCGATCGGCTTCTCCGACATCCAGGCCGACATCGCGAGCGCGCTCGTCAAGGCCGGCGTCGAGGTGTGGATCGCCAACCACCGCTCGGTCGAGCAGATCCTCGGCTACGTGCTGCGCCTGGGCGCGATGGTCGGCGCCGCCGAACGCGCACGCCGGTATGTGGACACGCTGCAAGCACACGTCGACGACGTGCGCCGTGCCGCTGCGGCACTGCCGCGACGGCCCCGCGTGTATTTCGAGGAATGGGACGAGCCGGCGATCAGCGCGATCCGCTGGGTCAGCGAGCTGGTCGCGATCGCCGGCGGCGACGACGTCTTTCCGCGGCGCGCCGCGGCGAGCCTGGCCAAGGATCGCATCGTCGCCGACCTCGGCGAGATCGTGCGCGCGGCACCCGACATCGTGATCGGCTCGTGGTGCGGCAAGAAGTTCAGGCCCGAGCGCGTGGCGGCGCGAGCAGGCTTCGCCGACGTGCCTGCGGTGCGCGACGGCGAGCTGCACGAGGTGAAGTCGCCGTTGATCCTGCAGCCCGGCCCGGCGGCGCTGACCGACGGGCTCGATGCGTTGCATGCGATCATCCGGCGCTGGGCCGAGCGCCACGCTTCCGGGAGTTCATCATGACGTTCAAGGCGATCCTGCTGTCGCAGACCGAAGACAGGAAGACCCGCGCCGAGCTGCTCGAGCTCGACGAGTCGCGGCTGCCCGACCGCGACGTCACGGTGGCGGTCGACTACTCGACGCTGAACTACAAGGATGCGCTGGCCATCACCGGCCGTGGCGCGGTGGTGCGCAACTGGCCGCTGGTGCCGGGCATCGACCTCGCCGGCACCGTCACCGCCAGCCGCAGCCCCGACTGGAAGGCCGGCGACAAGGTGGTGGTCACCGGCTGGGGCCTGGGCGAGAACCATTGGGGCGGCCTGGCGCAGCAAGCGCGCCTCGACGCCGGCTGGCTGCTGAAGATCCCGGCGCCGTTCGACAGTCGGCGCGCGATGTCGATCGCCACCGCCGGCTTCACCGCCGCGCTGTGCGTGATGGCCCTGCAGCGCCACGGCTGCAAGCCGGGCGACGGCGAGGTGCTGGTCACCGGCGCCGCCGGTGGCGTCGGCTCGATCGCGGTGGCACTGCTCGGCAGCCTGGGCTACACGGTGGTCGCCTCCACCGGCCGCCCGCACGAGGCCGACTACCTCCAGGGCCTCGGCGCTTCGCGCATCGTCGCGCGCGCCGAGCTCGCTGCGGCGGGCAAGCCACTGCAGAAGGAGCTGTGGGCCGGCGTGGTCGACACCGTGGGCAGCCACACCCTGGCCAACGCCTGCGCGCAAACGCGCTTCTACGGCGCGGTGGCGGCCTGCGGGCTGGCGCAGGGCGGCGACTTCCCGACCACGGTGATGCCGTTCATCCTGCGCGGCGTCACGCTGTACGGCATCAACAGCGTGCTGGTGCCCAACGCCGAGCGCGCCAGGGCGTGGGCGCTGATGGCGCAGCACCTCGATGCCAAGAAACTCGACGCGATGACGGTGGAGATCGGATTAAGCGAGGCGATCGCCTACGCGCCGCGCTTGATCGAAGGCCAGGTGCGCGGCCGCACCGTGGTCGACGTGCGGCGCTGAGCCGTCGTCGGCGCGCGGCGCCGACGACGATGTCAATTGAAACGGCGGCGTTGCGCGGCGTCATCGATCGCCGCGCGCGCGCCTCCAGACTGCGCACCCGCTGCACACGCGCGCTTCGGCGCGTCGCAGCCGCCGGGTGGCGCAGCGAACCCAGACCTCGCACGCACACTCGAACGGCTCACCCGCAGCGCCCAGGGTGATCCGTCCGCCGGCGGGTCTTCATCAACGTTCGCCACGACGGCGACATCCGCTCGAGGACTGCTCCTTCCATGCTTCGACCTGAGTTCACGGTCGTCAAGACCATCGCCCTCGCCAACGGCGTGCGCCTCGAGGTCGCCGAGAAGGGCCCGCGCGAGGGCATTCCGGTCGTGATGCTGCACGGTGTCACCGACTCGCGGCGCTCGTTCGAGCCGGTCTGGAACCACCTGCCGGCCGACTGGCATGCGATCGCGGTGTCGCAACGAGGACACGGCGCGTCGGACCAGCGCCCGACGGACTACGGCACCCGCGACTTCGCCGGCGACATCGCGTTGCTGGCCGAGGCGCTCGACCTGGCGCCAATGGTGGTGCTCGGACACTCGATGGGCTCGTCGGTGGCGCTGCAGCTCGCGGCCGATCGGCCCGACCTGGTGCGCGCGGTGGTGGGCGTGGGCGCGTTCGCACGCTACGGCGACAAACCCGAGCTGCGCGCTTTCCGCGACGGTGACCTCGAGGCGCTGCGCGACCCGATCCCCGATGCCATCGCGCGCGAGTTCCAGCTCAGCACGCTGGCCAGTCCGATCGGCGCGGCGCTGCTCGAAGGCTTCGTGCGCGAGAGCCGCAAGGTGCCGGCGCGCATCTGGCGTGCCGCGTTCGATGGCTTGCTGGCCGACACCTTCTGCGCCGGCATTCCGACCCTTCAGGTGCCGGTGCTGCTGGTCTGGGGCAGTGCCGACGCCTATGCGCGCCGCGGCGACCAGGACCTGTTGCGCAGCGCGCTGCCGTGCGCCCAGTTGCTGATTTACGAACAGGCCGGCCACGCGCTGCATT
>DATJYZ010000129.1:0-22318 GCA_035499355.1 Burkholderiaceae bacterium | reverse complement strand
TCGACGAGGCGGCCGACGCGATGAGCCGCATCGAGAATCATCTGCCGCCCGACTTGCAGGAGGAGCGCGCGCTGCTGCAGGCCCAGCTGCTGATGGCGCGCGGCGACTACGCGGCCGCCGTCAACGTGCTCGAGACGCTCAGCAAGACCACCAGCGTCGGCCTGTACGCGCGCTACAACCTCGGCGTCGCGCTGGTGCGCGCCGGCGAGGGCGAGCGCGGCATGGCCTTGCTCGATGAAGTCGGCAAGTCGCCGGCGCTGACCGAGGAGTTCAAGGCACTGCGCGACAAGGCCAACGTGGCGCTCGGCTTCGCGGCGCTGACCGAGGAGAAGCCCGAAGCGGCGCGTGCGTATCTGGAGCGCGTGCGGCTGTCGAGCATGCTCGCCAGCAAGGCTTTGCTCGGCTTCGGCTGGGCCGCAGCCGCGTTGAAGCAGCCCAAGCAGGCGCTGGTGCCGTGGACCGAGCTGACCAGCGGCCGCGAGGCCAGCGATGCGGCGGTGCTCGAGGCCCGCATCGCGGTGCCGTTCGCGTACTCCGAGCTCGGGGCCTACGGCCAATCGCTCGAGCGCTACCAGGAGGCGATCGGCGCATACGAGCGCGAGAACGTCGCGCTCGACGAGTCGATCGGCGCCATCCGCGCCGGCAAGCTGCTCGAGGGCCTGCTCGAGAAGAACCCGGGCGACGAGATGGGATGGTTCTGGAACATCGGCGAGCTGCCCGAGCTGCCGCACGCGAGCCACCTGACGCAGGTGTTGGCGCGTCACGAGTTCCAGGAGGCCTTCAAGAATTGGCGCGACCTGCGCTTCCTGAATCGCAACCTGCAGGGCTGGGCCGAGGCGCTGTCGGTCTACAAGGAGATGCTCGCCAACCGCCGGCAGGCGTTTGCCGAGCGCCTGCCCAAGGTGCGCGAGCAGGCTGGCAACCTCGGCATCGACGCGATGACCAAGCGTCGCGACGAGCTGACCGCCGAAGTCGACAAGGCCGAGGCCGACAACGACCACACCGCGCTGGTCGACGCGGCGCGACGCGCGCAGCTCGACCGCGTGGCCGACATGCGCGCAATCATCGAGCGCGCCGGCAACGACCCCGTGGTCGCCGCCGCGGCCGATCGCGTGCGCCGCGTGGCCGGCGCGCTGACCTGGCAGCTCGCTCAGGAGCACCCCGACCGGCTGTGGAATGCGCGCAAGGCGCTGCGCACCATCAACAGCGAGCTCGAACTGGCCAAGGCGCGCGACGAAGAACTGGCGCAGGCACAGCGCGACGAGCCGGCCCGGCAGGAGCAATTCGCGCAGCGCATCGCCGAACTCGAAGCCAACGTGCGCGGCATGATCCCGCGCGTGGCCGCGCTCACGCTCGAGCAGCAGGGCCAGGTGCAGGAGCTTGCCGTGGCCGAGCTGACGCGCCAGAAGGAGCGCCTGGTCGCGTACACCATGCAGGCGCGATTTGCGGTGGCCCAGCTGTACGACCGCGCCGCCCTGGCGAGGAGCGCCGACGATGCCAGCAAGCCTTGAGTCGACGCCGCGCGCGCTGCGTCTGCTGGCGCTGGCCGCCGCCTTGGCGCTGGCCGGGTGCGCCAGCAAGCGCGCGCAGGAAGAAGAAAAGTCGCCGACGCTGAAGACGCTGTCGGGGCGCGAAGCCGACGTGCCCGAAGACAAGGGCATCAAGGCCGACGTCGGCGATGCCATCGCCGCGTATCGCAAGTTCCTCGACACCGCGCCGAGGGCGCAGCAGCGCGCCGAGGCGATGCGACGGCTCGGCGACCTCGAAATGGACGCCGCTGACAACCGCATGCTGAGCGGCGCGACGCCCGAGCCCGACTACAAGGTCGCCATTGCGCGCTACCAGGAGTTCCTGAACGAGAACCCGAAGGACCCCGGCAACGACCGCGTGCTCTACCAGCTCGCGCGCGCGCGGGAGCAGAACGGCGATCTCGAGACCGCCATCAGGACGCTCGACCGGCTGGTGGCCGAGTACCCGAAGACGCAGTACTTCGACGAGGCGCAGTTCCGCCGCGGCGAGATGCTGTTCGCCACCCGCGACTACGTCAAGGCCGAGGCCGCGTTCGCTGCGGTGATGAAGGGCGACTCCGGCAACCCGTTCCGCGAGCGGTCGCTGTACATGCACGGCTGGTCGCTGTTCAAGCAGGCCAAGCTGGAGGATGCGCTGCAGTCCTTCTTCGGCGTGCTCGACCGCAAGAGCGCGCTGCGCAGCGACGAGACCGACCTCGCCGATCTGAAGGAGCTGACGCGCGCCGACCGAGAGCTGGTCGAAGACACCTTCCGCGTGATGAGCATCAGCTTGCAGAACCTGCAAGGGCCATCGTCGATCCCGCCGTACATCACCGACGACGTGCGCCGCGGCTACGAGTTCCGCGTCTACCAGCAGCTCGGCGAGCTGTATATCAAGCAAGACCGCGTCAAGGACGCCGCCGACACCTTCAGCGCGTTCGTCAAGCAGCAGCCGCTGCACGCGCAGGCGCCGCAGCTGCAGGCGCGCGTGATCGAGATCTACCAGGCCAACGGCTTCGCGATGCTGGCGCTCGACGCCAAGAAGGACTACGTCTCGCGCTACGGCATCGACAGCGAATTCCGCAAGGCCAACCCCGATGGCTGGGAGCGCGCCCGCCCGCTGGTGAAGACCCACCTCACCGAACTGGCGCGCCACTATCACGCGCTGGCGCAGAAGAGCAAGGCGAGCGGCGACTACCAGGAGGCGGTGCACTGGTACCGTGCCTACATCGGCTCGTTCCCCGACGACCCCGACACCGCGCAGAACAACTTCCTGCTTGCCGAGCTGCTGTTCGAAGACAAGCAGCTGCTCGACGCCGCTACCGAATACGAGAAGACGGCCTACGGCTACCCGCCGCACGCCAAGAGCGCCGACGCGGGGTACTCGGCGCTGCTGAGCTATGCCGGGCTCGAAAAGGCTGCCGGCGCCGGCGAGTTGCCGGGCCTGCAGCGCACCAGCGTTGACAGCGCCCTGCGCTTTGCCAAGGCGTTCCCGTCAGACCCGCGCGCGGGATCCGTGCTGACCAACGCGTCGGAAAAGCTGTTCGCGCTGCGCGACGGCGACCGTGCCGCCGAGGTCGCACAAATGGTGCTCAAGCTCGACCCGCCGGCCACCCCCGAGCAGCGCCGCGTCGCCTGGACCGTGATCTCGCACACCGCGTTCGACAAGGGCGCGTTCGCCGACGCCGAGAAGGGCTATCGCGAGGTGTTGGCGCTGACGCCGGACAAGGACGCCAAGCGCAACGAGCTCGTCGAGCGATTGGCCGCGTCGGTCTACAAGCAAGGCGAGCAGGCGCGCGCTGGCGGCAACCTGCGCGAGGCGGTGGCCCACTTCGAGCGCGTGGCCGTGGTGGCGCCGACGTCGAGCATCCGCGTCAACGCGCAGTACGACGCCGCCGCGGCGCTGATCGCGCTGAAGGACTGGGATGCGGCGATCACCGCGCTCGAGAATTTCCGGCGCGCCAACCCGAACCACCCACTGGCGGCCGAAGTCGGCCCCAAGCTCGCGCTGGCGTACCTGGAGAAGGGCCAGGGGGCTCAGGCGGCGGTGGAGTTCGAGCGTCTGGCCACGACGACCAGGGATCCCAAGCTCGCACAGTCCTCGCTGTGGCAGGCCGCCGAGCTGTACGAGAAGAGCGGCTCGCGCACTGCGGCCGCGCGCGCCTACGAGCGCTATCTGAAGCTGTATCCCGAGTCGCTCGAGATCAACGTCGAGGTGCGCTATCGCCTCGCGCAAATGGCCAAGGCCGATGGCAACAGCGCGCGCGAGTTCGCGCTGATGAAGGAGATTTACCAGCTCGATCAGGCCGGTGGCGCACGCCGCACCGACCGCACGCGCTACCTCGGTGGCACGGCCGCGTTGGCGATGGCCGAGCCGATCGCCGAAGCGTATCGAAAAGTAGCGTTGGTCGAACCGCTGGCGAAGAACCTGAAACTGAAGAAAACAAAGATGGAAGAAGCGTTAAAGGCCTATGCGGCAGCGGCCAATTACGGCGTGGCCGACATCACGACGGCAGCGACTTATCACACTGCGTCGCTGTATCAGGACTTCGGCAAAGCTATGCTCTCCTCGCAGCGGCCCAAGAAGTTGAACAAGGCCGAGCTCGAACAGTACAACGTGATGCTCGAGGAGCAGGCGTTCCCGTTCGAAGAGAAGGCCACCGAATTGCACGAGGTCAACGCCAAGCGCGCCGCCTCGGGCATCTACGACAAGTGGGTGCAGGAGAGCTTCAAATCGCTGGCCGCGCTGCGGCCGGTGCGCTACGGCAAGTTGGAACGCAGTGAAAGCGTGATCGATGCGATTCGTTGAGACGTTCAAGCCCCACCTCGTCGCGCTGGCGCTGCCGGCGGCGCTGGTGGCGGCGTTGTCGGGCTGCGCGTCGCTGCCCGACCCGGTCGCCGTGGTCAAGCAGGTCACCGGCAGCGCCGAGGCCAGGCCTGTCGACGCTGCCGTGCCCGCGCAGTCCACCGGGGCGACGCCGGCCGAGCGCGCCGCGGCGGCGGAGAAGGGTGGCGGCGCGGCGGCGGCTGCGCCGAAGAATGCCGAGCCGGAGGTACCCGTCGACCCGCGTGCGCAGACCGCATTCGACACGGCCCGCCGCGCCATGCGTGCCGGCCGCAACGACGACGCCGTGGTCCAGTTGAAGGCGCTTGCGCAGTCCAACCCCGAGCTCGGCGGCGTGCACGCCAACCTCGGCCTGCTCTATCGCCAGGCTGGCAAGCTGCCGGAGTCCGCCACGGCGCTCGAGAAGGCGGTGCAGGCAAGCCCGCGCCAGGCGGTGTTCCACAACCAGCTGGCGATCACCTATCGCCTGCAGGGCCAGTTCACCAAGGCGCGCGACGAGTACGAGCAAGCGATCGCGCTCGATGCCGGCTACGCGGCGCCGGTGCTCAACCTCGGCATCCTGAACGACCTCTACCTGCAGGACCGCAAGCGCGCGCTCGCGCTGTACGACCAGTACCTGGCGATGTCCGGCGGCGACGCCGCGGTCACCAAGTGGGTGGCCGATCTGAAGAACCGCAAGGACGACCACGTCGCGCTCAACGTGAAGGAGAGGCCGTGATGCCGCGCCTGCTTGCCGCAGCGATGCTGCTGGCTGCACTGCCTGCATTCGCGCAGGACCGCGCCGACATCGAGCGCACGCAGATCATCGGCAACCGCGAGCTGCCGAAGGTGCTCTACATCGTGCCGTGGAAGAAGCCGCTGCAGGGCGACCTGTCCGGCCGCGCGCCCGGTGGCGTGCTCGACGAGGTGCTGGCGCCGGTGGATCGCGACGTCTTCCGTCGCCAGGTGCGCTACGACGCGATGGTGCAGCCGGTGGCCGCACCCGCGCCGAAGTGACCGCGCCAAGGCTTTCGTTTTTCGGTTTTTCCAAACTGCCCAGCAGTTCGACGACAGGAGAGTGAGTGATGAGTGCGTTCGACACCGCGGTGAAGTTCTTCCAGGACAGCGGCCTGTTCATCTACCCCAGCATCCTGATCATGGCGCTGGGCCTGACGATCGCGATCGAGCGCTTCGTCTTCCTCAACCGCGCGCGCGCCGAGAATCGCAAGCTGTGGGAGCAGATGCTGCCCATGCTGCAGAACGGCAAGTTCAAGGAAGTGCAGCACGTGTCGGGCAAGTCGGACGCCGCGATCGGCAAGATCGTCTCCAACGGCCTGCATCGCATGCAGAGCCCGGCGCGGCGCGAGGACATCGACGCCGCGATGGAGGAGGGCATGATGGAGATCGTGCCGCGCCTGGAGAAGCGCACGCACTACATCGCCACCTTCGCCAACGTGATCACGCTGGTCGGTCTGCTGGGCACCATCATCGGCCTGATCAAGGGCTTCACCGCGGTGGCGCAGGTCAACCCGGCCGAGAAGGCCGAAATGCTGTCGGCGTCGATCTCGATCGCGATGAACAACACCGCGTTCGCGCTGATGGTGGCGATCCCGTTCCTGCTGATCCACGCCTTCCTGCAGGCGCGCACTGCCGAGATCGTCGACGGCCTCGAGGCCGCCAAGATCAGCTTCCTGAACCTCGTGCAGCGCCTGAAGGCCGAAACCGCGCCGGCGACCCGCTGAGCCTTTCTCGGATCCCGCCGAAAGCGAGACTGCCATGCGAGTCAGACGCCTGCGCAAGGAGGTGGCCGCGCTCGAGGTCACCGCGTTCATCAACCTGATCGTGGTGCTGGTGCCATTCCTGTTGTCGACGGCCGTGTTTACGCGCCTGGCGGTGATGGACCTGACGCTGCCCGCGCAATCGAACAACAAGCTCGAGCAGCTCAAGGGCAACGACCTCAAGCTCGAGATCGTGGTCCGCCCCGAGGCGCTCGAGGTGGGCGACCGCATCGGCGGCCTGATCCAGCGCATCGAGAAGAAGGACGGCCACCACGACTTCAAGGCGCTGAACTCGCTGATGCAGACCATCAAGCAGAAATTCCCCGAAGCGCGCGCCGCCACCGTGCTGTCCGAACCCGACACCTCGTACGAGGTGCTGGTGCACGTGATGGACGCGGTGCGCGCCGGCCGCAGCGCCAACGGCGGACCGAAGCTCGTGCGCGTCGAGCTGTTCCCCGAGGTGTCGGTGGGTGATGCGCCGGTGCGCATGAAGGGGGCATCGTGAGCGCCGCACGGCCGCCCCGAAGGCGCTCGCTCCCCCTTGGGGCGGCCCGTAGGGCCAAGGGGGCCGCATGAACCTGACCCCGCTTCAGAAGCGCGCCGCACGCAAGGAGCGCAACAAGCAGCAGCTCGACCTGAACCTGGTGTCGCTGATCGACATCTTCACGATCCTGATCTTCTTCCTGCTGTCCAGCGCCACCGAGGTCGAGACGCTGCCGAGCTACCGCGCGGTCAAGCTGCCGGAGTCCACCGCCGAGACGCAGCCCAAGGAGACCATCGTCGTGCTGATCAGCGGCAGCGAGATCGTGGTCGACGGCCGCAAGGTGGCCGACGTCACCGACGTGATGAAGACCAACGACGACGTGATCCCGACGCTGAAAGCCGAGCTCGAACTGTTGTCCAAGCGCCAGGTGATCCGCCAGAAGAACCAGTCGTTGAAGGCCGCGATCACGATCATGGGCGACAAGGACATCCCGTATCGCCTGCTGCGCAAGGTGATGGTCACCAGCGCGCGCGCCAACTTCACCGACGTGTCGTTCGCGGTGCGGCAGAGGTTCGAGACATGAACACCGCACGGCCGCTCCGAAGGTGTTCGCTCCCCCTGGGGGGGACGGCCCGCAGGGCCGAGGGGGTCGCATGACCACCCGCGCTGCAACGGCGGGATCGCTCTTCGCGATCTCGTTTCGCCAGTCGTACCTGCCGTGGGCCGATTCGCCGGCCGACGTTGCGCGTTACCGGCGCATCCGCAATCGTGTGCTGATCGTCAGCGCGCTGCTGTGCCTGCTGTTCCTGTTGATGCCGAAGCCGGAACACGATCGGACGCAGGTGGCCGAGCTGCCGCCGCAGCTGGCCAAGATCGTGCTGGAGCGCGAGCAGCCAGCGCCACCCCCACCGCCGGCCCCGGTCAAGGTGGAGAAGAAGGCCGAGGAGCAGCCGGCCAATGCCAACCCGAAGAAGCCCGAGGACACCAAGCCCGAAACGGTGAAGGCTCCGGTGCCCGAGGCGCGCCAACCCAAGCCCGACAAGGCGCCGGGTGAAGAGGGCATCCGGCGCAAGGCCGCCGGCGTCGGCCTGCTGGCGATGAAGGACCAGATCGCCGAGATTCGCGGCGCGCCGGTCGCGGTGCAGCTGAACCAGGAGATCAAGCAAGGCAAGGGTGTGGGCTCTGGCGTCGGCGTCGGCGTGGGTGCCGGCGACGAGGCCGGCATTCCTGTGCGCTCGCTGATCACTTCCAACGCCACCAACGGCTCCGGCGGTATCAACACCGCGGCCTACAGCCGCAACACTGGCGGCGGCGGCCTCGCCGGCCGCGCCACCACGCTGGTCGAAGGCGTGGCTGGCGGCGGTGGTGGCGGCGGCGCGGGCGGTGGCGGTGTCAAGGGCGACGGCACCGGCGCCGGCCGCGGCGGCACGCTGCACAAGAGCGGCAGCGGCAAGGCGAGCCGTTCGATCGAAGAGATCAAGCTGGTGTTCGAGCGCAACAAAGGCGCCATCTATGCCATCTACAACCGGGCGCTGCGCGACGATCCGTCGTTGCAGGGCAAGGTGGTGGTCGAGTTGAAGATCGCGCCGTCGGGCGAGGTGGTCGACGTCAAGGTGCTGTCGAGCGAGCTGAAGGCCTCCGAGCTCGAGCGCAAGCTGTTGGCGCGCATCAAGCAGTTCGACTTCGGCAACAAGGACGTCGACATCATGGTCGTGTCCTGGCCGGTCGACTTCCTGCCGTCTTAGCACCGCAGCGCTAACATCCGGACAGCCGCCGTCGATCGGCTGTTCCGGATGCCCGCCACCTGCCCCCTGATTGACTTCGCACCGTACCGCCTGAGCGGCACGGTGTACGGCGTGTTGCTCAATCACGCGCCGGCGTTGGCGGCGCTGGGCAGCGCCGCGAGCCAGGCACCGTACAAGGCACCGCCGAAAGCGCCGGTGCTGTACCTGAAGCCGCGCAACACGCTGGCCGGGCCGGGCTCGGCGTGCGAGGTGCCATCGGAAGTGCCGGCGCTGCAGATCGGCGCCAACCTCGGCGTCGTGATCGGTCGTACCGCGTGCCGCATTGGCGAGCGCGATGCCGCATCGTTCGTCGCCGGCTACGCCACCGTTTGCGACTTGGGCGTGCCGCACCAGAGCTTCTATCGACCGTCGGTGCGCTTCAATGCGCTCGACGGCAGCTGCGTGATCGGCCCGGCGGTGCCGCGCCAGGGCCTGCGCGACGCCGATGCGCTGGCCGTGCGTGTGTTCGTCGATGGCGAGCGCGTGCACGACACGAACACCGGCGAGCGTGTCCGGCCGCTGGCACGGCTGCTGGCCGACGTCACCGAGTTCATGACGCTGGCACCGGGCGACGTCGTGCTGCTCGGCACCTCTGCGGGCGCCCCGACCGCGCGCGCGGGGCAGCGCATCGGGGTCGAGATCGATGGCCTTCCGCGGCTGGAGTTCGCGCTGGTCGCTGCCGGCGAGCCGGCGCACTCGCACGCGACGGAGCCGCACGCATGAAGCGGGGTCGACACGAGAAGGCGGGCGCATGAAACACGCCCGCGTGGCCTATGCCGGTGCCATCCACGAGGCCACGCCGCACGCCCGGGGCTTGAGGTTGGCCGATGGCCGCATCGTTGCCGAGGACGCCGTCGTCTGGCTGGCGCCATTCGAGGTGGGCACGATCGTCGCGCTGGGGCTGAACTACGCGGACCATGCCAAGGAGCTGTCGTTCGGCAAGCAGGAGGAGCCGCTGGTCTTTCTCAAAGGCCCGGGCTCGGTCATCGGTCACCGTGGCCAGACCCGGCGGCCAAGCGATGCCACGTTCATGCACTACGAGTGCGAGCTGGCGGTGGTGATCGGCGCGCCGGGCAAGCAGATCCGCAAGGCCGACGCGATGCATCACGTGGCCGGCTACACGGTGGCCAACGACTACGCGATCCGCGACTACCTGGAGAACTGGTACCGCCCCAACGCGCGCGTCAAGAACCGCGACGGCGGCACCGTGCTCGGCCCGTGGTTCGTCGACGTGGCCGACATCGCCACACCGGTGCAGCTCGACCTGCGCACGTTCGTGAACGGCAAGCAGACGCAGAGCGGCAATACGCGCGACCTGGTGCACGACATCACGTCGTTGATCGCGTACCTGAGCGCCTTCATGACGCTGAACCCCGGTGACGTGATCCTGACCGGCACGCCCGAAGGCGTGGTCAACGTGAATGCCGGTGACGAGGTGGTCACCGAGATCGAGGGCATCGGCCGCCTCACCAACTTCATCGTCGACGACGCCACGTTCGGCCGTTGACGCCAGGAAAGCGAACTGCTGCATGCGCATCCAACACCTCATCGACGGCCGCCCGGTCGACAGCCAGAAGACCTTCGAGACGATCAATCCGGCCACGCAGGAGGTGCTGGCCGAGGTGGCCGACGGCGGCGCCGACGAAATCAATGCCGCCGTCGCCGCCGCCAAGGCTGCTTTCCCCGCATGGGCCGCGCGCCCGGCCACCGAGCGCGCCGCATTGATGCGCAAGGTCGGCGACCTGATCGCCAAGCACGTACCCGAATTGTCGCGCACCGAGACGCAGGACACCGGCCAGGTGATCGCGCAGACCGGCAAGCAGCTGGTGCCGCGCGCGGCCGACAACTTCCACTACTTCGCCGAGATGTGCACCCGCGTCGACGGCCACACCTACCCGA
The DNA here is from genome assembly GCA_035499355.1 of Burkholderiaceae bacterium. Classification (GTDB taxonomy): domain Bacteria; phylum Pseudomonadota; class Gammaproteobacteria; order Burkholderiales; family Burkholderiaceae_C; genus JAEUPI01. The sequence continues at coordinate 12,041 of DATJYZ010000129.1, read as the reverse complement.
CACCGACGCACCTCAACTACACCTTGTTCCACCCGGTCGGCGTCTGTGCGCTGATCAGCCCGTGGAACGTGCCGTTCATGACGGCCACCTGGAAGACCGCGCCCTGCCTCGCCTTCGGCAACACCGCGGTGCTGAAGATGAGCGAACTGTCACCGATGACCGCGGCACGCCTGGGCGAGCTGGTGCTCGAGGCTGGCGTCCCGAAGGGCGTGCTCAACGTCGTGCACGGCACGGGAAAGAGCGCCGGCGAGCCGCTGTGCGCGCATCCCGACGTGCGCGCGATCTCGTTCACCGGCAGCACCGCCACCGGCAACCGCATCGTGCAGACCGCTGGCTTGAAGAAGTTCAGCATGGAGCTCGGCGGCAAGAGCCCGTTCGTCGTGTTCGACGACGCCGATCTTGACCGCGCGCTCGACGCCGCGGTGTTCATGATCTTCTCGAACAACGGCGAACGTTGCACCGCGGGCAGCCGCATCCTGGTGCAGAAGTCGATCTACGCCGACTTCGCGGCCAGGTTCGTCGAGCGCGCCAAGCGCATCGCGGTGGGTGACCCGCTCGACGAGAAGACCATCATCGGCCCGATGATCAGCCCGCAACACCTGGCCAAGGTGCGCCGCTACATCGAGCTGGGCCCCAGCGAAGGCGCCAGCTTGCTGTGCGGCGGCCTCGATGCGCCGACGTTGCCGGCTTCCGTGCGCAAGGGCAACTACGTGATGCCCACCGTGTTCGCCGATGTCGACAACCGCATGCGAATCGCGCAGGACGAGATCTTCGGCCCGGTCGCGTGCCTGATCCCGTTCAGCGACGAGGCCGATGCGATCCGCATCGCCAACGACATCCCCTACGGCCTGAGCAGTTACGTGTGGAGCGAGAACCTCGGCCGCGCGCACCGCGTGGCGGCGGCGATCGAGGCCGGCATGTGCTTCGTCAACAGCCAGAACGTGCGCGATCTGCGGCAGCCGTTCGGCGGCACCAAGGCCAGCGGCACCGGGCGCGAAGGTGGCACCTGGAGCTACGAGGTGTTTCTCGAACCGAAGAACGTGGCGGTGAGCATGGGCAGCCATCACATCCCGCACTGGGGAGCATGACCTTGGGCAAGCTGGCGCTCGCGGCGAAGATCACGCACGTGCCGTCGATGTACCTGAGCGAGCTGCCCGGCGAGCGCAAGGGCAGCCGGCAGGACGCTATCGACGGCCACATCGAGCTGGGCCGACGCTGCCGCGCGCTCGGCGTCGACACGATCGTGGTGTTCGATACCCACTGGCTGGTCAACGCCAACTACCACATCAACTGCGCGCCGCACTTCAAGGGGCTCTACACCAGCAACGAGCTGCCGCACTTCATCAGCAACATGGCCTACGAGTTCCCGGGCAACCCGGTGCTCGGCAAACTGTTGGCCAAGGTGTGCAACGAGCATGGCGTGGAGACGCTGGCGCACGACGCCACCACGCTCGGCCCCGAATACGGCACGTTGGTGCCGATGCGCTACATGAACACCGACCAGCACTTCAAGGTGGTGTCGGTGTCGGCGCTGTGCATGGCGCACTACCTCAACGACAGCGCGCGACTGGGCTGGGCGATGCGCAAGGCCGTGGAGGATCACTACGACGGCAGCGTCGCGTTCTTTGCCAGCGGCAGCCTGAGCCATCGCTTCGCGCAGAACGGACTCGCGCCCGATTTCGCCTTCAAGATCTGGAGCCCGTTCCTCGAAACGCTCGATCGCCGCGTGGTCGAGCTCTGGCAGCAAGGCCGCTGGAAGGAGTTCTGCGAGATGCTGCCCGAGTACGCCAGCAAGGGCCACGGTGAAGGCTTCATGCACGACACCGCGATGCTGCTCGGTGCGCTCGGCTGGTCCGACTACGACGGCAAGGTGGAAGTGATCACGCCGTACTTCGGCGCCTCGGGCACGGGCCAGATCAACGCGCTCTTTCCGGTCACACCGCAACGCGGTGCTGCGATCCCTGCTGCGCAGGCGTCGGCGGCCAAGGGGTATCGCGAGTTCGCGCGGCTTTGAGCTCCTCCCAGAGCACGCCGATCGGCGCCTCGTCAGCGGAGTCTCGGACAACTGGTGCAAGAGCTGCAGGCCACGCAGGTTGTGGCGTTCGATCTGCACGTCCGACACTTTGAACGTATGCATGACAACACGCCCGCGCCCGTCGGTGTCGACTGATGGTACTCATGGCTGCGTTCGTGGCGCTGATTCGCTCCTCCGGTGGCGTGGCCCGCGGGCGATCTGTGCCATGCTGGACCGTGTTCTATAGACCATCGTGAGGAGATCCATGACCCCACTGCAAGGCAAGGTGGCCATCGTCACCGGCGCGGCCAGCGGCATCGGTGAGGCGATCGCGCGGCGCTTCGCCGCCGATGGTGCACAGCTGGTGGCAGCCGATGTGCAGGACGCCCGCGGCCAGGCGCTCGTCGCGTCGCTCGGCGGTGAAGCGTCGTACCGTCACTGCGACGTCAGTCGCGAAGCCGACGTGAGTGCGCTGGTCGCGCACGCGTTGCAGCGCCACGGCCGAGTCGACGTGATGGTCAACAACGCCGGCAGCCCTGGGCCGGGCGGGCCGATCGAGGGCATCGATGTCGACGCCTTCGACGCCACCGTGGGCGTGCTGCTGCGCAGCGTGTTTCTCGGCATCAAGCACGTGGCGCCGGTGATGAAGCGCCAGGGCGGTGGCAGCATCGTCAGCACCGCCAGCGTCGCCGGCCTGCGTACCGGCTTCGGCCCGCACGTCTACAGCGCGGCCAAGGCGGCGGTGATCCACCTGACGCACAGCGTCGCGATGGAGCTCGGCGAGAGCGGCGTGCGCGTGAATTGCATCTGCCCGGGCGGCATCGCGACGCCGATCTTCGGCAAGGGCTATGGGCTCAGTACCGAGGCGGCCGATCGATCGGTGCCGCTGATGAAGCAGGTGCTGTCGCAGATGCAGCCGCTGCATCGTGCCGGCCTGCCGGACGACATCGCCAACGCTGCTTCTTGGCTGGCCAGCGACGAGTCGAGCTTCGTCAATGGGCATGCGCTGGTGGTCGACGGCGGGCTGATCGGCGGCCGACAGTGGAGCGAGAACCTTCAGCGCCGCGATGCGCTGCAGGCGGCGATGCGTAGCCTGGCGGACTAGAGCGCTGCGTCGCGGGGAAGCTCACGGCCGGAACGTCAGGCCTTCGAAGCGGCCCGACGTGCGCCAGCCGTCGAGGTACTTGAAATACGCCTGCGGCCCCAGCGGATACCCCACGTTGAGCTTGGCGCGCATGCCGGCGTCGCGGCCCTCGTTGTTGTAGTAGCCCGGCGTGCAGTCGAGCGAGCCGATCAGCATGCCCGGGCCGCTCAACAGCAGCTTGATCCAGGCGTCTTCGGCCTCCTTGGTGACCTCCACCTCGCGGGCCCGCACGTCGAGCGCGTGACGCACGATCGTGGCGATCGTCTTGCCGCCTTCGGTGAGGTTGTGAGGCACGTTGGAGATCAGGTTGGCGCCCTGCGTCGGCCCGACGACGAACGCGTTCGGAAAGCCGTGCACGTGCATCCCGTGCTTGCTGCGCATGCCCTCTGCCCAGTAGGCCGACAGCTTCACGCCGCCGCGCCCGGTGAGGTCGAAGCCGGCGCGCCGCGTGTACTCGGTGAACACCTCGAACCCGGACGCATAGACGATGCAATCCACCGGGTACTCGGTACCCGCCACCACGACGCCGTGCTCTGTGATGCGCTCGACGCCCTTGCCATCGGTGTCGACCAGCGTGACGTTGGGGCTGTTGTAGGCCTGCAGGTACTCGTCGTGAAAGCACGGGCGCTTGCACAGTTGGCGATACCAGGCCTTCAGGTGTTGCGCGGTGACGGTGTCCTTCACGAGGGCGTCGACGCGGGCGCGGATCTCGCTCATCTTGTCGTCGTCGGAATCCTCGAACGCCGCCAGCATGTTGGCCGGCGTCATCTGCTCGCGCGGCAGCTGCATGACCTTGGCGCGGATGCGGCGAGCCAGGTCGGTCCAGCCGTCGCGCACCAGGTCTTCCGACGCGGTGCCGCCGGCCTGGTTGCCGGTGAAATTCTCCAGCCAGCGCTGCTGCCACCCGGGTGTGGCGATGCCGGCGAACCAGGCCGGATCGATCGGCGCGTTCGCGCGCACGTCCACTGACGAGGGCGTGCGCTGGAACACCCACAGCGCACCGGCGTCGCTCGCCAGGTGCGGCACGCACTGCACTGCGGTGGCGCCGGTGCCGATCAGCGCCACGCGCTTGTCGGCCAGCCTCGTCATCGGCGCGCCGAGCGCATCGCCACCGGTGTAGCCGTAGTCCCAGCGACTGGTGTGGAAGGCATGTCCACGGAACGACTCGATGCCCGGGATCCCGGCCAGCTTGGCCACGTGCAGGGGCCCGGTGCCGAGGCCGACGAACTGCGCCGTGAAGACATCGCCGCGGTCGGTGCGGACCACCCACAGCGCGCGCGCGTCGTCCCAGGCCAGGTCCTGCACCTCGGTGTGGAACAGCGCACGTTCGTAGAGGCCGTAGTGGCGGCCGATGCGCTGGCTGTGCGCCAGGATTTCAGGGCCGTGCGCGTACTTCTCGCTCGGCATGTGCCCCGTCTCCTCCAGCAGCGGCATGTACACCATCGACGCGGTGTCACACTGAGCACCAGGGTAGCGGTTCCAGTACCAGGTACCGCCGAAGTCGCCACCCTTCTCGACGATGCGCACGTCGCGCACGCCGGCCTCGACCAGGCGCGCTCCCGTCACCAACCCCGCGAAGCCACCGCCGACGAACGCGAACGTCACGTGATCGGTGAGCGGCGCGCGCGCCCTGACCGGCATGTGAGGGTCGGCCGCATAGTGGGCGAAGCGGCCCTTGAGCGACAGGTACTGATCGTTGCCGTCGGGGCGCAGCCGCTTGTCGCGCTCCTCGCGGTACTTGCGGTGCAACGCAGCCTTGCCCGCCATGGCGTCGGGGCTGGACGCCGGTGCATTCACTGACACGTTCCACCTCCCGAAGAAGACCGATCCCGCCGCGGCCGGCCGCCGAGGATAGCGCGCGAAGTGCGACTTTCTCGGCATGACGTTTGCCCGCAAGCCGTGAACTAGGGCGACGCAAAGCGGCCAATCCGGCGAGCGCGGCACAGGCCGGCCACTACCATGGTGCTCGGGCGAATGGTCGAGTCCCGTCGTTGCCATGGCCGAAGCTTCGCGATTGCCGATCACACCATGGCAGGCCGCCACTGCGGCGGAACGCCGGGCGTTGCTCGGCCTGCTCGACGCGGCCGGCACCGTCGGCGGGGCCGAGGCTGCCTGGTGGGAGGACGGGCAGGGCCAGCGCTGGCCCGCCGACGGCGGCGCGACGCAAGATCACCCGGTGCTGCGCTGGAGCGCCCTCGTGGGCGCGGGCGGCGGTGCCACCCTCACCCTGGCATTGGCCGGCGGCGCACCGCCGGTGCAATCGGCCAGCCTGCAGGCGCTGGCCGATGCCGGCGCTGCGCTGTGCGCGGCCCGCGCCGACGCGGCGTCGGCACGCCACGAGGCCGAGCGTCTGCTCGACGCGGGGCGCGCGGCGAGCGACTGGTTGTGGGAGACCGACGTCGAAGGCCGCGTCATGTGGATGACGGAGAGCATCCTGTCGGCCACCGGTCGCTCGGCCGCGGCCGAACTCGGCACGCGCACGATGGACGTCAACCGCGTGCGCACCGACGAATTCGCCGCCTCGTACGACCGCTACGTGGCCGACCGGGCCGCCAGACGACCGATCCGGGAGCTGGTGCTCGACCGCGACACGCCCACCGGCACCATCACGGTGTCGGTCAGCGGCAATCCGCGCTTCGATGCCGACGGCAACTTTCTGGGCTACCGCGGTGCCACGCGCAACATCACCGCCGAGTTGCAGGCCAAGGAGCAGGCGCGGCGTTCCCACGACCTGCTGCAGCAGGCGCTCGAGGGCATGCCGGCCAGCGTGATGATCAGCGGGCCCGATGGGCGCATCCTGATGGCCAACCGCCGCTGGCACGGCAGCGTCGGCGACGGGCTGCCACCCGGATGCGACACCTGGGAAGCGGTGATCCGGCACCACGTGCGCTGCGGCCACTATCCGGACAGCGTCGGGCGCGATGACGAGTACGTGACCTGGCGGCTGGCGCAATCCGCGCAGCAGGCGGCACCGCTGGAAGTGCGCTGGAAGCAGCACTGGGCGCTGTCGGCCGACCAGCGTCTGGCCGACGGCAGCACGGTGCACTTGTCGATCGACATCACCGGCCGCAAACGCGCCGAGCAGGCGCTGGCGCGCGCCGACGAGCGCTGGCGCTACGCGCTCGAAGGCGCCGGGCACGGGGTGTGGGATTGGGATCGCGAACTCGGCGTGTACGCGTCGCCGTCGCTGCAGGCCATGTTGGGCTACGCCGAGGGCGAGCTGCCGATGAGCGTGGCCACCTGGCGCAGCCTGCTGCACGCCGACGACCGCGCGCGCGTGCTGGCCGAGCTGGCGCGCCACGTGCGCGGCGGCAGCGCCACCTACGAAGTCGAATACCGGCTGCGCCATCGCGGCGGTCACTACTTGTGGATCCACGACCGCGGCCGTGTGCTCGCGCGCGACGATCGGGGCCGGGTGCTGCGCATCGTCGGCACGCAGTCTGACATCACGCGCCTGCGCGAGGCCGACCAGGCGCTGCGCGACAAGCGCACAGCCGAGGCGCTGAGCCGCCGCACCAGTGAATTCCTCGCCCGCATGAGCCACGAGATGCGCACGCCGCTCAACGCGGTGATCGGCTTCGCCGAACTGCTGCATCTGCGCGGCGAGTACCAGGCCGAGCAGGTCGAGCACATCCTGGCGGCCGCGCGGCACCTGCTGGTGCTGATCAACGACGTGCTCGACTTGCAGCAGGTCGAGCAAGACACGCTGCCGCTGAGCGACGGTGCGGTCGACACCGGTGCGATCGCGCGCGAGGTGGCGGCGCTGCTGCGCCCGCAGGCGCAGAAGCACGGCGTGGCGCTGCACGTCGAGGCGCCCGGCACGGCGGCCTGGGTGCGTGGCGACGCCCAGCGGCTGCGGCAGGTGCTTCTCAATCTGGGCAGCAACGCGATCAAGTACAACCGCGCCGACGGCGAAGTGCGCTGGCTGATCGACGACAGCGATCCGCTGCGCCTGGGCGTGGTGACCGCCGACACCGGCCCCGGGCTGGACGCGGCTCAGCTGGCCCGCCTCTTCCAGCCGTTCGAGCGTCTCGGCCGCGAGGGGTCCGAAGTCGAAGGCAGCGGCCTCGGCTTGCTGATCGCACGCCGCCTGGTCGAGGCCATGGACGGCACGATGACCATGCACAGCGTACCGGGCGTGGGCACACGCGTGACGGTGTGGCTGGCGCGCGCGGCGCCGGCGCCCGTGGAGGCGCCGCCACCGTTGCCGGCGCCCGCGCCGCGTTCCGCGCCGACGCGCTTGCGACAGCGCGTGCTCTACGTGGAGGACAACCCGCTCAACGTGCTGCTGTTCGAGGAGGCATTGCGGCGCGAGCCCGGCATCGAGTTGCGCGTGGCGCCCAGCGGCGAGCAGGCGATCAGCGTCGTCGAGCACTGGACCCCCGAACTGCTCGTCATCGACCTGAACCTGCCCGGTATCACCGGCACCGAGTTGCTGCGCGCGTTGCGCCGCCGCCCGGCATTGGCGGCGGTGCCGGCGATCGTCTGCTCGGCCGACGCCATGCCCGAGGACCGCCGGCGCGCGCTGGCCGCCGGCTTCGACCACTACTGGACCAAGCCGATCGACGTGCGCGCGCTGCCGGGGGCGATCACCGCGGTGCTGCACGGGCGCGAGCCGCAGCGCGCGGCGCCGGTGGCTCAGCGCGCCGCCGTCACCCGCCACACGACGTCACCCACGTCGTCGGCGACCAGCAGCGATCGGCGATCCGGCCCGACCGCCACGCCAACCGGCCGGCCATAGCACTCGCGCTCGTCGGGCGCCAGGAAGCCGCTGAGAATGTCGCGCGGCGGCCCGCTGGGCTTGCCGTGGTGGAACGGCACGAACACCACGCGGTAGCCGCTCAGCGTGCTGCGGTTCCACGAACCGTGCTGGCCGATCGCCATGCCGTCGCTGTCGAAGCCGGGCAGCGTGCCCGCGGGCAGCCAGCACAGACCGAGCGACGCCGTGTGCCCACCGAGTGCGTAGTCAGGGGTGATGGCGGCGGCCACTTGCACCGGATCCTGCGGCACGCGCTCGTCGACGATGCGGTTCCAGTAGCAGTAGGGCCAGCCGTAGAAGCCACCGTCGCGCACCGACGTCAGGTAGTCGGGCGGCGTTTCGTCGCCGAGGCCGTCGCGCTCGTTGACCACGGTCCACAACGCGCCGGTGGTCGGCTCCCAGGCCAGTCCCACTGGATTGCGCAGGCCGCTGGCGAAGACGCGGCTGGTTCCACTGGCCAGGTCGAGCTCATAGATGCAGGCGCGACCCTGTTCGACGGCGAGGCCGGTCTCGCCGATGTTGCTCAGCGAGCCGACGCCGACGTACAGCCGGCGGCCGTCGACGCTGGCCAGCAGGCTGCGCGTCCAGTGGCCGCTCGGCTTGTGGGTGCTGATGCGGCGTCCCGCGGCGACGATGCGCGTCGCACCCGTGGTGTAGGGGAACGCCAGCACGCCATCGGTGTTGCCGACGTAGAACGTGTCGCCGAGCAGTGCCATGCCGAACGGCTGGTTCAGCTGCTCGAGGAAGGCGTCGCGCATCTCGGCCACGCCGTCGCCGTCGGCATCGCGCAGCAGGGTGATGCGGTTCGGGCTCTCGCCGATGGCCGCAGCGCGCCGCATCGTGGCCACCACGGCGTGGCTGAACACCGAGCGCGGCGGCCCCGGCACCGTCAACGCCTCGGCCGCCGTGACATCGCCGTTCGGCAGCACGCACAGCCAGCGCGGATGCCTGAGGCCCGCCGCGAAGGCGTTCACCGCCAGTCCCGCCGCTGCCACGGGGGTCTGACCCGCTGCCCAGCCGCGCGCGCTGGGCATCTTCAGCGTCGGGATCGCGCCCTGCGCCCTGGCGTCCGGTATCCGCGGCGCGCTGCCGACCGCCTGCTCGCGCACGCGGCCCTGGGTCAGCCGTCGCCACGCGATGGCCGCGTCCCCGACCAGCGCCACCGCACGCGCGAACACACTCGCCTCGGCCATCGGATCCTCGCTGCCGGTTGGTGAACAATCGCCAGTGTGCCGCGTCCGGCGGCCAACCCGGGAGCCCTGCCTGCCATGCCGCACCTCGTGATCCTCTACACCCCGCAGCTCGATCGCGAGACCGACATGGACGCGCTGTGCCACAAGCTCGCCGACACCATGATCGCGCAGAGGGACGAGAGCGGAAAGCCGGTGTTCCCGATCGGCGGCACGCGCGTGCTGGCCTACCCGGCCGCGCACCACGCCGTGGCCGACGGCGGCGTGGCGGCGCGTGCCGCCGGCAAAGGCGACGACTGCGCGTTCGCCTACTTCAACCTGCGCATGGGCCGCGGCCGCAGCGCAGCGGTCAAGCAGCAGGCCGGCGAGGCGCTGGTGGCGGTGGCGCGCGAGCACCTGGCATCGGTGCTGGCGAAGCGCCCGGTCGGGCTGACGCTGCAGGTCGACGAAGGCCAGGAGGCGTTCGACGGCAAGTTCGGCAACCTGCACCCACTCTTTGCGCCAAGATGACCACCACGCTCGACGACCGCACGATCGCCGCGCTGGCGAAGCAGCTGTACGACGCGCGCAAGTCGCGCACGCAGCTGCGGCACTTCTCGAAGCAGCACCCGTCGATGACCATCGACGACGGTTACGCCATCCAGCGCGCGTGGGTGAAGCTGGAGCAGGCCGACGGTCACACGGTGGTCGGCCGCAAGATCGGCCTGACCTCGCGCGCCATGCAGCAGTCGAGTCAGATCGACGAGCCCGACTTCGCGCCGCTGATGAGCGACATGGTGTTCGCCGCCGGTACCGACATCCCGATCGATCGCTTCATCGCGCCGCGCATCGAGGTCGAGCTGGCGTTCGTTCTCGGCAGGCCGCTCAAGGGCCCCGGCGCCACGCTGTTCGACGTGCTTGCCGCCACCGAGGTGGTGACGCCGGCGATCGAGATCATCGATGCGCGCATCGAGCAGTTCGACCGCGAGACCAGGCAGATGCGCAAGGTGTTCGACACCATCTCCGACTTCGCGGCCAACGCCGGCATCGTCACCGGCGGTCGCCCGGTGCGGCCGCACGACGTCGACCTGCGCTGGGTCGGCGCGTTGCTGCACAAGAACGGCGTCGTCGAGGAGACGGGCCTGGCGGCCGGCGTGCTCAACCACCCCGCCAACGGCATCGCCTGGCTGGCCAACAAGATCGCGCCCTACGGCGAGTCGCTCGAGGCGGGGCAGATCGTGCTGGCCGGCTCGTTCACGCGGCCTGTGTTCGCGGCGCGCGGCGACACGCTGCACGCCGACTACGGCCCGCTGGGCAGCGTCGCGTTCAGGTTTGCTTGATCACCCCGGCAGCGGCCTGGCGGACGCGCGCCGCGCGCGCAGAGCTTGCGCGGGCCCGTGTGAGCCCAGCGCGCGTTCAGGCGCCACCCTTGTTGGCGGGCTCGCGCAGGAAGATCTCGACGCGCCGGTTCTGCGCGCGTCCGCTCACGGTGTCGTTGCCCGCCACCGGCGCGTGCGAACCCTGGCCCTCGGTGATCACGCGGCCCCCGGTGACGCCCTTGGTCGACATATAGTCGCGCACCGACTCGGCGCGACGTACCGAGAGCGGGTTGTTGATCGCGTCGCTGCCGGTGGAGTCGGTGTGGCCGACGATGCGCACCTGCATGTTGGGGTCGAGTCCCTTGGCGAACTCGTCGAGCACCGGGCGCATGTTGGCCTTGACGTCGCTGCGCCCGACGTCGAACGAAAAGTCGCTCGGCACGTTGACCTTCAGCTGGTTGTCGTCGGTGCGCGTGACGGCGATGCCGGTGCCTTGGGTGGCCTTCTCCATCGCCTGGCGCTTTTCCTCCATGTGCTTGGACCACAGGTTGCCGGCCACCGCGCCACCGATGGCGCCGATCGCCGCGCCCTTGCCGGCGTTGCCGCTGTTGGAGCCGATCGCCGCGCCGAGGATGGCGCCGATACCGGCGCCGGTGGCGGTGCCCTGCTCGCGCTCGGTCATGTTCTGGCAGGCGGCCAGCGCGCACAGCGCGCCGAGCGCCACCAGTCGTCGCAGGGCGGGGCTGCCGTGGTGAGTCGTCATGTTCGGTCTCCCTCCGCAGGGGTTGTCGTGGTTCGGGTTCGGGTTCACACGCGACGCAGCTGGCCCTGGTCGACGCGCACGCGGTCGCCCACCTTCAGGCCGTCGAGTTGCGCCCACTCGAAGGTGCGTGTCTCGCCGTTGTCGAGCTGCACCTGCACGCGGTAGCCGATCACCTTGGTGGTGTACGACTTCTCGACCTGGTGGCCGGCCACCGCGCCGCCGATGGCGCCGAGCACGGTCATGGCCTTCTTGCCGTCGCCCTTGCCGAACTGGTGACCGAGCACACCGCCGAGCGCGCCGCCGGCCACCGCGCCGACACCCGTGGGCGCCGAGTCGGTGATCGGATCGATCTGCGTCACCGCGCCCACGGTGTTCGACGGCGGTGCCGCGGCCACCTTGACCGCGGGCACCGGCTCTTCCTGCGTCACCGGGATCGCCTTCGGCGCCGGCGGCTTGGCCGGGGCCTGCTTGGCCACGTGCACCGGCGCCGGCTTGGGGGCCGGGGCGGGTGCGGGCTTGACGGCTTCCGCGGGGGCTTCGACCGGGGCTTGCGCCACCGGGGCCTGCACCACTGGCGCGGGCGCCGGCGCCGCGACTTGTGGGGTCGGTGTCGCCGCCGGGGTGTTGGCGGCGCTGCCGCCGTCCTGCGGGCCGCAGGCGCTCATCAGGGCGCCGGCGCCGGCCAGCACCAAAGTGCCCATCCACAGGTTGCGTGTCTTGCTCGGGGTCATCTGCTTGCTCCAGTCGTGCGCTCGCCACCACGTGCGAGAAAAGAGAGGCTGCGAGCAACATAGCGGAGCAGTGCGGTCACAGTGTTTCGTTGGGTGTCGCGACCGAAATACTGCACAGCCCGGGCACCGCCCGGTGCCGTTG
>DATJYZ010000128.1:0-2671 GCA_035499355.1 Burkholderiaceae bacterium | reverse complement strand
GCAGCTGGCCGACAACCTGACCGACCTGGCCGTCATGGTGCGCCCGCCGCGCGAGCTCGACACCGTGAACGAGGCGTTCGCGCCGCACCCGTACGTGATCGTCGCGCGACCCGACCATCCCTTGTCACACAGGCGGCGCCTTCCGGTGAGCGCGCTGCTCGAGGAGCAGTGGCTCACTCGGGAGCGCGGCTCGGACACCTGGAATTCGATGGAAGACGCCTTCGGCGCCCAGCTGCCGCGGCTGGCCATCGCGATGGAGATCCGCTCGACCGAGACCATCAAGCAGGCAGTGATCGCCGGCATGGGGATCGCGTTCCTGTCGGCGCACACGATCGGTCGCGAACTCGAGATGAAGCAGCTCGCCGTGCTCGACGTGGTCGGCTTCCCGCTGCACCGCCAGTGGTACGTGGTGCACCTGCGCCAGAAGGTGCTGGCGCCGGTGGCGATGGCGTTCAAGGGATTTCTGCTCGAGCGCGGCGCTGCACTGGTCGGCCAGATCACGGGCGCTCCGGGCGCTCGGCGACGTCGCGGCGGCTCGGGTGACAATCGCAGCCGCGGCGCGGCTTGAGCGCCGGGGCGCCCCCCACCACGACGAGAGGCCACCATGAGCCTGCACGCGAAGCTGCTGCAACGTGCCGCCGAAGGGCGGCCGGTGCGCGTGGGCCTGATCGGTGCCGGCAAGTTCGGCGCGATGTACCTGGCGCAGGTGCCGCGCACGCCCGGCGTGCACCTGGTGGGCATCGCCGACCTGTCGCCCGATGCTGCGCGGCGCAACCTGGCGCGGATCGGCTGGCCGGCCGAGCGATCGCAAGCCGCCTCGCTCGACGCCGCGCTGCGCGACGGGCGCACGCACGTCGGCGACGACTGGCAGGCGCTGGTGCGGCACCCGGCGATCGACGTCATCGTCGAATGCACCGGTGCGCCGATCGCTGCGGTCGACCACTGCCTGGAGGCGTTCGCGCAGCGTAAGCACGTGGTCAACGTCACCGTCGAGGCCGATGCGCTGTGCGGGCCGATGCTCGCGCTCGAGGCACAGCGGGCCGGCGTCGTCTACTCGCTGGCGTTCGGCGATCAGCCGGCGCTGATCTGCGACCTCGTCGACTGGGCGCGCAGTTGCGGCTTCCCGGTGGTGGCGGCCGGCCGCGGCCACAAGTGGCTGCCACACTTCTGCGAGTCGACGCCGGACACGGTGTGGGGCTACTACGGGCTCACGCCCGAGCAGGCCGCGCGCGGCGGGCTGAACCCGAAGATGTTCAACAGCTTCCTCGACGGCAGCAAGCCGTCGATCGAATGCACCGCGGTGGCCAACGCCACCGGGCTCGCGGTGCCGAGCAACGGCCTGCTGTACCCGCCGGCCAGCATCGCCGACATTCCGTTCGTCACGCGGCCGAGGAGCGAGGGCGGCGTGCTCGAGCGCAAGGGCATGGTCGAGGTGATCTCGTCGCTCGAATCCGACGGCCGCCCGATCCCGTACGACATCCGCATGGGCGTGTGGGTCACGGTGGAGGCCGAGACCGAGTACATCAAGAACTGCTTCGAGGAATACAACGCGCACACCGACCCCAGCGGCCGCTACTTCACGCTGTACAAGCGCTGGCACCTGATCGGCCTCGAGGTCGGCGTCTCGGTGGCCAGCGTCGCGCTGCGCGGCGAGGCCACCGGCGTGGCCACGCAGTGGATTGCCGACGTCGTGGCCACCGCGAAGCGCGACCTGCGCCCCGGCGACACGCTCGACGGCGAGGGCGGCTATACCGTGTGGGGCAAGCTGCTGCCGGCAGCGAGCTCGCGCGCGATCGGCGGCCTGCCGCTGGCGCTGGCGCACGGCGTGACGCTCACGCGAGCGGTCGCCAAGGGCGAGGCGGTGCGCTTCGACGACGTGGCCATCGACACCACCAGCCGCGCCTACGCCGTACGCCGCGAGATGGGGCGCCACTTCGCCCCCGCGGCACCGACGCGGGCGCTGCGCGACGCGGCTGTCGCCGACGCGCGCTGAACGCCCGCCGGGACCGGAGCGCTTTTGAAGCAGGAGATCGTCGGCTTCCTGATCTGGCTGGTCTACCGGCCGCTGTCGTTCACCTGGCGCGTCACCTGCCGCGAGCCGCAGGCCATGCACGATGCGCTGCGCGAGCGCAAGCCGTTCATCCTGGCGCACTGGCACGGCGACCTGTTCGCGCTGGCGTGCCTGGTCAAGCGCTACCGGCTGGTGACGATCGCCTCGCGCAGCAAGGACGGCCGCATCATGGGCACCTTGCTGCGCCTGCTGGGTGCGGCGGTCAGCGCCGGCTCGTCGAGCAAGGGCGGCGCGGCCGCCCTCAAAGGGCTGCTGCGCCTGATGCGCGAAGGACACAACTGCAGCTTCGCGGTCGACGGGCCGCGTGGCCCGATCTACAAGCTCAAGCCCGGCGTGCTCGAGACGTCGCGCGTGATCCACTGTCCGATCTACTACGCGAGCGTCAGTTGCGACCGCGCCTACCACTGGCACCGCTCGTGGGACCGCGCCTACGTTCCCAAGCCGTTTGCGCGCATCGACGTGCAGTGGCGCGGGCCGCTGCCCGCGGTGGGCCGCCACGACGACCCGCGCGACCCGCAGGTGCTGGCGCAGCTGGAGGGCCTGATGCTGCAGGCCAAGCGCGAGGGCCACGTGCCCGGGCAGGCGCCGCCGCCGTGAGGC
>DATJYZ010000127.1:0-3831 GCA_035499355.1 Burkholderiaceae bacterium | reverse complement strand
TGCGCACCACGGCAGCACGCGGATCGGCGCCGCCGTGCAGCGCCTGTTCGACCGCGTGATCGCCGGCTACGACCGCTGGCTCGGCGTCGTGCTGCGCCACCAGGGGGCCACCTTGCTGCTCGCGCTGGCCACGCTGGTGCTGACCGTGCTGCTGTACGTGTGGATCCCCAAAGGCCTGTTCCCGACGCAGGACACCGGCCAGCTGCAGGCCCGCGTCGAGGCCGTGCAAGGCGTGTCGTACGCGCGCATGCGCGAGCTGCAGCGTGCCGCGGCCGAGGCGATCATCGGCGACCCCGCGGTGGCGACGCTGGCCTCGTTCGTCGGCGTCGACGCGGCCAACAACACGATGCTGCACACCGGCCGCATGCTGGTGAACCTCAAGCCGAAGAGCCAGCGCGACGACCAGCCCACGGTGATGCAACGGCTGCGCGAGCGCGTCGGCCACGTGCCCGGCATCACGCTGTACCTGCAGCCGACGCAAGACCTGACGATCGACGCCGAGAGCGGCCCCACCGAGTTCCGCGTGTCGCTCGAAGGTGCCGACACGCCGTCGGTCACCGAATGGGCGCTCAAGCTGGTGCAGCGGCTGCGCAGCGCGCCCGAGGTGCGCAACGCCACCACCGACGCCGGCGCCACCGGCCCGGCGGCATACGTCGACGTCGACCGCGACACCGCCTCCAGGCTGGGCATCACCGCCAGCGCGATCGACGACGCGCTGTACAGCGCGTTCGGCCAGCGCATCGTCTCGACGATCTTCACCGAGACCAACCAGTACCGCGTGATCCTCGAGTCGCAGCCCGGCGTGCTCACCACGCCCGATGCACTGGCCACGCTGCGCCTGAAGGCCGGCAACGGCAGCAGCACGCCGCTGTCGGCGATCGCCACCGTGCGCGAGGCACCCGCCCCGCTGCAGGTGACGCACGTGGCGCAGTACCCGGCCACCACGATCGGCTTCGACACCGCGCCCGGCGTCGCGCTCGGCAGATCGGTCGATGCGATCCGCCAGGCCGCCAGGGAGATCGGCCTGCCGCCCGGGTTGTCGCTGACGTTCCTCGGCGCCGCTGGCGCGTACGAGAACTCGCTCGCCAACCAGCTGTGGCTGATCCTGGCCGCTGTGGTGTGCGTCTACATCGTGCTCGGCGTGCTCTACGAGAGCTACATCCACCCGCTGACGATCCTGTCGACGCTGCCGTCGGCCGGCGTCGGCGCGCTGCTGGCGCTGATGATCGGCGGCCACGACCTCGGCGTGATCGGCATCATCGGCATCATCCTGCTGATCGGCATCGTCAAGAAGAACGCGATCATGATGATCGACTTCGCGATCGACGCCGAGCGCCAGGAGGGCAAGCCGCCGCTGGAGGCGATCCGCCAGGCCGCGCTGATGCGCTTCCGCCCGATCCTGATGACGACGCTGGCGGCGCTGTTCGCGGCGCTGCCGCTGATGTTCGGCTTCGGCGAAGGCGCCGAACTGCGCCGCCCGTTGGGGCTGGCGATCTTCGGCGGCCTGGTGCTGAGCCAGCTGCTGACGCTGTTCACGACGCCGGTCATCTACCTCGGTTTCGATCGCCTCGCACGCTGGCGCAAGGCGCGACACCCGCACGCCCTGCACACGCCATGAACCTGTCGAAGCCCTTCGTCGAACGGCCGGTGGCGACCACGCTGCTGACGATCGGCATCTCGCTGGCCGGCATCGCGGCGTTCTTCGTGCTGCCGGTGTCGCCACTGCCGCAGGTGGACTTTCCCACCATCTCGGTCACCGCGATGCTGCCCGGCGGCAGCCCCGAGACGATGGCCTCCAGCGTCGCCACGCCGCTGGAGCGCCGGCTCGGCATCATCCCCGGCGTCAACGAGATGACCTCGTCGAGCGTGCAGGGCCAGACGCGCATCACGCTGCAGTTCGATCTCAGCCGCAAGATCGACAGTGCCGCGCGCGAGGTGCAGGCGGCGATCAACGCGTCGCGCGTCGACCTGCCGGCCACGCTGCGCAGCAACCCGACCTACCGCAAGGCCAACCCGGCCGACGCGCCGGTGGTCATCCTGGCGCTGACATCGAAGGCGCGCACCCCGGGGCAGATCTACGACGCGGTGTCCAACATCGTCAGCCAGCGCATCTCGCAGGTGTCGGGCGTCGGCGACGTCGAGATCGGCGGCGGCGCGCTGCCGGCGGTGCGCGTCGAGCTACAGCCGCTGGCGATGCAGCGCTTCGGCATCAGCAGCGCCGAGGTGCGCGCCGCGCTGCAGGCGGTCAACGCCAGCCGCCCGCAGGGCGTGCTGCAGGGCGACGAGCGGCAACTGCAGCTGTACACGTCCAAGCCCGAGCGCCGCGCGTCGCAGTTCGCGCCGCTGGTCGTCGCCTGGCGCAACGGCGCGGCGGTGCGGCTGCGCGACATCGCCAGCGTCGAGGACGGCGTCGAGAACACGCGCACGCTCGGTCTGTTCAACGGCGAGCCGGCGATCATCGTGCTGGTCACGCGCCAGCCGGGTGCCAACGTGATCGAAACCGTCGACGCGGTGCGCGCGCTGGTGCCCGAGCTGCAGGCCCAGCTGCCGCAGGACATCGAGGTGCGCGTCGCCTCCGACGCCACCAATTCGATCCGTGCGTCGCTGCGCGAGATCGAGCTCACGCTGATCGCCGCGGTCGCCCTGGTGGTGGTGGTGGTCGGCCTGTTCCTCGGCAGCCTGCGCGCGACGCTGGTGCCCGCGGTGGCCACCGTGGCGTCGCTGCTGGCGACGTTCGGGGTGATGTACGCGCTCGGCTACAGCCTCAACAACCTGAGCCTGATGGCGCTGACGGTGGCCACCGGGTTCGTCGTCGACGACGCGATCGTGGTGCTGGAGAACACCGCGCGCCACATCGAGGCCGGCATGAACCGCATGGAAGCCGCGCTGCTCGGTGCGCGCGAGGTCGGCTTCACGGTGCTGTCGATCAGCCTGTCGCTGGTGGCGGTGTTCATTCCGCTGCTGTTCATGGGCGGCCAGGTCGGCCGGCTGTTCCGCGAGTTCGCGGTCACGCTGTCGGCCGCGGTGCTGGTGTCGCTGGTGCTGTCGCTCACCACCACGCCGATGATGTGCGCCTGGTGGCTGGCCAGCGGCCGCCCGATCGACGCCCCGCCGCGCGGCCGGCTGGCGCGCGCCGGCGCGGCGATCTGGCGCTTCGTGCTGCGCGTCTACGCACGCAGTCTCGACTGGGCGCTCGCGAGCCCGGCCCTGGTGATGGCGATCCTGGTGTTCGTCGTAGGGCTCAACGTGTACCTGTTCATCCAGGTGCCGAAGGGCTTCTTCCCGCAGGCCGATTCCGGCCAGTTCTTCGGTGGCTTGCAGTCCGACCAAAGCATCTCGACCAAGGCGATGGGCCAGAAACTTCGCCAGGTGGTCGACATCATCCACGCCGATCCGGCGGTGGACACCGTGGTCGGTTTCACCGGCGGCGGACGCGCGGGCGGCGGCTTCCTGTTCGTCAACCTGAAACCGCTGGCCCAGCGCAAGGACGGCGCGCTGGCGGTCATCGCGCGCCTGCGGCCGCAGCTGGCGCAGGTGACCGGGCTGCGCGCGTTCCTCAACCCGGTGCAGATCCTGCGCGGCGGCGGGCGCAGCAGCGCCGCGACCTATCAATACACATTGAAGTCCGACAACCTGCCCGATCTGCGCAAATGGGCGACCCGGCTGGCCGACGAGCTCAAGCTCGACAATCGGTTGACCGACGTCAATACCGACCAGCAGGACAACGGCGTCGAGAGCTTCGTGCAGATCGACCGCGATGCGGCCGCCCGCGCGGGCATCACCGACGCGGCGGTCGACAACGCGCTGTACGACGCCTTCGGCCAGCGCCAG
>DATJYZ010000126.1:0-14669 GCA_035499355.1 Burkholderiaceae bacterium | reverse complement strand
TTGCGCAGAGCGACTTCGCTCAGCTCGGTCTGCCGGCGCGCATGATGCACGCGCACGGGCTCGAGTTCCACGGTCAGCTGTCGTTCATCAAAGCGGGGCTGAAGTACGCGCGCCGCATCACCACGGTCAGCCCGACCTACGCCAACGAGATCACCACCCATGAGTTCGGCTGCGGCCTGGACGGCGTGATCCGCCGCCGCGGCAGCGACGTGTCGGGCATTCTCAACGGCGTCGACGGCGCGGTCTGGGACCCGGCCACCGACTCCAGCCTGGCCTCGCGCTACTCGAGCCGCGATCTGGCGGGCAAGGCGCTGTGCAAGCAGGCCTTGCAGAAGGAGCTGGGCTTGACCGTGAATGCCGATGTGCCGCTGTTCGGCGTCGTCAGCCGCCTCACCGCGCAAAAGGGGCTTGACCTCGTGCTGTCGGCGTTGCCGGCGCTGCTGCAGGCCGGCGCGCAGCTGGCGCTGCAAGGCAGCGGCGATCCCGTGCTCGAAGCGGCGTTCACCGCGGCGGCGTTTGCCCATCCGGGGCAGGTGGCGGTGCGGATCGCCTACGACGAAGCGCTGGCACACCGCGTGATCGGCGGCGCCGACGTGATCATGGTGCCCTCACGCTTCGAGCCATGCGGCCTGACCCAGCTCTATGGCCTGCGCTACGGCACGCTGCCGCTGGTGCGCCGAGTCGGCGGCCTGGCGGACACCGTCGTCGACGCCAGCGACGAGGCGGTGCGAGCGGCGCGCGCCACCGGGTTCTCGTTCGACGCCGCGACGGCTTCGGCACTCGAGGCGGCGGTGCAGCGCGCGGTGCAGGCCAAGCGCCAGCCCGAGCTGTGGCGCGGCCTGATGCGCGCCGCGATGGCGCAGGATTTCTCGTGGTCGGGTGCGGCCAGGCGCTACCTCGCGCTGTACGAGGGCATCGCGCGGTAACGCGCGCCAGCATCGAGTGCACCCGTGACCAGCCGCGCCGAAACTGACATGCACGCACGGTTGCTGGCCGACATCGGTGGCACCAATGCGCGTTTCGGGTGGCAACGCGAAAGCGGCGCACCGATCGACGACATCACCGCCCTGCCCTGTGCCGACCACGCCAGCCTGCGCGACGCGATCGGCGTGTACCTCGGCCGCCTCGGACGCGCGGCGCCAAGCGCCTGCGCGATCGCGATCGCCAACCCGATCGTCGGCGACCGCGTGCGCATGACCAATCGCGACTGGACGTTCTCGATCGCCGAGCTGAAGGCGTCGTTCGCCTTCGAGCGCCTGCAGGTGCTGAACGACTTCACCGCGCTGGCGCTGGCGCTGCCCGCGTTGCGCGCCGACGACTTGCGCCAACTCGGCGGCGGACCTGCCGTCGCCGGCGCGGCGCGGGCGTTGATCGGCCCCGGCACCGGGCTCGGCGTGTCGGGGCTGCTGCCCAACGGCGTCGGTGGCTGGACCGCATTGCAAGGCGAAGGGGGCCACGCCACATTGGCGGCGTGCACGCCGCGCGAGCACGCGGTGTTGGCATGGCTCGACCAGCGCTACGGCCACGCGTCGGCCGAGCGTGCGATCAGTGGCCAAGGCCTCGCTGACATCCACCAGGCGTTGCTCGCCATCGATGCTGCCCGTGGTTCCGGCCACGCATCGCTGCCGATGGACGCAGCGGCGATCACCGCAGGCGCGCTCGAGCGCAGCGACGCCACCTGCCGCGAAGCGGTGGATCTGTTCTGCGCCTTTCTCGGCACCAGCGCCGGCAACCTCGCGCTGACCTTGGGGTCGCGTGGCGGTGTCTACATCGGCGGCGGCATCGTGCCGCGCTTGGGCGCGCTGTTCGACGCCTCACCGTTTCGCGAGCGCTTCGAGGCGAAGGGACGCTTTCGCGCCTATCTCGCCGCGATGCCCGTGTTCGTCATCGTGGCCAAGCAGTCGCCCGCCCTGCTGGGTGCCGCGAACGCCCTGGACTCCCTGCCATGACCATCCAGACCGTCGCCACCCAAGCCTTCACCGGCCAGCGCCCGGGCACGTCGGGCTTACGCAAGAAGGTGCAGGTGTTCCTGCAGCCGCACTACCTGGAGAACTTCGTGCAGGCGTTGTTCGACGGCCTAGACGGCAGCGCAGGCCAGACGCTGGTGCTTGGCGGCGACGGCCGCTTTCACAACCGGACGGCCGTGCAGACGATCCTGCGCATGGCGGCCGCGCACGGCTTCGGCCGCGTGCTGGTGGGCCGCGGCGGCATCCTGTCGACGCCGGCCGTCAGCTGCGTGATCCGCAAGCACAAGGCGTATGGCGGCATCGTGCTGTCGGCCAGCCACAACCCAGGCGGACCCGACGGCGACTTCGGCATCAAGTACAACGTCGCCAACGGCGGCCCTGCGCCGGAGAAGATCACCGACGGCATCTACGCGCGTTCGCAGACGCTCACCGCGTACCGCATCAGCGATGCCGCGGCGGTCGACATCGATAGCCTCGGTGCGCAGCGCGTCGAGCAGATGGCCGTCGAGGTCATCGATCCGGTGGCCGACTACGCGGCGCTGATGCAGGAGTGTTTCGACTTCCCGGCCATCCGGCGCTTGTTCGCGAGCGGCTTTCGTTTGCGCTGCGATGCGATGAACGCGGTCGGCGGACCGTACGCGAAGGTGATCCTCGAGCAGCAGCTCGGGGCGCCGCCGGGCACCGTGGTGAACGCGACGCCGCTGGAGGATTTCGGCGGCCTGCATCCGGACCCGAACCCGGCCAACGCCGCCGACCTGATCGCGCACATGGACGCGCCCGATGCGCCCGACCTCGGCGCCGCCACCGACGGCGATGCCGACCGCAACATGATCGTCGGCCGCGGCTTTCCGATCGCGCCGTCCGACAGCCTGGCGTTGCTCGCCGCGCATGCCACCGTGGCGCCGCGCTACCGTGCAGGCATCGCCGGCATCGCGCGTTCGATGCCGACCTCGACCGCGGCCGACCGCGTGGCGCGCGCGCTGGGTGTGCCCTGCTACGAGACGCCCACCGGATGGAAGTTCTTCGGCAACCTGCTCGATGCCGGCAAGGTCACGCTGTGCGGCGAGGAGAGCTACGGCACCGGCTCCGACCACCTGCGCGAGAAAGACGGCCTGTGGGCGATCCTGTTCTGGCTCAACATCCTGGCGGCCACCGGCGAGTCGGTGGAATCCTTGGTGCGCACGCACTGGGCTCGCCACGGCCGCAACTACTACTCACGGCACGACTACGAAGCACTCGACAGCGCCGCCGCGGAGCAACTGATGGCCGATCTGCGCGCGCGTCTGCCGGCGCTCGCTGGCCAGCAACTGCACGGACGGCGCGTGACGCTGGCCGATGATTTCTCGTACACCGATCCGGTCGACGGCTCGCTCGCGCAACGTCAGGGCGTGCGCGTGATCTTCGAGGACGGCGCACGCGTCGTGTTGCGGCTCTCGGGCACCGGCACCGAGGGCGCGACGCTGCGGCTCTATCTCGAATCGTTCGAGAGCGATCCGTCCCGCCACCACCTGGCTGCGCAGGCCGCACTGGCGCCGCTGATCACGATCGCCCACGAACTGGCACGCATCGAGGCGCACACGGGCCGTCGCGAGCCCAACGTGGTCACTTGAGCGCGGCCGCCACGCGCGCCGACTGACCCAGCGGCAATCACGATGCTCGACGACGACGATGTCGAGTCCATTCGCACGGCACGCCACGGCGACCCGTTCAGCGTGCTCGGCGTGCACGCGGACGCTAGCGGCTCACTGTGGCTGCGTTGTTTCCTGCCAGGCGCGGCCGCGGTGGAGCTGCTCGATGCGCACGGCGAAGCATCGTTGGGCAGCCTGCGACGGCGTCACGCCGATGGATTTTTCGAAGGCACCTTTCCACCGAACGTCGCACGCGACTACCGCCTGCGGGTGCAGTGGGCCGACGGCAACCGATCGTTGCTCGACGACCCCTATCGTTTCCCGCCGGTGCTCGGCAACACCGACGTCTGGCTGATGGCCGAGGGCACCCACCTGCGCCCCTGCGAGGTGCTGGGCGCGACGCCGCGCGTGCTGCTCGGCGTGGCCGGCACGGGTTTCGCGGTGTGGGCGCCCAATGCGGCGCGGGTCAGCGTGGTCGGGCAGTTCAATTTCTGGGACGGGCGCCGCCACCCGATGCGGCTGCGCCGCGAGTGCGGCATCTGGGAGATCTTCATCCCCGACGTGGCCGCCGGCGTTGCCTACAAGTACGAGCTGTGCACGCCGGCCGGGCAGGTGCTGCCGCTGAAGGCCGACCCCTACGCACTGCAGGCCGAGCTGCGGCCGGCCACCGCCAGCGTCGTCGCGCAGCTGCCGCCGGTGGTGGCGGCGTCGACCGAGCGCCAGCACGCCAACGCGCTCGACGCGCCGATCAGCATCTACGAAGTTCACCTGGGCTCGTGGCGACGCAAGCCCGAAGAGGGCGATCGCTGGCTCGACTGGGACGAGCTGGCAGACCAGCTGGTGCCCTACGCCTGCGACCTCGGCTTCACCCACCTTGAGCTGCTGCCGATCAGCGAGCACCCGTTCGACGGCTCGTGGGGCTACCAGCCGATCGGCCTCTATGCGCCGACCGCGCGCTTCGGCGAGCCCGCCGGCTTTCGCCGCTTCGTGCAGCGCTGCCACGCGCAGCGGCTGGGTGTGATCGTCGACTGGGTGCCGGCGCATTTTCCGAGCGATGCGCACGGCCTGGGCCGGTTCGACGGCACGGCGCTGTACGAACACGCCGACCCGCGCGAAGGCTTTCACCACGACTGGAACACGCTGATCTACAACTTCGGGCGCACCGAGGTGCGCAACTTCCTGGTCGGCAACGCGCTCTATTGGCTCGAGCGCTACGGGGTCGACGGCTTGCGCGTCGATGCGGTGGCCTCGATGCTGTACCGCGACTACAGCCGCAAGGCCGGCGAATGGCTGCCCAACGTGCACGGCGGGCGCGAGAACCTGGAGGCGATCTCGTTCCTCAAGCGCGTCAACGAAGTGGTCGGCAGCGAACGCGAGCAGGCCGTGACGCTGGCGGAGGAGTCCACCGCGTTCCCCGCGGTATCGCGCCCGACCTACCTCGGCGGGCTGGGCTTTCACTACAAGTGGAACATGGGCTGGATGCACGACTCGCTGCAGTACATGGCACGCGACCCGGTGCACCGCAGGCACCACCACGGCGAGATCACGTTCTCGATGGTCTATGCGTTCAACGAGAACTTCGTGCTACCGCTATCGCACGACGAGGTGGTGCACGGCAAGGGCTCGCTGCTGACGAAGATGCCGGGCGATCGCTGGCAGCGCTTCGCCAACCTGCGCGCCTACTACGGCTTCATGTTCGCGCACCCGGGCAAGAAGCTGCTCTTCATGGGCTGCGAGTTCGCGCAGGAGCGCGAGTGGAACCACGACCGCAGCCTCGATTGGCATCTGCTCGCCGATGGCGCCCATGCCGGCGTGCAGCGCCTGCTGCGCGACCTGAACCGCCTCTACCGCCAGACGCCGGCGCTGCATCAGCGCGACTTCACGCCCGACGGCTTCGAGTGGCTCGAGCACGACGACGCGCAGCGCTCGGTGCTCGCGTTCATTCGGCGCGGCCACGATGCGCGCCGCTTCATCGTCGTGGTCTGCAACTTCACGCCGTCGCCGCAACACGGCTACCGCATCGGCGTGCCCGAGCCCGGTGTCTACCGCGAGCGCCTCAACACCGACTCGGTGCACTACGGCGGCAGCAACGTTGGTGCGCCGTACGGCGAGATCACCAGCGAGCCGATCGCCTGGCACGGCCGGCCGCATTCGATCGGCATGACGCTGCCGCCACTGGCCACGGTGTTCTTCGAGCGGATTGCCTGACCGCGATGCGTCTGCCACGAGCCAGCGGCGTGTTGCTGCACCCCAGCTCGCTGCCGGGGCCGCATGGTTCGGGCGACTTCGGGCCGGCCGCCTATCACTTCGTCGACTGGCTCGTGACGGCGGGCCAGTCGCTGTGGCAGATCCTGCCGCTGGGTGGCCTCGGCCTCGGCGACTCGCCGTACATGAGCAGTTCGGCGTTTGCCGGCAACGTGCTGCTGATCGACCTCGCCGATCTGCACGCGAGCGGCTGGCTCGATGCGGACGACCTGGTGCCCGCCAGCGGCTTCGACGAACAGACCATCGACTACGCGGCGGTGGTGCCGTTTCGCATGGCGCGGCTGGCGCGCGCCGCGCGGCGCTTCGCCGAGTCGGCCTCAGCGGCCGAGCGCGCGGACTTCGGCGCCTTCTGCGCAGGCCACGCCAACTGGCTGACCGACTATGCGAGGTTCATGGCGCTGGCCGAGCATTTCGATGGACGTGAGTGGTGCGACTGGGATCCGCCGCTGGCCACACGAGAGCCGTCGGCACTGACGCAGGCCGACGCCGCGCATGCCGAGCGCATTGCGTTCTGGAAGTTCTGCCAATGGCGGTTCTTCAGCCAGTGGTTGCGCCTGAGGGCCTATGCCAATCAGCGTGGCATCCGCATCGTCGGCGACGTGCCGATCTTCATTGCGCTGCAAAGCGCCGAGATCTGGGCCCGGCCCGAGCTGTTCGAGCTGGGGCGCGACCGGCGTCCGACGGTGGTGGCCGGCGTGCCGCCGGACCTGTTCAGCGCCACCGGGCAGCGCTGGGGCAATCCGCTGTATCGCTGGCGCGCGCACGCGAAGGAAGGCTACGCCTGGTGGATCGAACGCATCCGGCGCACCTTCGAGCTGGTCGATATCGTGCGGCTCGATCACTTCCGCGGCTTCAAGGCGCATTGGGAGATCGCGGCCAGCGAGCCCACTGCGGTCAAGGGCCGATGGGTGAAGGGTCCCGGCAGGGCGTTGTTCGATGCCATCGGCAAAGCGCTCGGCCCGCTGCCCATCATTGCCGAGGACCTCGGCGTGATCACGCCTGACGTGCATCGCCTGCGCAAGGCGCTGTCGTTGCCCGGCATGCGCGTGCTGCAGTTCGCCTGGGGCGAGATCGCAGGCGCGCAGGGCGACCCGTACCACCTGCCGCACGCCTACGAGCCCGACGCGGTGGCGTATCCCGGCACACACGACAACGACACGGCGATCGGCTGGTGGCAGACGGCTCCGGAGCATGTGCGCCACCACCTGCGCGAATACCTGGCGAGCGACGGCCGCGACGTCGCCTGGGACCTGATCCGCGCCGCATGCGCCAGCGTGGCCGACAGCGCCGTGTATCCGCTGCAAGACATCCTCGGCCTCGACGGCGCGCACCGCATGAACTTCCCGGGCAAGGCCGAGGGCAACTGGCGCTGGCGGTTCAGCTGGTCGCAGGTGCGTCCGCAGCACGCCGAGCGGCTGCGCCGAATGTGCCAGCTGTACGAGCGGCTGCCGGCCTAGAAGGTCGGGGTTGCGGGCCGGCTGCGGGCAGCGACGCGGCAGCCCCGCGCAGCAGGCGCCGCGACCCCGTCACTCGATCATCACTTCCCAATCGACCGGAAAGCAAGCAACCACGCGGCTTTCTGCCAACACGCAGTGAGCGTGGTCCCGTCCATGGCCCGCTCGTTGTTTGCCCGGCCGGACTTGGCTCGCGAGTCAGCCCACGGGAAGATCGCCCCCAACGGGTTCTGCGCCAATGGCGACCTGGGTAAGCGATGAGGGAGACGAGGCTCCGAAACCAGTCCACGACCTGCGATGCTTCGCAGCCCGCCTGTCACTCCTTGATCCCGCGCTGGGCTTCAGCCGAGCTACACGGTCTTCGCATCGACTTGACCAACTCCCCCGCGCCGACGCCCCACATGTGGACGCAATGGAGCACCTGGCGCACGTTCGCGTCGATCAGGTGGACGCGGTCGTGGGCGAGGATGTGCACGGCGCCCCGGCCCCAGGTCGACGGCACGAAGACGGGGAACAAGCCGGGGAACAAACTACCGGCAGAACTGCGGATCGCTAGCGTTCCGGCGGCCTGCAGCTCGGAGTGCGAATCCCTTCGGTATCGCGATTCCATACCGAATGGCGCCGAGCGGCGGCCGGAGCGGAAACGCATGGTGGGCGGTGCAGGTTTCGAACCTGCGACCTCGTCGGTGTGAACGACGCGCTCTACCCCTGAGCTAACCGCCCCGCAAAGGGGGGCGCATTATGCCATGCGCTCGCGCCACACCGTGCGGCCGCCACAGGCCTTGTCGAGGTCGGCAAGCACGGCCGCGTGGGCCTTCAGCTCCGCCTCGGACGGCTCGATCACCGGCAGTTCGAAGGTCGACAGGTCGATCACCATGCCGCCTTGCACATCGCCGACCGCGCCATGCGCGACGTCGATCACCAGGGAATCCTGGCCGCGCGTCATGCGGATGTACACCTCGGCCAACAGCCCGGCGTCGAGCAGCGCGCCATGCAGCGTGCGGTTGGTGTTGTCGACCTCGAGGCGCCGGCACAGCGCGTCGAGCGAGTTGGCCTTGCCGGGGAACAGCTCACGCGCCAGTGCCAGCGAGTCGGTGATCTTCGCGATGCCGTGCTCGAACGGCGCACGGTCCAGTCGCTGCAACTCGGCGTTCAGGAAGCCGACGTCGAACGGCGCGTTGTGCGCCACCACCTCGGCGCCCGCGAAGAACTCGAGCAGTTCATCGACCACTGCGGCGAACACGGGTTTGTCGGCCAGGAACGCGTCGCTGATGCCGTGCACCTTCAGTGCGTCGTCGCTGTTAGGGCGCTGCGGGTTGACGTAGAAGTGCTTGTGGCGCCCGGTCAACCGGCGGTTGACCATCTCGATGCAACCGATCTCGACGATGCGATCGCCGTTCTCGTGCGACAGGCCGGTGGTCTCGGTGTCGAGAAAGACCAGCCGCGTCATTTGGACGCCTGTCCGCGACGTGCGGCCCACGCCATCAGCACAAGCCCTGCCAGCACCATCGGCACGCACAGCCATTGACCGCGCGACAGTCCGAGCGCCTGCAAGCCGAGGAACGCGTCGGGCTCGCGAAAGTACTCCGCGATGAAGCGCAGCGCGCCATAGCCGACCAGGAACGCGCCCGACACCTGCCCCATCGGGCGCGGCCGCCTGGCGTACCACCACAGCAGCGCGAACAGCAGCAGCCCTTCGAGACCGAACTGGTAGAGCTGCGACGGATGGCGTGGATCGGCAGTGCCCGATTGAGGGAACTGCATCGCCCACGGCAGATCGGCGCTGGCGACGCGCCCCCACAACTCGCCGTTGATGAAGTTGCCGATGCGCCCTGCGGCCAGCCCCGTCGGCACGCACGGCGCCACCAGGTCCGCGACCTCGAGGAAGGGTCTGCGGCGCAGGCGGCCGAACAGCCACATCGCTGCGACCACACCCAAGAGGCCCCCGTGGAACGACATGCCGCCCTTCCACACCGCAAACGCTTCCAGCGGATGGCTGGCGTAGTAGCCCGGCTTGTAGAACAGCACGTAGCCGAGGCGGCCGCCGATCACCACGCCGAGCACGCCGTAGAACAGAAGGTCCTCGACGTCGCGCTTGCTCCAGCCAGCGTCGCTGTAGGGAGGCCTCGCGACGCGCAGGCGCGCCAGCCAGATGAACAGCGCAAACGCGACCAGGTAGGTCAGCCCGTACCAGTGCACGGCGATCGGGATGCCGAAGCGCGACAGATCCAGCGCCACCGGGTCGAACTGCGGATGCACGAGCATCGGTCGGAAGATCCTTGCCTGAAAGACCGAGCGCGATTGTCGCCGCAAACGGCGCCGCCATCGCCGGCACCGGCGCTACGATAGACGTTCACGCGGGTGTGAGCCTGCATCACCGGATACTGGCCATGAGCAACATGAATCGACGCTCCAGGAACATCACCGAGGGCGTCGCGCGCGCGCCCAACCGATCGATGTACTACGCGATGGGCTACGAGGCCGGCGACTTCGCCAAGCCGATGATCGGCGTGGCCAACGGGCACTCGACGATCACGCCGTGCAACTCGGGGCTGCAGCGCCTGGCCGACGCCGCGGTCGATGCGCTGAAGGCGGCCGGCGCCAACCCGCAGATCTTCGGAACGCCGACGATCAGCGACGGCATGGCAATGGGCACCGAAGGCATGAAGTACTCGCTGGTGTCGCGCGAGGTGATCGCCGACTGCGTCGAAACCTGCGTCGGCGGCCAGTGGATGGACGGCGTGCTGGTGATCGGCGGCTGCGACAAGAACATGCCCGGCGGCATGATGGGCATGCTGCGCGCCAACGTGCCGGCGCTCTACGTGTACGGCGGCACCATCCTGCCGGGCCGCTACAAGGGCCAGGATCTCAACATCGTCAGCGTGTTCGAGGCGGTCGGTGAGTTCTCCGCCGGCAAGATGAGCGAGGAGGACTTCTGCCAGGTCGAGCGGCGCGCGATCCCCGGCAGCGGCTCCTGTGGCGGCATGTACACCGCCAACACGATGAGCTCGTCCTTCGAGGCGTTGGGCATGAGCCTGCCCTACTCGTCGACGATGGCCAACGTCGAGGACGAGATCGTCGGCACCGTGCGACGCGCGGCCGCCGTGCTGGTCGACGCGGTGAAGAACGACCTGAAGCCGCGCGACATCGTCACCAGGCAGGCGATCGAGAACGCGGTGGCGGTGATCATGGCCACGGGAGGTTCGACCAACGCGGTGCTGCACTTCCTGGCGATCGCCCATGCGGCCGGCGTGCCGTGGTCGATCGACGACTTCGAGCGCGTGCGCAAGAAGGTGCCGGTGCTGTGCGACTTGAAGCCCAGCGGCCGCTTCATGGCGATCGACCTGCATCGCGCAGGCGGGATCCCGCAGGTGATGAAGGTGCTGCTCAAGGCCGGGCTGCTGCATGGCGACTGCATCACGATCACCGGCAAGACGATCGCGCAGGTGCTGGCCGACGTGCCCGACGTGCCGCGCAAGGATCAGGAAGTGATCCGCTCGATCGGCGAACCGATGTACGCGCAGGGCCATCTGGCGATCCTGAAAGGCAACCTCTCGCCCGAGGGCTGCGTGGCCAAGATCACGGGGTTGAAGAACCCGGTCATCACCGGCCCGGCGCGCGTGTTCGACGACGAGCAGTCTGCGCTGGCTGCCATCATGGCCGGCAAGATCAAAGCGGGCGATGTGATGGTGCTGCGCTACCTGGGTCCGCGCGGCGGGCCGGGCATGCCCGAGATGCTGGCGCCGACCAGCGCCTTGATCGGTCAGGGGCTCGGCGAGTCGGTGGGCCTGATCACCGACGGACGCTTTTCCGGTGGCACCTGGGGCATGGTGGTCGGCCACGTGGCACCGGAGGCCTACGAGGGCGGGCTAATCGCGCTGATCCACGAGGGCGACCCGATCACGATCGACGCGCGCCAGTTGCTGCTGCAGCTCAACATCGGCGATGCCGAGATCGCCAGGCGTCGCGCGGCGTGGCGCACGCCCGCGCCACGCTATACGCGCGGCGTGCTGGCCAAGTTCTGGAAGAACGCCTCGAGCGCCAGCGCCGGCGCGGTGCTCGATCGCTACGAGGAGCGTTGAGGCAGGTCTGGCGCTAGTCGTCGGCCGGTCGGGTCGGCGGAAGCTCCTGCCGGCTGGGCAGGAACGCGGTGATCACGTCGCGGTTGTGGCGCTCTTCCTCGGACTTCTTCACGGGCGCCATCGGCGGCGGTTCGACCGTGCGGTTCTCCTTGATCACCGTCACGCGACGTTCGCGCCTCCAGTTGATGCCGAGCGCGTCCATCTGGCGGCGGCGACGTTCCTGTTTGCGCTCGTCGAGCTTGTCCATCTCCCGCCGCCTGGTCATGCCTGTGGCGTCGGCAAACGACCACCAGGCCACCGCCAGACCGAACGGCAACAGGATCCAGCCCCACGACCAGTCGGCGGCGAAGCCGACTTCGGTCATCTTCATCGTCAGCAGCAGGCAGCCGACCACTACGAACCACATACCCGTCTCCCGCGCAGGCCGTCGTCGGCCGACCCGAGAGGGTCAACCGGGCAGCCTAGAATCCCGTTCAAACCACTGTAATCCGAGCGCATCGCCCTCACGGAAAGGAAATCATGAAAAAGCTCGCCCTCGCGACGATTGTTGCCGCTGCCGTGGCGCCGGCCGCATTCGCCGACCAGGCCCTGGCCGAGAAGAAGAACTGCCTGGCCTGCCATCAGGTCGACAAGAAATTGGTCGGCCCGGCCTACAAAGAGGTGGCCGCGAAGTACGCGGGCCAGAAGGACGCCGCGGCGAAGCTGGCGGAGAAGATCCAGAAGGGCGGCACCGGCGTCTGGGGTCAGATCCCGATGCCTGCCAACCCGCAGGTCAACGCCGACGAGGCCAAGGCGCTGGCCGCCTGGATCTTGACGCTGAAGTAAAGCCGGTTCGCTCCAACGAGCAAGGCCCCGCGGTGCGGGGCCTTTGCTTCGTGCGGTGCCGCTGCGCCTTGCCGTGCGCTCACGCGGCGCGGCCTTCGATCAGTTGGACTGCGCCAATTGCTCGAGGATGGCCGGGTTCTCCAGCGTGCTCGTGTCTTGGGTGATGGCTTCGCCCTTGGCGATCGAACGCAGCAGGCGCCGCATGATCTTGCCCGAGCGCGTTTTGGGCAGGTTGTCGCCGAAGCGAATGTCCTTGGGCTTGGCGATCGGGCCGATCTCCTTGGCCACCCAGTTGCGCAGCTCGTTGGCGATCTTGCGGGCCTCTTCACCGCTCGGGCGTGCGCGCTTGAGCACGACGAACGCGCACACGGCCTCTCCGGTCAGGTCGTCGGGGCGGCCGACCACGGCCGCTTCAGCGACCAGTTCGGTGTGTGCGACGAGCGCGGACTCCACCTCCATCGTGCCGAGTCGGTGTCCCGACACGTTGAGCACGTCGTCGATGCGCCCGGTGATCGTGAAGTAGCCGCGCTCGGCATCGCGGCTGGCGCCGTCGCCGGCGAGGTAGTAACCCTTCAGCTCCGGCGGGTAGTAGCTCTTCTTGAATCGTTCCGGGTCGCCCCAGATGGTGCGGATCATGCTGGGCCACGGCTTCTTGACGACCAGAATGCCGCCCTGCCCGTTGGGCACGTCACCGCCGGTCTCGTCGACGATGGCCGCGGTGATGCCGGGGAACGGCAGCGTGCACGAGCCCGGCACCAGCGGCGTCACGCCGGGCAGCGGCGTGATCATGTGGCCGCCGGTCTCGGTCTGCCACCAGGTGTCGACGATCGGGCAGCGTCCGCCGCCGACGTGCTGGTGGTACCACTCCCACGCGGCGGGGTTGATCGGCTCGCCGACCGAGCCGAGGATGCGCAACGACTCGAGCTTGTAGTTCCTCGGGTGCGCCGCGGGGTTGGTCTCCGCAGCCTTGATCAGCGAGCGGATCGCGGTGGGGGCGGTGTAGAAGACCGTCACCTTGTGGTTCTGGATCATCTTCCAGAAGCGTCCGGCATCGGGGTACGTGGGGATGCCCTCGAACACGATCTCGGTGCCGCCGCAGGCGAGCGGGCCGTACGTGATGTAGGTGTGTCCAGTGACCCAGCCGATGTCGGCCGTGCACCAGAAGATGTCGTCGGGCTTGAGGTCGAAGGTCCACTTGGTGGTCAGCGCCGCATGCAGCAGGTAGCCGCCGCTGCTGTGCTGCACGCCTTTGGGCTTGCCGGTGGAGCCCGACGTGTAGAGCAGGAACAGCGGATGCTCCGCACTGACCCACTCGGGCTCGCAGGTCGCGCTCTGGACAGCGACCACGTCGTGCAGCCACTTGTCGCGCGCCGAATTCCACTGGATCGCGCCGCCGGTGCGCTTGTGGACAATGACGTTCCGGATGCTGTCGCAGCCACCCATCGCGAGCGCTTCGTCGACGATGCTCTTCAGCCCGAGCGCCTTGCCGCCTCGCATCTGCTCGTCGGCGGTGATGACCATCACCGCGCCGGCATCTTCGATGCGGTCGCGCAGGCTCTGGGCCGAGAAGCCGCCGAACACCACCGAGTGGGTGGCCCCGATCCGCGCACAGGCCTGCATCGCGGCGACGCCTTCGATCGACATCGGCATGTAGACGACGACGCGATCCCCCTTCTTGACGCCGTGGGCCCGCAACGCGTTGGCGAGCTTGCACACGCGCTCGAGCAGCTGCGCGTAGGTGATGCGGGTCACGGTGCCGTCGTCGGCCTCGAAGATGATGGCGGTCTTGCCGCCGAGGCCGCGTTCGACTTGCAGGTCCAGACAGTTGTACGAGACGTTCAGCGTGCCGTCCTCGAACCACTTGAAGAACGGCGCCTTGCTGTCGTCGAGCGACTTGGTGAACGGCGTCTTCCAGTGCACGTGCTCGCGTGCCAGGCGCGCCCAGAAGCCCGCGTAGTCGGTCTCGGCCTCCTTGCACAGGGCCTGGTAGGCCGACATGCCCGACACCGCCGCCCCTTTCACGATCGCGGCAGGAGCCGGATAGACGCGAAGCTCGCTCATGGTTGTCTCCTGTGGCTCGGCGCCAACTTGCGCTGACCTCTCCCGCCGCCGCGCAATGTGGCGTTCCGTACTGACAAGGGCCTTACTCTAGCGTCAACCGCCGCCACTGGAATTGCGCGCCCTCAAACCGCCGTCGACTTGCATGACCTCCTTTCGCGACCCGACCCAAGCCAGGCTGCGACCGCTGCTCAACCTGATCTTCGCCAGCCGCTGGCTGCAGTTGTCGCTGTACCTCGGCCTGATCGTGAAACCTTCGTCTCGCGACTCAACCTCGAGTCCCACCCCGACCAGCCGGAGTGGCTGAGCCACGTCAATGCCTCGGTGCTCAAGGTCAAGCTGGCCACTGCGATCATCGGCATCAGCTCGATCCACCTGCTCAAGACCTTC
>DATJYZ010000125.1:0-14137 GCA_035499355.1 Burkholderiaceae bacterium | reverse complement strand
GGCAAGCCCGATCGCGTGCTCGGCGTCATCATGGACGACACCGAGGTCTGGCGCCTCGCGCAGAGCGTGCACGAGACCAACGCGCAACTCGAGCTGGCGCTGCAATTGAGCGGCATCGCGATCTGGCGCCACGACCTGGTGACCAACCGCCTGTTTTACGACGATCAGGCATGGCGGCAGCTGGGCATGGCGCCGCGCCCCGAAGGGCTGAGCCTGGCCGAGGTGCGCGCACTGATCCACCCCGACGACCTGCCGACGGTGCAGCAGGCGATGCAGCGTGCCGCGGCCGCCACCGGGCCCACCGACATGGAGGCGCGCTACCGCCACGCCGACGGCCGCTGGCTCGACGTGCTGACGCGGCGTGTCACGCAGCGCGACGCCGACGGCAAGCCGGTGGCCTTCGTCGGCGTGGCGATGGACGTCACCGATCGCCTCGGCGAGCAGCGCCGCCTGCAGGACCTGACGCGCCGCCTCGAGCTGGCCGCGTCGGCCGCCGGGGTCGGCATCTGGTCCTACGACGCCACCAGCGATACCGCGGTGTGGAACGCCCAGATGTACACGATGCACGGGCTCGAGCCATCGCAGCCGGCGCCGAGCCGCGCCGACTACATGGCGCGCTTCGTCGCACCCGAATACCACCACGTGATGAACCAGCGTGCGCCGCGCGGCGCCGGCGACACGCCGCGCGTCGTGCAGTCGGAGGTGCAGATCGTGCGCACCGATGGCACGCGGCGCGACGTGTCGATGCGCGTGCGCATGCTTCGGAGCGAAGCGGGCCTGCAGATGCTCGGCACGATGATCGACATCACGGAGCAGCGCGCGGCGCGCCAGGCGCTGAGCGATGCCAGCGAGCGCGTCGCGCTGGCCACCCGCGCCGTGGGCCTGGGCACCTGGGAGCTCGACGCGCGCAGCCGCCGCTCGGTGTGGGACGAGCAGATGTGGCGCCTGCGAGGCCTCGAGCCGCGTGCCGAGCCGCTGTCGGAAGCCGATGCGATGGCGCTGGTCCACCCCGACGACCTGCCGCCGATGAAGCAGGAGTACGTGGTGGCCGCGCGCGAGCGGCGGCCGGCGAGTGGGCAATTTCGCGTGCGCTGGCCCGACGGCAGCTGGCACTGGCTGGCCACGCGCTCGATCCCGATCCTCGACGCCAGCGGCGTCGAGGTGCGGCGCATCGGCGTCAACTGGGACATCACGCACACCCGCGAGGCCGAGCAGGCGTTGCAGGAGCGCATGCTGGCGCAGCGCGAGAGCCGCGCCAAATCGCAGTTCCTGGCGCGCATGAGCCACGAGCTGCGCACGCCGCTGCACGCGGTGATCGGCTTCGCGCAGCTGCTGCTGACGGACACCACGCTGGCGTTGCGCGGCGAGCCGCGCGAGCAGCTGCAGCACATCCACGCCGCCGGCGAGCATCTGCTGGCGCTGGTCAACGACGTGCTCGACCTGTCGAGCCTGGACACCGGCGAGATCCGCTTCGACCCGCAGGTGGTGCAGCTGCGCGAGTTGCACGACGCCGCGGCGCCGATGGTGGCTGCGCTGGCCGCACAGCACGGCGTGCAGCTCGAGGCCGGCGAGCTCGGCCACGCCGTGTGGGCCGACCCGACGCGCCTGCGCCAGGTGCTGCTGAATCTGCTGACCAATGCGGTCAAGTACAACCACCGCGGCGGCTCGGTGCGGGTGGACGCGCTGGCGCCGGACGACAAGACCGTGGTGCTGCGGGTGCGCGACAGCGGCCGCGGCATGACCCGCGAACAGCTCGCGCACGCCTTCGAACCGTTCAACCGCCTCGGGCTGGAGAGCAAGGGCATCGAAGGCACCGGCATCGGGCTGGCGATCGTCAAGGCCAACGTCGAGCGCATGGGTGGCCGCGTGCAGGTGCAGAGCACCCCGGGCATCGGCAGCACCTTCGAGGTCCGCCTGCCGCGCCCGCAGCCGGCAGCCACGAGCCCGGCCGCGCGCCCCGCCATGCTGACGACCGCACCCTCGCGCAGCGCGCCACCCGTCGACGGCGTGGCCGTGCGCGTCGGCCGCCTGCTCTACATCGAAGACAACCCGGTCAACGCGCTGATCGTGCGCGAGCTGGTCGGGCAACGCGGCCACCTGATGCTCGACGAGGCCAACGACGGCGCCAGCGGCATCGACAGCGCGCGCCGCCTGCAGCCGGACCTGATCCTGCTCGACATGCAGCTGCCCGACATCGACGGCCTGGAGGTGCTGCGCCGGCTGCGCGCCGACCCCAGCACCGCGTCGATCCCGTGCATCGCGCTGTCGGCCAACGCGATGCCCGAGGACATCCAGAACGCCCTCGGCGCCGGCTTCGCCGACTACTGGACCAAGCCGCTCGACTTCCGGATCTTCCTGGGCGCGCTCGACACCTTGTTTGGCAAGCGCGTCTGAGCGCGCCCGTCAGTCGTCGATCAAGCCGCGCTCTCGCAGCATCGGCTCGATGCTGGCCGCGCGACCGCGGAAGGCCTCGTACGCGGCGCCAGGCTCGACGCTGTTGCCGCTGGAGTAGATCCAGCGCCGCACGCGTTGCGCGACCTCGGCATCGAACGGGTCGCCCGCTTCGACGAAGGCGTCGTAGGCGTCCGTGTCGAGCACCTCGGCCCACAGGTAGACGTAGTAGCCGGCAGCGTAACTGGAGCCTGAGAACAGGTGCTGGAAGTGCGCCAGCCGGTGGTTGAGCCCGGCCACCACCGGCGCGCCGCGCTCGGCGAGGACGCGCTGCTCGAACGCGACGATGTCGTCGATCGGTTCGGTGGCGGCGTGCGCCGCCATGTCGACCAGCGCGCTCGCGCTGTAGCGCACCGACTCGTAGGCCTGACCGAAGCGCCGCGCCGCACGCACACGCTCGATCAGCGTGTCGGGGATCGGCTCGCCGCTGCGGTGGTGGCGCGCATGGCGCTTCAGCACCTCGGGCTCGTCGATCCAGTGTTCGAACAGTTGCGATGGCAGCTCGACGAAGTCGCGCAGCACCTGCGTGCCCGACAGGCGTTCGTAGCCCACGTCGGACAGCAGACCGTGCAGGCCGTGCCCGAACTCGTGGAACAGCGTGCGCACGTCGTCGAGCGACAGCAGCGTCGGGCTTTGCCCGTCGCCGCGCGCGAAGTTGTTGTTGTTGAGCACCACCGGCTTGGCCTCGAAGCCATTGCGGTGCTGCCACTGCAGCGCACTCATCCAGGCGCCGCTGCGCTTGCCGGCACGCGCGAAGTTGTCCTGCAGGAACAGGCCGACCACGCGGCCGTCGGCGTCGGCCACCTCGTAGGCGCGCGCGTCGCCGTGGTAGGTGCCGAGGTCGTCGCGCAGCGTGAAGCGCAGGCCGAACAGCCGCCGCGCGCAGTCGAACGCCGCCTCCACCATCGCCGGCAAGGGGAAGTAGGCCTTCAGCTCGGCGTCGTCGAGCGCGTAGCGCTCGCGGCGCACCTGCTCGGCCCAGTAGCGCCAGTCCCACGGCTCGAGCGCGTCGTCGGGTGCACCGTGCGCCCGGCGTGCCGCCTCGAGCAGGTCGCGCTCGCGGGCGAGCGCCGGCACCGCCTTGACCCACACCTGGTCGAGCAGCGCCCAGACCTGCGCCTGCGAGCGCGCCATCGTGTCGGCCAGCGCGTAGTCCGCATAGCTGGCGTGGCCGTGCAGCGCCGCCTGCTCGCGGCGCAGCGCCAGGATCTCGCGCGCAATCGGCCGGTTGTCGTGGGCGCCCGCGTGTTCGCCGCGCGAGACCCACGCACGCCACGCCTGCTCGCGCAGGTCGCGCCGCGGCGAGAAGGTGAGGAACGGCACGATCAGCGAGCGCGCCAGCGTGATCGCGTGGCCGGCGCCGATGCCGCGCTCGCGTGCGGCCTGGTGCGCCGCCGCGCGCAGGAAGTCGGGCAGCCCGGCGAGATCGGCCTCGCCGCGCAGCGGCAGCGCATAAGACGCCTCGTCGTGCAGCACGTTCTGCGCGAAGGTGGTCGTCAGTTCGGCCAGCCGCTGCATCAACTGCGCATAGCGCTGCCGCGCACCGCCGCGCAGGCGCGCGCCGGCGCGCACAAAGTCGAGATGCACCCGCTCGAGCAGGCGGCGTTGCTCGGCGCCCAGCCCGAGCGAGTCGCGCCCGGCGTGCAAGGCATCGACGCGCTCGAACAGCGCCGCGTCCATGTACACGCTGCTCCAGTGCGCCGCCAGCGGCGCGGCCATCTCGCGTTGCACGGCCTGCAGCGCGTCGCTGGTGGCCGATGCGGCGAGGTTGTGGAACAGCGCTTCCACGCGCGACAGCAGGCGACCGCAGGCGTCGAAGGCAGCCAGCGTGTTGTCGAAGGTCGGCGCGTCGTGCCGCGTGGCGATGCGCGCCAGCTCTTCGCGGTGCTCGCGCATGCCGCGTTCGAATGCGGGTCTGAAGTGCTCGGGCCGCACCAGGTCGAACGGCGGCAGGCCGAACGGCGCATCCCACGGCGCCAGCAACGGATTGATCGGGGCGTCCAACGAATGTTCTCCGGATCTCTCGCAGCCCATGCGCGCGCCCGATCATGCCATCGGCGGCGCGGGCCCGGCGCACGAGTATCCCCGCTTGAAATGGGGACGCCGCGCTCGCCACACTGGGCTGCATCCCGCGACCACGACAACCGCCTTGTCCCCACCGAACGACGGCGCGCGCCGGTTTTGCTACCCTGTGGCGGCGCGCCGCCTGGCGCTCGCGCTGCTGTGCGTGTGGGTCACGATCATGGCGGCATTGAGCAGCCGCAGCATGGCCGACACCCAGACCGACGACCCTTACCTCTGGCTCGAAGACGTGCACGGCGAGCGCGCGCTGGCCTGGGTGCGCGAGCGCAACGCGCAAGCGCGCAAGGCGCTCGAGGCCTGGCCCGGTTTCGCCGACACGCGCACGCGCATCCGCGCGGTGCTCGATTCGCGCGAGCGCATTCCGAGCGTCGTGCGCCGCGGTGCATGGCTCTACAACTTCTGGCAGGACGCCGAGCATCCGCGCGGCCTGTGGCGGCGCGCCACGCTGGCCGAGTACCGCAAGCCGCAGCCGACGTGGGACGTGTTGCTCGACCTCGACACACTCGGCCGCAGCGAGCAGGAGAACTGGGTCTGGGCGGGCGCCGAGTGCCTGCGCCCCGACGACACGCGCTGCCTGGTGAAGCTGTCGCGCGGCGGCGCCGACGCCCACGTGGTGCGCGAATACGACCTCGCGACACGACGCTTCGTCACCGGCGACGGCGCCTTCACATTGCCCGAGGCCAAGAGCGACATCGACTGGCTCGATCGCGACACCGTGCTGGTGGCCACCGACGTCGGCCCCGGCTCGCTCACCGACTCCGGCTATCCGCGGGTCGTCAAGCGCTGGCGCCGCGGCCAGCCGCTGGCGCAGGCGAGCACCGTGTTCGAGGCCCAACCCCAGGATGTCGCCGCCGGCTTCACGATCGACCTCACGCCCGGCTACGAGCGCGTCGTCGTGGCGCGGCAGATCGACTTCTACACCAGCGCGCTGTCGCTGCTGCAGGGCGAGCGAGCGCAACCGATCGACAAACCGGCCGACGCGCAGCTCTCGTTCTGGCGCGAGCAGGTGCTGATCGAGCTGCGCAGCGACTGGACGGTCGACGGCAACACGCACCGCCGCGGCTCGTTGTTGGTGGCGCCCGCGGCCGACTACCTGGCGGGCAAGCGCGCGCTGGTAAGCCTGTTCGAGCCGACACCGACGCGTTCGCTGGCCGGCTTCACGGTCACGCGCTCGCACATCGTGCTCGACATCCTCGACAACGTCGCCAGCCGCCTGCAGGAGTGGCGCATCGAGGGCGGCCGCTGGCTCCAGCGCGACGTGCAGGCGCCGCATCCCGGCACCATCGCGGTGGCGGCGCTGCACGACCCGATGATCGCGCACGACGACTTCGCCGAGTCGTACTGGCTGCAGTACAGCGACTTCCTGACGCCCGATTCGCTGATGCTCGCCCGCACCGGCGGCGACCGGCGCGAGACCGTGAAATCGCGGCCGCCCTTCTTCGATGCCACCGGCATGCGCGTCGAGCAGCTCGCGGCGACGTCGAAAGACGGCACGCGCATCCCGTACTTCGTGGTCTGGCCGCGAGGCGCCAAGGCCGACGGCGGCAACCCGACGCTGTTGTACGGCTACGGCGGTTTCGAGGTGTCGCAGGTGCCGTGGTACTCCGGCGCGTTCGGCAACGGCTGGTTCAACCGCGGCGGCGTGCTGGTGGTGGCCAACATCCGCGGCGGCGGCGAGTTCGGCCCGGCCTGGCACCAGGCCGCGGTGCTGCAGCACAAGCAGCGAAGCTACGACGATTTCATCGCCGTGGCCGAAGACCTGATCGCGCGGCGCATCACCGATGCGAGACACCTCGGCATCGAGGGCGGCAGCAACGGTGGCCTGCTGGTCGGCGCGGTGATGCTGCAGCGGCCCGAGCTGTTCAACGCGGTGGTGTGCCAGGTGCCGCTGCTCGACATGAAGCGCTACCACCGGCTGCTCGCCGGCGCGTCGTGGATGGCCGAGTACGGCGACCCCGACCAACCCGAGCCGTGGAGCTGGATCGCGCGCTACAGCCCGTACCAGAACGTGCGCGAGGGGCAGAAGCTGCCGCGCGTGCTGTTCATCACCAGCACGCGCGACGACCGCGTACACCCGGGCCACGCGCGCAAGATGGCCGCGCGCATGCTGGAGCAGGGTCACGACCTCCTGTACTACGAGAACATCGAGGGCGGCCACGGCGCCGCCGCCGACAATGCGCAGCGCGCTGACATGCTGGCGCTCGAGTTCAGCTTCCTGTGGCAGCAACTGAAATAGCCCACCCCCGATGAGCGAGCCATCCGCGGTCGAGCACAACGAAGTCGCCTCGCGCTTCGAGCTGCGCACGCTGGGTCGACTGTCCTTCGCCCAGTACCACCTGGCCGACGGCGTGATGTGGCTCACCCACACCGAGACGCCGCCGCCGCTGCAGGGGCGCGGGCTGGCGGCGCAGGTGGTGCGCGCGGCGCTCGACCACGCGCGCGCACACGGCCTGAAAGTGCGGCCCGCGTGCAGCTATGTGCGCGCGTACCTGAGGCGCCATCCCGAACTGCACGATCTGGTGGCAGCCCCGTGATCGACCGGCGCGCGCAGGCGGTGCTCGAGTTCTGGTTCGGCGCGCCGGACGACCCGTTGCACACCGCACCGCGCGACCAGTGGTTCAAGAAGGACGCGGCGTTCGACGCCGAGTGCGGCCGGCGCTTCGGGCCGCTGGTCGAGCAGGGCCTGGCCGGCGCGCTGGCTCCGTGGGGCGCAACCCCGCTCGGCGCGCTGGCGCAGATCGTCGTGCTCGACCAGTTCACGCGCAACGTGTTCCGCGACAGCGCGCGCGCCTTCGCCGGCGATGCGCAAGCACTGGCGGCGGCCCGGGCGCTGGTGGCCAGCGGCAGCGACCGGCAGCTCACCGGCGTGCAGCGACAGTTCGTCTACCTGCCGTTCGAGCACGCCGAGGACATCGCCATGCAGCGCGAGGCGCTGCGCCTGTTCGCGCAGCTCGAGCGCGACGAGCCTGCGCTGGCGGGCCTGCTGACCTGGGCGCAGCGCCATCACGACATCATCGAGCGCTTCGGGCGCTTCCCGCACCGCAACGCCGCGCTCGGGCGCGCCAGCACGGCCGAAGAGCTCGCGCTCCTGCAGCGGCCCGGCTCGGGCTTCTAGCCCTTGCCCTCCTGCTCTTGCAGCAGGCGCCACATCACCTTGCCCGATCCCGACTTCGGCAACGCCTCGACGAACTGCACGAGCTTGGGCACCTTGTACGCGGCCATGTGGTCGCGCGACCAGGCGATGATGTCCTCTGCGGTGGTCTTGCCCTTGGCGTCGGGGCGCAGCACCACCACCGCCTTCACGGTCTCGCCGCGGTAGGCATCCTTCGACGCGATGATGCAGGCCTCCTGCACCGCCGGGTGCCTGTACAGCAAGGCCTCCACTTCCGCCGGCCACACCTTGAAGCCGCTGGCGTTGATCATGCGCTTGAGGCGGTCGGTGATGAAGAAGTAGCCCTCCTCGTCCATGCGGCCGAGGTCACCGGTGCGGAAGAACGACTTGCCGTCGATCTCGATGAACGCGGCCTCGGTCGCCTCCGGGTGGCCCCAGTAGCCCTTGAAGATCATCGGGCCCTCGCTGATGATCTCGCCGGTTTCACCGATCGGCACCTCCTTCAACGTGTCCGGATCGATGATGCGCGAGTCGACGCCGAAAATCGGAATCCCGAGGCACTGCAGCTTGGCGCGCTCGGGCAGGTTGGAGTGCGTCGGCGCCGCCGTTTCGGTGAGGCCATAGCCTTCGGCGAAGGTGATGTTGAACTCGCGCTTCAGCCGCTCGGCCACCGCCTGCGGCATCGCCGCGCCGCCGCCCGAGAGGTAGCGCAGGCTCTTCAGGTTGAAGCTCGCGACGTTGGGGCTCGCGAACAAGTCGATGATCATCGTCGGGATGCAGGTCCAGTGCGAGACGCGATGGCGCTCGATCAGCCGCGCCGCGAGCTCGCGATCCCAGCGCGGCATCAGCACGGCCGTGGCGCCGCTGGCCATCGGCCCGAGCGCGTAGTAGACGAAGCCGGTGATGTGGAACATCGGCACCACGCCCAGCGTCACCGTCTCGGCGAACGAGTGGCCCCACTGCCCGCCGCCGACCACGTTGTGCATGATCGTGCGGTGCGTGTGGATGCAACCCTTGGGCAGGCCGGTCGTGCCCGAGGTGTACGGCAACAGCGCCATGTCGTCGGGCGTGCTGGCGTGCGCCGCCGGCACGTGGCCAGCGGCCAGCGCATCGCGCCACCGCGTGCTGTGCGGCGGCAGCTCGGGGGTGGCGCGCAACCACTGCAGGATCGGTGCGCTCGGCGCTTCGGCCGGATCGAGCACATCGGGCATCGCATCGGTGAAATGCGTCACCAGCAACTCGCGCAGCCGCTGCGACGCGTTCAGCCGCGCATCAGCTTGGGCGACGATGCCCGCCAGGTCGGCGGTGGTGATCGCCACCCGCGCGCCGGAATCGCTGATGTAGTGGCCGAACTCGTCGGCCTTGTTCATCGGGTTGACCGGCACCACCACCGCGTCGGCGCGCAGCACCGCCTGCACCGCCACCGCGAACTGCGGGCAGTTCTGCATGAAGACGATGACGCGATCGCCGCGCGCCACGCCCTTGGCCTGCAACCACCCGGCCAGGGCTTCGGCCTGCACGCGCAGCTGCGCGAAGGTCAGCGCCTGGCCGCAGAAGACGTAGGCCGCCTTGTTGGGATAGCGCCTGGCCACCACCTCGGTGTTGAACCAGAGCGACGTTTCGGGCAGCACCAGCTCGCGCGGCAGGCGCGCCGGCCAGATGGCGTGGTGGGGTTGGGCGAGGTTGATCGA
This sequence comes from Burkholderiaceae bacterium, assembly GCA_035499355.1. Lineage (GTDB taxonomy): Bacteria > Pseudomonadota > Gammaproteobacteria > Burkholderiales > Burkholderiaceae_C > JAEUPI01. The sequence goes on along the minus strand of DATJYZ010000125.1, from coordinate 4,801 downwards.
CATGGGACAGACCGCATCGGTTCAGGCACCGATGGCTGTGTACCCGATGCGCCGTGGCGACGCATCGTGTCGAACCCGTGTTGTCGCGTTCGCGACCGGCTTCAGTTGCCGTCGAGCGCCGCGCGCGCGCTGGCCTCGATGTCGCGCACCCGCTGGCACTCGCGGTGCGATGCGTATTCAGGTTTCTCGCACTCGCGCACGAGGCAGCGGTGCATCGCGACCAGGTGGCGGCCCGCGCAGCGTTCGCGCGGATTGCGCACGATCGTGGCCACGCTGACCGGCGCCTGCCCGGGCACGTTGTCGCTCACGGCAGCCGCGGGTGGCGCATTCGGCGGGTCTGCCGCCGGCGTGGCGCGCGTCGCGTCAACGTTGCGCGTGGGCGCCTTCGGCTTGGCCGCTGCGGCGTTGTCGGCGCGTGTGGGCCTGCCGTCGGTGCGCGGCGTGGCGGCGGCGCGCGCGGCGGCGGCCGGCGCCCGCGCAGACTCTGTCTTGTCCGACGCGACCTCGTCGCTGGCCGCCGCCGCGTCGGCCCGCGGCGTCGCCGTGGCCGTGGCTGCCGCAGCGTCGCGCTCGGGCGCGGCCGCGGTCGGGTTGGCTGGAATGCCCGCAGCGACCGGCGTCGCGTACACGGCTGCCGGTGCGCGTACCGTGGCCCACCACGCGCCGACGGCGGCGACCATCACCATCGCAGTCGCCACGGCCCACAGCGAGCGTGAGCGCGTGCGGCGACGCTCCAGCTGCGCCTGCGGCGCCGGCAGCTCGCTCGGGCCGAACGCCGAGGCCCCGGCTTCGCCTTCGTCCATCTGCACGACCGTGGTCCGCCACGAGTTCGCACTGGCCGGACGCACGCGCTGCGGCACCGGCAGCTGGCCGGCGAGCGCGGCGCGCAGCTCGGCGACGTTGCGAGGACGGTCTTGCGGCTTCGGCGCCAGCATCCAGTCGCACGCCTGCAGCAGCAGATCGGGCACGCCGCCCTGTCCCGAGCCGGCCAGCAGCGGCTGCTCGTCGCTGATGGCGCGTGTGGTCGCCGGCATCGGTGCCTTGCCGGTGATGAGGTAGTGCAGCGTCGCACCGAGCGCATAGAAGTCGGTCCACGGCCCCTGACGCATGCCGGTGGATTCCGCGTACTGCTCGATCGGCGCGTAGCTCGGCTTGAGGATCGCGGTCAGCGTCTGGTTGCGGTCGCTGATCACACGCCGCGCGGCGCCGAAGTCCAGCAGCACCGGCGGCGCGTCATCGGAGACCAGCACGTTGTCCGGCGCGATGTCGCGGTGATAAACGCCCTCGCGATGCAGCACCTCGAGCGCGCCGAGCAGCTGCTCCAGCAGGCGGGTCAGCCAGGCGCCGTCGGGGCAGGCATCGGACTGCTGGCGCAGGCTGCGCAGCGTGATGCCGCGGTACAGCGGCATCACCATGTAGGCGGTGCCGTTGGCCTCCCAGAAGCGGTGCACCTTGACCAGCGACGGATGGTCGAAGCGCGCCAGCAGCTTGGCCTCGTTGACGAACGAGCCCAGGCCGAGCGCGAACGTCTCCGCGTGCGAGGCCGACAGCAGCGACACCTGCTGCTTGCCGCTGCGCCCGGCCAGCGCGCTGGGCATGTACTCCTTGATCGCGACGTCGCGCTCCAGCGTGAGGTCGAACGCGCGGTAGACGATGCCGAAGCCGCCGACGCCGATCACGTCGCGCAGCTCGAACTCGTGCAGGCGATGCCCCTGCGGCAACGCATTGGCGGCATCGCCTGCTGCGGTGCCGGGCGTCGCGGGGTCGTGCAACGTGGACGTCTGTGGCATCACTCGAACGAGCTTAGTCGAGCGGTTTCCTCGGCGGCGCGCCTGCAAGTGACTGTTCGTGACCGGCTTCTCGCTCGTGGCGCGCGTGGTCGTACGCCCGCGGGGCACATCGGCGACGGGCCTAAAATCCGCGGTCTTGAATCCGGTTTCTCCTCTCCTCGTTGCGCGCCGCCGTGCGCTGCTGGCCGTCGCCGCCGCGGCACTGCCGCTGCGCGCTCGCGCGCAGGCCCTGCGCGCTCCGGGCGGCGCCGTGGTGCTGAGCATCGGCGGCCACCTCCAGCGCACCAACCAGGGGGAGCGTGCCGACCTCGACATGGCGATGATCGAGGCGCTGGCTCAACGCAGCTTCACCACCAAGACGCCGTGGTTCAAGGAGCCGCGCAAGTTCACCGGCCCGCTGCTGCGCGACGTGCTGGCGATGGTCGGCGCCCAGGGCACGACGCTGCGCATCGCCGCGCTCAACGACTATCGCATCGACGTGCCGAGCGAGGACGTGCAGCGCTTCGACGTCGTGCTGGCGCGCATGATCGACGACAAGCCGATCACCGTGCGCGAGAAGGGCCCGCTGTTCATGATCTATCCGTTCGACAGCGACGCCGCGCTGCGCAACCCGCTGTACTACAGCCGTTCGGTATGGCAACTGAAGTCGATCGACGTGCTGTAGCCCCGGCGCGCGCGGCATTGTCGGGCTGGTTCATCGCCAGCGGCGTGCTGCTGTTCGTCGCACTGGTGGCCGCGCTGTTCGTGCAGCTGCGGCAGCAGGCGCTGCTGCAGCAGGCGGTGCAGGGGCAGGACGACTACCTCGTGCTCAACCTGTTCCAGTTCGAGACCGAGTACCTGCGCCTGCGCGAGCGCTGGCGCCAGGCCGCCGCCGACCCGGCGACCGCACGCGAGCAGCTGCAGTTGCGCTACGACATCTTCATCAGCCGCATCGGGCTGCTGCAGACCGAACGCGCGCAACGCGTGCTGTCCGACAGCCCGGAGTACGGCACCGCGCAGCGCGCGATCCGTGATTTCGTCGACCGTTGTGACCTCTACCTCGGCCAGGATGCTCAGGCGCCTTTCAGCGCCGCGGCGATGACGGCCCTGTTGGCCGACCTCGAGGCGCTCGACGCGCCGGTGCACCAGATGCTGCTGGCCGGCGCGCACCGCGTCGCGCTGCAGGTGGCCACGCGCAGCGATGCGATCGCACGGCACAACCGCGTCAGCATGGCGCTGACGGTGTTCCTGCTCGCGCTGGCCGGCGTGTTCGGCTACCTGGCGCAGCGCCGCATGCGTCAGCTCGAGGACAGCCGCCGCGCGCTGCAGGCCATGGCCAACCGGCTCGACGACGCGCGCGAGCAGGCACAACGGGCCAGCCAGGCGAAGAGCGAATTCCTCACCAACATGAGCCATGCCATCCGCACGCCGTTCCACGGCATGCTCGGCATGCTCGCGCTGTTGCGCGAATCGCGGCTCGACGTGCGGCAGCAGGAGCTGCTGCGCACCGCGGTCGATTCGGCCGACCACCTGCTGGGCCTGCTCAACGACATCGTCGACCTGTCCAAGCTCGAGGCCGGCACCCTGACGCTCGACGTCCAGGACGTCGAACTCGATGGCCTCGTGCGCGAAGTCGAGCGCGTGATGCGCCCGGGCGCCGCCACCAAGGCGCTGCAGCTGACCGTGGAGATCGACCCTGCGCTGCCGCGGCGCGTGCGTGCCGATGGCGCGCGACTGCGCCAAGTGCTGAGCAACCTGCTCGCCAACGCGATCCGCTTCACGCACCAGGGCAGCGTCAAGCTGGCCTGCCGCGCGGTACCGGCCGCCGGTGGCGGCAGGGCCGGGCTGCAGTTCGTGGTCAGCGACACCGGTGTCGGCATGAATGCCGACACCGTGCTGCGCCTGTTCGAGCGCAGCCATTTGCCGACGCGCGGGCCGCGTCAGGACTCCGGCCTCGGCCTCGAGGTCGCCTACCGGCTGGCCAAGCTGATGGACGGCGACATCCAGGTCGAAAGCACACCCGGCCATGGCAGCGTGTTCCGCGTCGTGCTGCCGCTGCAGGCGGTGGCCGAGGCGACCTCGGTGGGGTCTGCGCTCGCCGCCCCCGCGCCGGCCGACTCGCCGCGCGCGCGCCACGTGCTGGTGGCCGAGGACAACGCGGTCAACCGGCTCTTCCTGGCCGCACTGCTCGACCGCATGGGACACAGCGCGCATTTCGTCGAGAACGGGCTCGAGGCGCTGCAGGCGGTGCAGGAGCACAGCTTCGACATCGTGCTGATGGACGTGCACATGCCGGTGATGGATGGCATCGCCGCCACCGAGGCGATCCGCAAGCTCGACTCGCCGCTGAGCGCGCTGCCGGTCGTCGCGCTCACCGCCGACGCCTACGCCGACACGCGCACGCGCTGCCTGTCGGCCGGCATGGACGACGTGCTGGTCAAGCCGCTGGGCATGCCCGAGCTCGATGCGCTGTTCAAGCGCCGCTTCGGCCCGGGCCCGGCCGCCGGCGAGGCGCGCGCCACCCAGCACGTCGGTGCCGGCATGGCGCTGCTCGACTCGGCGGTGCTGGCGCGGCTGATCGAGCTGATGCCGCGCTCGGAGGCGGCGCGCCTGTACGAGTCGCTCCTGACGCAGGCCGGTGACGCCACCGAGCGCATGCACCGCGCGCTGCGCGAAGCCGACACCGACGAACTGCGTCGCGTCTCGCACGGGCTCAAGGGTGCGGCCTTGAATCTCGGGCTGCACGCGCTGGCCGACGCCGCCGGTCGCCTGAGCGCAAGCGCTGCCAACACCAGCGCCGGCCAGCTCGCCCTGGCGCTGCAACGATTCGACGAGACGCTGGTGGCAACCCGCGCGCTGTGCGCGACCGAGCCAGAGTTGTTGACCACCCCGGGAGCGGCCTAGCGGCCGCCTCCCCCTCGAGGGGCGACACCCAGGGGCCCGGCCGGGGCGGATCCGCGGTGTCCGCTTGACGGCCGTGCGAGGGGGGTCGCTGCCTTACACCACCACGGGCTCCGGCTCGAGCCGGATGC
>DATJYZ010000124.1:0-5133 GCA_035499355.1 Burkholderiaceae bacterium | reverse complement strand
AGCGTGGAATGGCGCTCCTGGGACATCGTTCAGGCCTCCTGGCCGGATACGGTAGGGACCGCGTGCGAATCCGGGCCGCGCGCGGCTCGACGCGCGAGGCGCTGGTGCACGCCAGCGTACACGACCGGAACGAAAAAGAGGGTAGACACCGTGGCGAACAGCAGGCCGCCGATCACGGCGCGGCCGAGCGGCGCGTTCTGCTCGGCGCCTTCGCCGATGCCGAGCGCCATCGGGATCATGCCGATGATCATCGCGAGCGCGGTCATCAGCACCGGCCGGATCCGCGTCGCGCCGCCCTCGAGCGCGGCCGCGAGGATGGTCGCGCCTTCCTCGCGTCGCTGTCGCGCGAACGAGACGAGCAGGATGCTGTTCGCAGTCGCGACGCCCATGGTCATGATCGCACCTGTGAGCGCCGGCACGCTCAGCGTCGTCCCGGTGACGAACAGCATCCATGCGATGCCGGCGAGCGCGGCTGGCAGCGCCGCCACGATGATCGCGGCGTCGATCCACGACTGGAAATTCACGACCACGAGCAGGTAGACGAGGACGATGGCCATCGCGAGTCCGACGCCCAGGCCCAGGAACGACGACTGCATCGTCTGCACCTGGCCGCGGACCACGAGCTGGCTGCCGCGCGGGAGACGCGGGCGCAACCGATCGACGAAGCCCTCGACCTGCTTCGCGACGCTCGCGAGATCGGTGCCCTGCACACCGACGTACACATCGATCGCAGGCGCGATGTTGTAGCGCGAGACCACTGCGAGTTGCCGCCCCGGGCGCGCTTCGACGAGGTTGCCGAGCAGTTGCGCCGACGCAGCCGTGGGCGAGGCTGTCCCGTTGCTCGCGACCGGCATGCCGAGCAGCGCGTCGAGCGATTCGACGCGATACTGCGGCGTCTGCACGCTGAGGTTGTACACGACGCCGTTCTGCGGATTGAGCCAGAACGCGGGCGCCGTCTGGGAGCTGCCCGACAGCGAGATCAGCACGTTCTGGCCGACGTTGGCCGCGGTGAGGCCGAGCTGCTGCAGGCGCGTGCGATCCATCTGCAGGTTGACCGCCGGTGCGTTCAAGCGCTGGTGCACGTGGGCGTCGACCGCACCCGGGATCTGGCGGATGGCCTGCGTCAGCTCGCCGGCCAGCGCCGCGTTGGCCGCCATGTCGGTGCCGGTGAACTGCACGTCGATCGCCGCCGGCAGGCCGAAGTTGAGGATCTGCGTGACGATGTCGGCCGGCTGGAAGAAGAACTCGATGCCGGGAAAGCGCTTGGGCAGCTCGCTGCGCAGGCGCGTGACGTGGCTGGCCGTGGGCTCGTGGCCATCGCGCAGCGACATCAGGATCTCGCCGTCGAGCGTGCCGAAGGTGCCGGCGTTGCTGTAGCTGAGGTTGATGCCGCTGTTGGGCACCCCGAGGTTGTCGAGGATCGTCTCCAGCTGCTCCTTCGGGATCAGCTCGCGGATCGCCGCCTCCACCGCGTCGGCGATGCGCGCCGTCTCCTCGATGCGCGTGCCGGTGGGCGCGCGGAAGTGCAGGCGGATCTGGCCGGCGTCGACGCTGGGGAAGAAGTCGCGCCCGAGCACCGGCGCCAGGAAGCACGAGGCGACGCAGAACGCGCCGAACAGCAACGCGAACGCGCGCCGCTGCTGCAGCAGCGCCGTCAGCACCAGGGTGTAGCCGCTGCGCAGGCGCTCGAAGCGGCTGTCGAACCCGCGGTACAGGCGCTGCAGCGGGCTGCGCGCAGGCGCCGCATGGCCGGCCGCCTGGTCCTTCATCAGCAGCAGCACCATGGTCGGCACGAAGGTGCGCGACAGGATGTACGAGGCGATCATCGCCAGCACCACCGCCTCGGCCAGCGGCACGAACAGGAAGCGGGCGACGCCGGAGAGGAAGAACATCGGCACGAAGACGATGCAGATGCACAGCGTCGACACGAACGCGGCGGCGCCGATCTCGCCGGCGCCAGTCTCGATCGCCTCCTCGATGGGTTTGTTCATGTGCAGGTGGCGCTCGATGTTCTCGATCGTCACGATCGCCTGATCGACCAGGATGCCCACGCTGAGCGCGAGGCCGCCCAGCGTCATCAGGTTGAGCGTCTCGCCGAGCAGCCTGAGCACGATGATCGAGGACAGGATCGACAGCGGGATGGTCAGCCCGATGATCAGCGTGCTGCGCCAGTTGCCGAGGAACAGCAGCACCATCGCCGCGGTGAGCGCCGCCGCGATCAGCGCCTCGACCACCACGCCCTTGACCGCCGCCTTCACGAACACCGACTGGTCGAACAGCGGCGTCACCTTGATGTCCTGCGGCAGCACCTCGGTCACCCGCGGCAGCATCGCGCGCAGGTTGTTGACGATGTCGAGCGTCGACGCGCCACCGTTCTTCAGCACCGACAGCAGCACGCCGCGCGCGCCGTCCTGGCGCACGATGTTCGTCTGCGGCTGGAAGCCGTCGCGGACCTGCGCCACGTCGCGCAGGTAGGTGGTGTTGCCGCCGACCGTGCGCACCGGCAGGTCGCCGAGGCCGGCGATGGCGTCGGGCGAGCCGTTCATGCGCACCGTGTACTCGGTGGCGCCGAACTTGGCGGTGCCCGAGGGCAGGATCAGGTTCTGCAGGTTGATGGCGTTGACCACGTCGGCCGGCGACAGCCCGCGCGCCTGCAGCGCCGGCATGTCGAGGTCCACCGAGATCAACCGGTTCTTGCCACCGTAGGGAAAGGGAATGGCGACGCCGGGAATCGTGATCAGCTGTGGGCGCAGCGTGTTGATCGCATGGTCGAACACCGTCTGCTCGGGCAGCGACGGGCTGGCCATGCCGAGCTGCACCACCGGGATGCTGGAGGCCGAGTACTTGATGATCAGCGGCGGCGTGATGCCCGGCGGCAGCTGGCGCACCTGCGTCTGCATGATCGCCACCACCTGCGCCAGCGCGGTCTGGATGTTCGCGGTGGGCTGGAAGAACACCTTGATGATCGAGATGCCCGACAGCGAGGTCGACTCGATGTGCTCGATGTCGCTCACCGTGGTGGTCAGGCTGCGCTCGCTCTGGCCGGCGATGCGCGCGCCCATCTCCTGCGCCGAGAGCCCCTGGTAGTTCCAGATGATGCTGACCACCGGGATGTTGATCTCCGGGAAGATGTCGGTGGCCATCTGCAGCAGCGTGAACGGCGTGGCGAGCACGATCAGCATCGCCATCACGATGAAGGTGTACGGGCGCCTGAGCGCCAGCTGGACCATCGACATTGCAGCAGTGCTTCCCCGACGAGCAGCCCCGCGATGATAGGCAGGCCGGCGCCCCCGCGCCCGCCACGGGGCTCCGCGCTGCGCCCGGGTGTGCGCTTCGAGACGGATCGGCCGGCGTATACTGCCGCCGCATCGGAGATGGCATGCCTCCGCGAACCGCCGGCGACGGCTGATGATGCCTACCAGACCCTGATCGGGGCGCGGTAGGCATTTTCGTTGCAGGTCACTGCAAAGCCTCCGCGGCTCCGGTCACAACGACCAAGGAGCCCCATGAGCGGACTTGCTTTCCTGGCTGTATTCGGCGGCGCCGGCATCGGCGCGTTGCTGCGCTGGTGGCTGGGCGGCTGGCTCAACCCGCTGTTTCCGACCATTCCGTTGGGCACCGTGGCGGCCAACCTGATCGGCGGTCTGCTGGTGGGCGTGGCCAGCGCCTTCTTTGGCCTCCACGGCTCGCTGGCGCCCGAGTGGCGGCTGCTGGTCATCACCGGTTTCATGGGCGGGCTGACGACGTTCTCGACCTTCTCGGCCGAGGTCGTCGCGCTGCTGCAGCGCCAGGAATACGGCTGGGCTCTCTCGGCGGCGAGCCTCCACCTTTTTGGCTCGCTCCTGCTCACGGCGACGGGCATCGTGGCCGCCAACGCGATCTGGGCCTCCAGGGCCTGACACCTTCAAGAGACCAACAGGAGATTCGCGATGAACGGCTCGTTTCTTCGCTTCTACGTGCACGAGAACCAGCGGCTGCACCACACGCTGCTGTGGGAATGGCTGCTGCAACAGGCCAACCGCCTCGGCATCCGCGGTGGGTCGGCGTTCCGCGCGATGGCCGGCTTCGGCGGCCACCACGTGCTGCACGAGGACCACTTCTTCGAGCTCGCCGGCACTTTGGCGGTGGAGGTCGAGTTCATCGTCGACGACGACGAGGCCGAGAAGCTGCTGGCGCTGCTGCGCGAGCAGAAGGTGCGCGTGTTCTACGCGCGCATCCCGGCGAGCTTCGGCGTCCTCAACCCGCGGGCCGACGACCCCGGCGAGCCGGCGGCCGCACCGCAGGGGCGCGCGTCATGACCGAGATCTGGGCCCAGGCTGCACTGTGGCTCGGCCTGGCGCTGATCGCCACGCTGCTGTCGATCGCCCTGAGGATCGCTACCGCGCTGTCGGAGATCGTCGTCGGCACGATCGCCCAGTTGTTCATCGGCGCGCTGGTGGGCACCACGCTGCTGGCGGGCGACCCGTCGTGGCTGAAGTTCCTGGCCGGCGCCGGCGCGATCGTGCTGACCTTTCTGGCCGGCGCCGAGCTCGACCCGGTGGTGTTTCGCCGCCAGTGGCGTCAGGCCGGCGCCATCGGGCTGGTGGGCTTCCTCGCACCGTTCCTCGGCTGCGCGGCGCTGGCGCGCTACGCGCTCGGCTGGTCGGGTGACGCCAGCTGGCTCGCGGGCATCGCGATGTCGACCACCTCGGTCGCCGTGGTCTACGCGGTGATGCTCGAGTTCGGGCTCAACCGCACCGAGTACGGCAAGACGGTGCTGGCAGCGTGCTTCGTCAACGACCTGGCGACCGTGCTCGCGCTGGGCTTCCTGTTCGCGCCGTTCACCGTCAGGACGCTGGTGTTCATCGGGGTGGGCATTGTCGTCTTCGTCGTGCTGCCCTGGCTGACGCCGCGGTTCTTCCGCCGCTTCGGCGGCCGGCCGTCGGAGCTCGAGGCGAAGTTCCTGATGCTGTGCCTGTTCGGCATGGGCGCGCTGGCGAGCTGGGCCGACAGCGAGGCCGTGCTGCCGGCCTATCTGATCGGCATGGTGCTGGCGGGCACGGTCGGCAAGGACCACGCGCTGATCCGGCGCCTGCGCACGCTGACGTTCGGACTGCTGACGCCGTTCTACTTCATCCGTGCTGGCTCGCTGGT
>DATJYZ010000123.1:0-5011 GCA_035499355.1 Burkholderiaceae bacterium | reverse complement strand
TCGGCGCCGTCGGCTCGACGCGCTCGTACGAGAAGCGCCGCGCGACCTCGGGCGTGGCGATGCGCACGCCGTGTCGCACGCCGAGCAACTCGCGATTGGTCACGCAGATGGCTTCGTCCTCGGGGTGCGTGATCTGCACCTCGGGATCGAGCAGCGCATCGAGGAGTCGGCGCGAACGCAACGAGAACCCGCCGTTGCCGACCCACTGCCCGGCGATCGGCTCGCGCCACGGTGCCCCGATGTAGTCGAGCTCGAGGAACGTCGGGTCCCAACGCGAGGCGTCGCGCACGAAGCCGTCCCACTGCACCACCAGCACGTGCGACGTGCGCACGTGCGGCGTCAGGCCGCGCAGCATGAAGCGCGAGTACGCCTCGATGGTATCGACCTGCACGTCGATCAGCCGCACGCCCGGCGGCGGGCTCGGCACCAACGCGGCGCTGGAGAACAGGATCGCGTCGGCGAACCGGATCTGGCGCATGCAACGCTGCATCGCCCACAGCGCCAGCGCAGGATCGCGCGTGTCGACGCAGCACAGCGTCACCTCAGGCAGCTGCATGGGCATCGCTGGCATCGCCGCGCTCTGCGAGCAGCGCACGGTATCGCTGGATGTACGCGTCGGCGCAGCGTGACCAGCTGAAGCGGTGTGCCTGCGCCACCGCCAGCGCTGCGCGCCGTTCGGACGCGTGGCGAGCCAGGCCGGCCTCCACGGTCTGTCGCATGGCCGCGGCGTCGAAGCTGTCGAAGTAGTACGCGGCCTCGCCGCCGACTTCGGGCAGCGACGTCAAGCGCGACAGGAACACCGCCTTGCCGAAGCACATCGCTTCCACCGGCGGCAGCCCGAAGCCCTCGGCCAGCGACGGGAACAGGAAGCCTTCGCACGACGCGTACAGCCACGCCTTGCGCGCCTCGCTGACGTCGAGTTCGATGTGCACGTTGCCGAGGCGGCGTTCGTCGAGCATGCGCCGCACCTCGGCCACGTAGGGGCCGTCGGCGCCGGCGAACACGAAGCGCTGCTGCGGCCACGCGCCCGCCAGGCCGAGCAGTGCGACGATGTTCTTGCTCGGCGCCATGCGGCTCACGTGCAGCAGGAACGGCCGACCGTCGGCGAGGGCGGGCACCGGCTCGCGCGCCGCCGTCGACAGATCGGTGACGCCGTTGTGGATCACCTGCAGCGGCACCGCCCGCGGTGCCATCTCGCGCCGGATGTCGGCCGCCACGTAGTCGGTGATCGCGACCACGCACTGCCGTCGGGCCAGGCGCCGGCGGTAGCGCGCGCGGTAACGCTCGAGCTTGGCGCCGCGCTTGGTGTGCAGGAAGTTCAGGTCGTGCACGGTCTCGATGCACGCCTGCGTGCCCGACGGCGGCCGCAGGCGGATGTGCTGGTGCAGGATGTGCCACAGCGCGAAGCGCGTGCGGCGCCAATGCACGAAGCGCTGCAGCGTGTGGGTGGCGAGGTAGCCGACGTCGGGCCCGAAGCGGCCATGCCACTGCGTGGGCAGGTGGAAGTGCAGGGCGACGGCGTGTTCGTCGCGCAACGTGGCGGCGCGCCGCGCCAGCTCGTGGCCGAGTCGCTGCGAGAACTCGCCGAGCCCGTCGTACCAGTGCTCGACACGGCCGAAGCTGATGCCGACGTGGCGCATCCCGTCGCTCAAGCCCGCTCCTCGGTCGAGGCCAGCAGGGCGCGCGTGCGCTGCATCACCTCGTCGACTTCGGGCCACACCACGCCCTCGGGCGGCTGCGGTCGCCGCACGACGTGGGCCGTCGGTCCCCACGGCGCCCATTGCTCCGGCTTGGTGGGCCCGAGCACGCTCAGCACCGTCGCACCGACGGCAGCGGCCAGGTGCCCCGGCCCGGTGTCGTTGGACACCAGCAGGGCGGCGCGCTGCAAGACCGCGCCATATGCGCCGAGCTTCACGCCCTCGAGCGCGACGACGCCGGGATAGCGCTCGCGCAGCATCGACTCCTCGCCCGGCCCCGGGCACGCGATCACCTGCGCGCCGCTGGCCAGCAACGCGTGCGCGAACGCGGGGAAGTCCGGCCAGGCCTTGTCGAGCTTCTCGAAGGTGCCGCCGGCGAACGGGCAGATCACGACGAACCCCGGCGCCAGGCCGTGTGAGCGCAGCAGGGCATCGGCCTGGGCCACGTCGGCGGCGGCGAGTTGCAGGCCGATCTCGCGCGGCGCCGCTTGCGTGATGCCGAGGAAGCGGCACGCCAGCTCCCAATACGCCACCAGCGCAGGGCCGCCGTAGGTGCTGGGGACGCTGCGCGACAACAGGAAGCCGCGCGCCTCCTGCTGGTAGCCCACCGCGTGCAGACCCGCCAGCCGCATCTCCAGGGCGCTGGAAATCGAGGTGGTCAGCACCACGGCGTTGTCGCGCCGATCGAACCCGGCATCCTGCAGCTTCGCCGCGCGGCGCAGCGCGCGCAGCTGCTGCACCGCTGCCCACGCGCCCGGTGGACGCGCCACCACCGGCCAGCCTTCGCCGGCCAGCAGCGCGCCGGCCCAGCCTTTGCCCACCAGCCGCAGTTGGTAGCCGTGCGCGGCCAGCAGCTTCAGAGCCGGAATGCCGAGGATCACATCGCCGACCCAGTTGCGCAATCGAACGATCAACGGGCGGGAGGTCATCCGAGGCGCTGGCGGCGCACCGATAATCGGCACCGCGCGATTCTGCCATCCGAGCATGCCAGCCGACCTTCCCACCGCCGCCGCCGTCACCGCGTTGCACGACGAGTTGCTGCAGACACGCGGCTGGCCGGCGAGCGAGCCGCCGGCGCGCGACGATGGCTTGTGGCTGTGGCTCCAGACCAACCACCGTTTCAACTGCCTGCTGTGGGCCGAGGAAGACTTGGCGCGACGCACCCAGGTGAGCGACGCCGAGATCGCGGCCAACAAGCGTGCGATCGATCGCTACAACCAGGCGCGCAACGACGCCACCGAGCGCGTCGACGAGCTGCTGCTGATCGCGCTGGGCCTGGTCGACGCAGCGTCGGCGCGCACCGATTCGCCGCTGTCCACCGTGCGCGCGGGCTCGCGGCTCAACAGCGAGACCGCCGGCAGCATGATCGACCGCTTGTCGATCCTGGCGTTGAAAGTGCATGCGATGCGGGCGCAGACGCAGCGCCGCGATGTCGACGATGCGCACCGCGACTCCAGTGGCGGCAAGCTGGAGCGGCTGCAGCAGCAACGCGCCGATCTGGGGAGCTGCCTCGACGCGCTGCTGTCCGATTGCCGCGACGGCCGCGCCCACTTCAAGGTCTACCGCCAGTTCAAGATGTACAACGACCCGCGCTTCAACCCGGCGCTGGTGGCGGAGCGACAACGTCGCGGCTGAGATGCGGGTTCTCATCGTCAAGACGTCGTCGATGGGTGACGTCGTGCACGCGCTGCCGGCGGTGCACGACATCCAGCAGGCGCTGCCGGGCACGCAGATCGAGTGGCTGATCGAAAGCACCTTCGCGGCCATTCCGCGCATGCACCCGGGCGTCGGCAAGGTGCACGCGCTGGCGTGGCGGCGCTGGCGCAAGAAGCTGTTCGCCAAGGACACCTGGCGTGCGATGGGCGAGGTGCGTGCACAGTTGCGCGCTCAGCGCTACGACTGCGTGCTCGACCTGCAAGGCCTGCTCAAGAGTGCGATCTGGGCGCGCCAGGCCGACGGGCCAGCCGTGGGTTACGACATGCGCAGCGGTCGTGACCCGCTGGCGGCGCTGCTGTACGTGCGCACCGCGAAGGTGTCGCTGCAGCAGCACGCGATCGAGCGCTGTCGCCGGCTGGCGTCGATCCACCTCGGCTATCCGATGCCGACCAGCGAGCCGGTGTTCGGCATCGTGCCGGGCAAGGGCAGTTGGAAACTGCGCGGCGGCCCCAGCGCGGCGCTGATTCCGTGCGCCAGCCGGCCGGAGAAGATCTGGCCCGAGGCGCGCTGGATCACGGTGGGCAGGCGGCTGAAGGCGATGGGCCTGTCGCCGGTGGTGATCTGGGGCACCGAGGAGGAACAGGTGCGTGCCGAACGCATCGCCGCCGGCTGCGAAGGCGAGGTGCCGCCGTTTCTCAACGTGCACGACATGGCCGCTCTGCTAGGGCAGACGCAGCGCGCGATCGGCCTCGACACCGGCTTCTCGCACCTGGCCGCAGCGCTCGGCAAACCGACCATCGGCATCTACTGCGACCACGAGCCGGGGCTGGCGGGCATCGTCGGCCCCGGCGGCGTGGCCAGCGTCGGCGGCAAGGGCCAGGTGCCGTCGCTGCAGGATGTGTTGGCGCTGCTCGAGCGGCAGCGCGTACCGACTTGATCGCGCGAGCGCGACGAACGAATACGCAGCGAACACCGTGGATCCGGCTTTGCCGGGCCGCTGCTGTGGCCTCCTCGAGGGGGAGGCGGCCGCCAGGCCGCATCGGGGGTGGGCCTACAGCTCCTCGATGCGCTGCGCGGGGAAGGTGTCCCAGCTGAGGCAACCCGGACATTGCCAGAAGTGCTGCGGCGCCTCGAAGCCGCAGGCGGCGCAGCGGTAGCGCTGCTGCGCGCGAGCGGCGCGCGCGACCGCTTCGCGCACGTCGCGCAGGGCCGATTCGTCGTGCACGTCGAGTGGCGCGTCGAGCACCGCGAGCGCCGCCGACAACGTGGGCTGCGCGTGCAGCAGCGCCTGGGCTCGCTCGCCGGCGTCGGGCACGCCGGCCTGCACCGGCGTCGCGCCGTCGAGCAGGCGCATCGGTTGCAGCAGGTCGACGCTCGGCTGCTCCTTCATGCGGCGCATCACCGTGGCGCGGGCGGCCTCGACCTGGCCCGCCTGGATGGCCGCGGTCGCGTAGTCGGTGGCGATCAGCGGGAACAGCGCCGGCGCGTGCTGCAGCAGTTCGCTGTACAGGGCGAATGCCGTGGCGGCGTCGCCCGACTGCGCGGCGCGGCGCGCGGCGATGATCAACGGACGCGGCGCGTGCGGCGCGGCCTCGTGCGCGCGGCGCAGCGCATCCTCGGCGCCGGCGGCGTCGCCGGCGTCGGCGGCCTGCTGCGAC
>DATJYZ010000122.1:0-10955 GCA_035499355.1 Burkholderiaceae bacterium | reverse complement strand
GGCCCGCAGCGCCTGATGGAGATCGCCCGCGCGCTCGCCACCGACCCCGCGCTGCTGTTGCTCGACGAGCCCGCTGCCGGCCTGCGCCACAAGGAGAAGCAGGCGCTGGGCGACGTGCTGCGGCAGCTCAAGGCCGAGGGCATGAGCATCCTGCTCGTCGAGCACGACATGGACTTCGTGATGGGCCTGACCGACCGCATCGTGGTGATGGAGTTCGGCACCAAGCTGATCGAGGGCACGCCGGCGGAAGTGCAGGCGAGCCCGGCGGTGCGCGCGGCGTACCTGGGGACGGAGCACTGAGATGTCCGCGGCCCATGCCGATACGCTGCTCGACGTCGCCGGCCTGCACGCCGGCTACGGCAAGGCCGAGGTGCTGTCGGGCATCGCGCTGCGCGTGCCGCGCGGCGGCGTGGTGTCGGTCATCGGCCCTAACGGCGCTGGCAAGTCGACGCTGCTCAACGCCTTGATGGGCCTGTTGAATGCGAAGGGCCGCATCGTGTTCGACGGCGAATCGCTCGCCGGGGTGTCGCTGGAGGAGCGCGTGATGCGTGGGCTGGCGCTGGTGCCCGAGCGACGCGAGCTGTTCGGCTCGATGGCGGTGGAGGACAACCTGGTGCTCGGCGGCTACCGCCAGATGCGCCGCGGCGTGGCCCATTGGCGCGATGCGATCGACCGCGTATACACGCTGTTCCCGCGACTGCACGAGCGGCGTGCGCAGCTGGCCGGCACGCTGTCGGGCGGCGAGCGCCAGATGCTGGCGGTGGGCCGTGCCCTGATGGCCGAGCCCAAGCTGCTGATGCTCGACGAGCCGAGCCTGGGGCTGGCGCCACTGGTGGTGCGCGAGGTGTTCCGCACCATCGAGCGGCTGCGCGAGGAGGGCGCCTCGATCCTGCTGATCGAGCAGAACGCGCGCGCGGCGCTCGAAGTGTCGGACTACGGCTACGTGCTCGAGACGGGGGCTTTCGCGCTGCAGGGCCCGGCGGCCGAGCTGGCGAGCGACCCGCGCGTGATCGACACCTACCTCGGGGCGCGCGCGCAGTGACGACGATGAGCGCGGCATCGACCCCGGCCGTGTCCGCCGACGGGGCGCTCGACTTCGGCGCACTGCGCGACGTGCTGGGCTTTCACATCACGCTGGCCAACATCGCGGCGGTGGCGGTGTTCGAGCGCCATGTCGGCGGGCCCTTCGGCCTGCGCAAGGCCGAGTTCTCGCTGCTGATGCTGCTGCTGGCCAACGGCGCCACGCCGGCCAAGCGGCTGGCGCGCACGCTGCGGCTGTCGGCACCGAACCTGACGATGTTGATCGACCGCATGCAGGCCAAGCACTGGCTGCGTCGCGAGCGCAATCCCGCCGACCGGCGCTCGCAGCTGATCGTGCTGTCCGACGACGGGCTGGCCATGGCGCGCCGTGCCCAGGCGGCGGCCAAGACGATGGAGCAGGGCCTGCTGCGCCGGTTGAGCCGCGCCGAGCGCGCCATGCTGATCGAGCTGCTGGCCAAGGTGGCCGGCGGCCACGAAGGCGCAGCGGTCAGCGGGCCCGCCGCCGAGTGAGCGCGCGCGCCGCTCTGCTAAACTGTGCGGCTCGCTGAGCACGGGGAGTGGTAGTTCAGTTGGTTTGAATACCGGCCTGTCACGCCGGGGGTCGCGGGTTCGAGTCCCGTCCACTCCGCCAATCAACGAGCATCTACGGGGCCTAGCGCCCCGTTTGTTGTTCTTGCCGCCTCTGCCGCTCTGCGTGCGCGGCTACCGAAGCTAGTTGGAACCGCCGCCCGGCTTCGTCGCGGCGGTGCCTGTCGTATTGCGGCGGATGGTCTCCTGCCCCATCCGGCGCTCTCTCTCGAGCTGCTCACTGGACCGGCACTTGGTCATCGGAATGCTCGAGCCGGTGGGGTACTCACGCGTGCAGACCATATCGTTGGCGACTTGTTCTGGTCGGGCGGGATCGGTTGGTTCGGCCGCACATCCGACGAGGAGCAGGGGCACGCACAGGATGGATCGCATGGGTGGGTGATGCTTGTTGAAGGCGGCGAGCATAGCCGCGACTGAGCGTCGAACAGGCGCCTGGGCCCGTGCTCCAGACTTCAGTCGTAACTCGACGGCATGGACCCCCGCCGCAGGTCGCCCACGCGTGAAATGAGATTTCAGCCGATGCCCCGGTGAGGGTGCGGGTTCACCCGGGTCGTGCGGGCCGGGTGTCGTGCCTTACCCTCTCCCGATCTGAAATTTGCTTTCACGTTGGAGGGCCATTCCATGACAGTCGCAATCCATCGTCGCCGCGTGGCGACCCTGGCGGCGCTCGCGGCGGCCGTGGCCATCGCGGTGCCCCCATCGGTGTACGCGCAGGCCAGGTCGGCGCTCAACCTGGCCATGGTTGCCGAGCCGCCGACGCTGGACGTGCAGTCGACGCCGGCCGACCTGGTGTGCATCATCATGCAGCACGTCTACGAGACGCTCTACACCTTCGACGCCAACGCCAACCTGGTGCCGATGCTGGCAGAGGGCATGCCCAAGGTGTCGGCCGACGGCAAGCTCTACGGCATCACGCTGCGCAAGGGCGTCAAGCTGCACAGCGGTCGCGACCTCGACGCCGACGACGTGGTGGCCAGCCTCAAGCGCTGGATGGAGGTGTCGCCGCGCGGCAAGTCGGTGAGCGCGCAGGTCGAGAGCCTGACTGCCAAGGGGCCCCTCGCCGTGGAGATCGCGCTCAAGAACGCCTATGCGCCGCTGCTCGCGCAGCTGGCCATGCCGTCGGGCATGGCGGCCATCATGGCCAAGGAGACGCTCGCACAGCCGCTCAAGGATTTCGTCGGCACGGGGCCCTACCAGTTCAAGGAGCGCAAGCCCGATCAGTACGTGCTGCTCACCCGGTTCGACGGCTACTCGGCGCGCAAGGAAGCGGCCAGCGGCTACGGCGGCAAGCGCGTGGCGCTGGTGGACGAGCTGCGCTTCGTGCCGGTGCCCAACGCTAACACGCGGGTCGAGGGTGCACTGGCCGGCCAGTTCCACTACGCCGATCTGCTGCCGATCGAGGCGCTCGGCCGGCTCGAGAACGCGCCGGGGAAGGTGGTGCCGCTGCTGACGCCGTCGTTCGGGTTCCCATACCTGGTGTTCAACACCAAGGAGGGCTCGATGTCGCAGCAGGCCGTGCGCCAGGCGGCGCAGACGGCATTGGGACCCGGCGAGATGCTGGCCGGTGGCTTCGGCGACACCCGCTTCTTCATCGCCGAAGGCAACCACTTCCCCAAGGGCACGCCGTTCTATTCCGACGCTGGCACGGCGCACTACAACGAGCGCGATGCCAAGAAGGCCAAGGCCATGGCCGAGAAGGCCGGCTACAAGGGCGACCCGGTGCGGATCCTCACCAGCCGCCAATACGACTTCCACTACAACATGGCGCTGATCATGGCCGAGCAGCTGAAGCGCGCGGGCTTCAAGGCCGAGCTCAACGTGGTGGAGTGGGCCACGCTGCTGCAGCGCCGGGCCGACCCGAAGCTGTGGGACATCTACATCACCCACTCGGGCCTCTTCCCCGAGCCGATGCTCTCGCCGCCGCAGCTCGGCGATGGCGCGCCGGGCTGGTGGAGCTCGCCGGCCAAGGCGCAGGCGCTGGCCGCGCTCAACCAGGAATCCAACCCCGTCAAGCGCGGCGCGCTGTGGGGCAAGGTGCAGCAGGTGGTGTACGACGAAGTGCCGTACATCCAGGTGGGCAAGTTCGCGAGTCTGTCGGCGCGCTCGCCGTCGCTGCAGGGCTACACCCCGCACACCTATCCGTTCTTCTGGAACACCTCGCTCAAGAACTAGGCTGACATCGAGCGGGTCTTCGATTCGCGCAGGCTGCCGGGCGCATCGCGATGTGGCGTTTCGTGCTGGGCCGCCTGGGCGGCATGCTGGTCGTGCTGTCGCTGGTGGCGGTGCTGGTGTTCGCGCTCACGCGCGCCGCGCCCGGAGACCCGGTGGCCGTGCTGCTGGGCGACCAGGCCACGGCCGAAGACATCGCGCGCGCGCAGCGCCTGTACGGGCTGGATCGCTCGCTGCCGGAGCAGTTCGCGCTGTGGCTGAGACAGCTGGCGCACGGCAATCTGGGCGACTCGATCTTCCTGCAGCGCCCCGTCACGCAGGCGCTGTGGGAGCGCGCGGAGCCCACCACGCTGCTGGCGTTGCTGGCGGTGTCGATCGCGGCGCTGATCGGTGTGCCGTGCGGCGTGGTGTCGGCGGTGTTTCGCGGCGGCGCCGCGGACCAGCTGCTGACCGGCTTCGCCATGCTGGGCGCGAGCGTGCCGAGCTTCTGGTTCGGCCTGGTGCTGATGCAGATCTTCGCGGTGTCGCTGGGGTGGTTTCCGGTGTCGGGCTATGGCGAGCCCGGGGCCTCGATCGCCGAGCGGTTGCACTGCCTGGTGTTGCCGGCCACGGTGTTGGGGGTGTTGAACTCCGCGCTGATCATCCGCTTCACGCGCGCCTCGATGCTCGACGTGTTGGGCGAGGACTACGTGCGCACCGCCCGCGCCAAGGGTCTGCCGGAGCATCGCGTGGTGCTCAAGCACGCGCTGCGCAACGCGCTGGTGCCCATCGTCACGGTGATCGGCCTGACGGTGGCGCTGATGATCGGGGGCGCCGTGGTCACCGAGACGGTGTTCGGCCTGCCGGGCGTGGGCAATCTGGTGGTGAGTGCCGTCACGCGGCGCGATTACCCGGTGATCCAGGGCGCGCTGCTGATCGTGGCCGCGATCTACGTGGTGATCAACTTTCTGGTCGACCTGCTCTACACGGTGGTCGATCCGAGGATCAGGGCATGAACCCCGGGACCGTGCGCGTGCCGCTGGTCGTGCGCAAGCTGTTCAGCCGCCGCATCGTGCTGGCGGCCGCGGTGATGCTGCTGGTGGTGGTCGTCGTCGCGCTGCTGGCCGGGCCGCTGAGCGGGCTCGACCCCAACGAGACCGCGGTGTCGCAGCGCCTGCGCTGGCCTTCGCCGGCGCACTGGCTTGGCACCGACGAGCTCGGGCGCGACCTGTTCGCACGCATCGCCTTCGGCGGGCGCACCTCGCTGGCCATCGCCGGCCTCACTGCGCTCGGCGCCGTGGCCGCCGGCACGGTGCTCGGCCTCGCGGCCGGGTACTTCGAGCGACTCGACGCGCTGCTGATGCGCCTGGTCGACGCGATGATGTCGTTCCCCGACATCCTGCTCGCGATCGCGCTGGTGGGGATCCTGGGCGCGTCGATGCTCAACGTGGTGTTCGCGCTGGCGCTGGTGTACACGCCGCGCGTGGCCCGCGTGGTGCGCGCCTCCACGCTGGTGGTGCGCGAGCTGTTGTTCGTGGAGGCGGCGCGCGCACTGGGCGCGCCGACCCTGCGCGTGCTCTGGCGCCACGTGCTGCCGAACCTGGTGTCGCCGATCACCGTGCAGGGCACCTTCATCTTCGCGTACGCCATCCTGGCCGAGGCGGCGCTGTCGTTTCTAGGCGTGGGCGTGCCGCCCGAGATTCCCACCTGGGGCACGATGGTCGCCGGCAGCCAGGCCTACGCGCACCAGGCGCTGTGGATCGTGCTGTTCCCCGGCCTGGCGATCATCGTCACCGCGTTGTCGCTGCAGGTGCTGGGCGACGGCATCCGTGACCTGCTCGATCCGCGGTTGCGCCGAACTGCGTGAGACGACGCCCGACCGATGGACCGCTTGCGTACCTCCGAGCACCCCCCGCCGACCACCAGCGCGGGCGTGAACTCGCGCGTGCGCGACCAGGTGGCCGCCATCATCGACCGGGCCCCCGCGTCGCGGCGCAAGGTGCTCGAGCTGATCCTGGAAGACCCGCAGCGCGTGCTCGACGAGACGTTCGAGCGCCTCGCGCAGCGCGCCGGCAGCTCGGTGCCCACGGTGATGCGCACCTGCCGCGACCTCGGCTACGCCGGGCTGCGCGAGTTCAAGCTCGCGCTCGCGCAGGACCTGGCGGTGCGCGGCTCGCCGCTGAACCGTCGCGTGCGCATCACCGACGACGTCCGCCAGGTGATCGACAAGGTGTCGCGCGGCGCCGCGGCCGTCGTGCATGGCGTGCAGGCGCAGTTGTCGCACCAGGCCGTGCAGGCCGCCGCCGATGCGTTGGTGCGCGCCACCCGCGTCGACTGCTACGGCGTGGGCATCACGTCGAACTTCATGGCGATGGACCTGCACGCACGGCTGTTCCGGCTCGGCGTGGCGTCCAACACCTACCTCGACCCTCACGTGCAGCTGATCTCGGCCTCCACCATCGATCGCCGCGGCGTCGTCATGGCGATCACCCACGTCGGCGGCATGCCGTCGCTGCTCGAGGCGGTGGACGTCGCGCGCGCGCGCGGTGCCACGATCATCGCGCTCACGCAGGGCGGTTCGCCGCTGGCGCGGATGGCCGACATCCTGCTGGCGATCGCGGTGGCACCCGACCCGGTGATGCCGGTCGGGCCCGAGGCCTACCTGGCGCACCTGACGGTGATCGAGATCCTCACGGTGCTGGTCGCGCAGCGCCTCGGCGACAAGGCGGCGCGGCGCCTGGCGCACATCCAGCAGACGCTGGCCACGCGCGGCGTGGACATGCATCCACACCACCCGCTCGTCGAAGCGTCGCGCAGCGACGCGCGTGCGCGCAGCCGCAAGGGCCGCCAGCGATGACCCGCGCCACGCTGCTCGAGCATGGCCTCGTCGTCGACGGCAGCGGCGAACCGGCGCGCGCGGACGACGTGCTGCTGCAGGGCGACCGCATCATCGCGGTGGCGCCGAATCTGCGCACGCAATTGCCAGCGGGTTTGTCGTCGAGCGATGTCGACACGGTGGATTGCCACGGCCTGGTGGTGGCGCCGGGCTTCATCGACGTGCACACCCACGACGATGCGATCGTGCTCGATGCACCGGAGATGACGCCGAAGCTGACGCAGGGCATCACCACCGTGGTCACCGGCAACTGCGGCCTCTCGTTGGCGCCGTACGTGGTGGACGAGCCGCAGGGTGCGCTGACGCTGCTCGGGCGCTCTTTCCGCTTTGCGTCGATGGCCGCATACGTGCAGGCGGTGGCGCAGGCGCGCCCGGCGCTCAACGTGGCGGCGCTGGTGGGGCACACCACGCTGCGCCACGCGTGCATGAGCGACCTGTCGCGGCCGGCCGGCGACGACGAGCTCGCGGCCATGTGCACGCTGCTCGAGCGCTGCCTGAAGGAAGGCGCGATCGGCCTCTCGTCGGGGCTGTTCTACGCCGAGGCGATGCCGGCGCCGGCCAGCGAGGTGACGGCGCTGGCGCGCGTGGTGGCCCGCCATCGCGGGGTGTACGCGACACACCTGCGTTCCGAGATGGCCGACATCCTCGACGCGATGCACGAGGCGAGCGACACCGCGTTCGCCGCCGGCGTGCCGCTGATCATCTCGCACCACAAGTGCGCCGGCCCGGCCAACTGGGGCCGCACGCTGCAGACACTGCCGCTGATCGACCAGCTGGCCGAGCGCCAGGAGATCGCGCTCGACGTGTACCCCTACGTGGCCGGCTCCACCGTGCTGCGCGAGGATCTGGTCGATGGTGTCATAGACGTGCTGATCAGCTGGTCGGCCCCGCACCCGGAAGCCACCGGCCGGCTGCTCGCCGTGATCGCCGAGGAGTGGGGCGTCACGCAGCGCGAGGCCTGCCTGCGGCTGAAGCCCGGCGGCGCGTGCTACTTCCAGATGCACGAGGACGACGTGCGGCGCGTGCTGTCGCACGCGCGCAGCATGATCGGCTCTGACGGTCTGCCGCACGACAAGCATCCGCACCCACGCCTGTGGGGCGCGTTTCCGCGCGTGCTGTCGCGCTACTGGCGCGACCAGCAGCTGTTGACGCTGGAGCAGGCCGTGCACAAGATGACGGGTCTGGCGGCGCGGCACTTCCGCCTGCGCGGACGCGGCGAGCTGCGGGCGGGATGGTTCGCCGACGTGGTGGTGTTCGACCCCGGGCGCGTGCGCGACCTCGCCACCTACGAGCAGCCGCTGCAGCGCAGCGAGGGTATCGAGCGGGTGTATCTGAACGGGCAGCTCGCCATCACCGCAGGCGACGCGTCGTGCCGGCACAGAGCCGGCCGGGTGCTGGAGCGCGCGGCCTGGTAAAGGGGCCGCTCACGCCTCAGTTGAGCTCTTTATCCTTCCAGAACTTGGAGCCTGCCACCGCGAGGCCGGCCTCGAGGCCGTTCTTCGTGAGCGTGTAGGTCTCGGCGTCCTGCATTGCCGTCTCGCCCTTGCCGCCGCCGGCCATCGCGCCGCTGGCACCGGCCGATGCGGTGGCTGAGTTGGTGACCTCCCAGCCGCTCTCGATGAACTTGTTCATCGCGGCGTGCGTCTTGAACACGAAGAGCATCTCGGTCTGCGCAGCGCCCAGCTGCAGGCCGGCGCTGGCGCCGCCCACCTTCATGAACGTGTTCTTCCCGCTCTTGTTGTCGCGCACCAGGCCGGTCCCGCCGGAGCCGCCGATGAGGAAGCTGACGCCGTAGGTGGTGAAGACACCGTAGCCCGGCGCCTTGGCGACCGCGGCCTTGAGGTCGGGCTTGGCCTTGTAGAAGCGCTCCATCGCGGCCTGGGTCGACTTCACCACCTCGGCCTGCTTGGCCGCCTTGTCGTCGGCGAACGCGCCCACGGCCAGCAGCGACAGCGAGAACGCACCAAGCCTCAGAAGATGTCGAAGCGTCATCGGGATCTCCTATTCACGTCGGTCGGTCGCTCGGCGCCGGCACTTCGATGCGCCGCGGCGCCGGCAGGCCGCCAACATAGCACGCCGGGCACGCCGGTCATTGCGTGGGATCAACATCGGCGCGCCCATGTCGGCCCGACGAGCGCACCCCGCCCCGCGATCAGGCAACATGGCGACTCCGAAAGCCCCCACCGTGCGCACGACCATCCAGGCATTCTTCGATCCGGCCACGTGGACTGTGAGCTACGTCGTCGCGGACAACGCGACCTGCCAGGCCGCGGTGATCGACCCGGTGCTCGACTTCGACTTCAAGTCGGGCCGCACGTCCACCCGTTCGGCCGACGCGTTGCTCGGCCATCTGCGCGAGCAGCGTCTGACGGTGCAATGGATTCTCGAAACCCATGCCCATGCCGACCACCTGTCGAGCGCCCGCTACATCCAGCAGCAGGCGGGCGGCCGCGTCGCCATCGGCGAGAACATCCGCCAGGTGCAGGCGGTGTTCAAGAAGCTCTTCAACCTGGAGCGCGCGTTCGTGCCCGACGGCAGCCAGTTCGACCATCTGTTCAAGGACGGCGACGCCTTCGCCATCGGCGAGGTCGAGGCCACCGCGCTGCTCGTGCCGGGGCACACGCCGGCGGACATGGCGTACCGGATCGACGGCGCGATCTTCGTCGGCGACACGCTCTTCATGCCCGACGTGGGCACCGCGCGCGCCGACTTTCCCGGTGGCGATGCGCATATGCTGTATCGCTCGATGCGGCGCATCCTCGCGCTGCCGCCGCAGACGCGCATGTTCGTCTGCCACGACTACCCGCCGCCCGGGCGCGGCCCGCAGTGGGAGACCACGGTGGCCGCGCAGCGGGCCGGCAACATCCACGTGCACGACGGCGTGACCGAGGCGGCGTTCGTGGCGATGCGGCAGGCGCGCGATGCCACGCTGGAGGTGCCAACGCTCATCCTGCCGTCGATCCAGGTCAACGTGCGCGGCGGGCGGCTGCCTCCGCCAGAAGACGACGGCGTGTCGTACCTGAAGATCCCGTTGAACGTGCTGGGCCGGGCGACGCCGGCCCGATAGGCGTGGCGCGCGCGCGCGGCTCAGCGCCGCCGCTTGGGCGGGTGATCGCGGTTGTACGCCACGGCTTCGAGAAAGAGCGCGCGGAACGCCGTGGCATCGAGCCGGTCGTGCTCGCGCAGGTCGATGGCGCGCCGCACGTTGCCGTCGAGGCTGGCGTTGAAGAGCTTGCGAGGATCCTGCAGCGACGCGCCTTTGGCAAAGGTGAGCTTCACCACCTGCTGGTAGGACTCGCCGGTGCACACGATGCCGTCGTGCGACCACACCGGCGTGCCCATCCATTTCCACTCTTCCACGACATCGGGGTCGGCCTCGTGGATGAGCGCGCGCACCTGGGCCAGGCGCTCGCCGCGCCAGTCGCCGAGCTCGCGGATGCGCCGGGTGATCTGCGTGGACGCCGACGCGGGGGAGGAAGAGGGCGCATTGGCCGAGAGGCTACTTTTCTTCATGGCGCTGCGTCGACAGTCTGCGCGCGCGATTGTCCGCCGGCACGGGCCCTCCGTCGTCACTCACGCCAGGCGATCGAGCGGGCTGCGCACGGAGCCGGCGCCGAGCCTGAGCACGTGGGTGTAGATCATCGTGGTCTTGACGTCGGCGTGGCCGAGCAGCTCCTGCACCGTGCGGATGTCGTAGCCTGCCTGCAGCAGGTGCGTGGCGAACGAATGCCGCAACACATGAGGCGAGCAGGGCTTGACGATCCCCGCGCGGCGGGCCGCCGTGGCCACGGCCTTCTGCACCGTGTTCTCGTGCAGGTGGTGCCGGTGCTGCGCGCCGGTGCGCGGGTCGGTGGAACGGGCCGTCGAAGGGAAGACCCACTGCCAGCCCCACTGCCGAGCGGCGTTGGGGTTCTTGACGTCGAGCGCGTCGGGCAACCACACGTCGCCGTGGCCCGCCTGCAGGTCGCGCAGGTGCAGCTTGCGCACGTGCACCAAGTGCGTGTGCAGCGGGATGACGAGATTCTCGGGCAGCACGGTGACGCGATCCTTGGCGCCCTTGCCGTCGCGCACGACGATGGCGCGCCGCTCGAACTCGACGTCCTTGATGCGCAGGCGCAGCGCCTCGAGCAGACGCAGTCCGGTGCCGTAGAGCAGCTTTGAAGCCTCGCCTCGGCTGGCTTCACGCCGCAGCTCGCTTGCGTGCCCCGAATTCACGTCCCACTTCTACGTGCGCTGTCCCGGCATGATCGCTTGGTTTGTGCTCCACGCTCGCCCTTTGCCG
>DATJYZ010000121.1:0-20041 GCA_035499355.1 Burkholderiaceae bacterium | reverse complement strand
ATGGCTGCCGCCGACACCGCGATGGTGCTGGCCATCTGCACGCTCACCGAGGGCTTTCGCCCGATGACGACGGTGCAGTTGCAGACATCGTTCCTGCGCCCCATCGCCGGCGATGCGGGAAGCGCGCGCGTCACCGCGCGCGTGCTGCGCAAGGGGAAGAACCTGGTCTTCGGCGAGATCGAGGTCACCGATTCCAAAGGTGCGCTGGCCGCCCACGCGACCACGACCTACGCGCTGCTGTAATGATCGCCGCCCGGCCGCTCCGAAGGCGCTCGCTCCCCAGGAGCCACGGAGGTCCTTCGGAACCCTGGGGGACGGCCCGCAGGGCCTAGGGGGCGAGAGTCCGATGTCAGCGGTCTCGCTCGACTACCGCACCGCGTTCGAGCTGGCGCCGATCGGCCTGGTGCTGTCGCGGCAGCGCCAGATCGTCGACTGCAACGAGCGCGTGCTCGACATGTTCGGCGCCTCGCGCGCGATGCTGGTCGGCCGCTCGTTCGAGGTGCTCTATCCGACGCACGAGGAATTCGAGCGCACCGGCGAGCGCATCGTGGCCAGCCTCGACGCCCAGGGCTGGTACGCCGACGACCGCGTCATGAAGCGCCTGGCCGGCATGCGCGCCGGTGAGCTGTTCTGGTGCCATGTGTCCGGCCGCGCGCTCAGGCCGAGCGCGCCGCACGAGGCCGGCATCTGGGCGTTCGAGGATCTGTCGTCGCGCCGCAAGCTCAAGCTCGATCTCACGGCGCGCGAGCGCGAAATCGCCGCATTGCTGATCGACGGCCTTACCAGCAAGCTGATCGGCAAGAAGCTGACGATCAGTCCGCGCACGGTCGACGTCTATCGGGCGCGACTGATGCGCAAGGTGGGCGCGGTGACGACGCCCGAGCTGGTCAACAAGCTGCTGGCGGGCTAGACAATCTTCTGGCGCAGCCAGTCAGGCAGCGGCATCGACTGGTTGGTGGCGAAGTCGAGCCACACCATGCGCGCACCGCCCTCGGCCCAGACGGTGCCCGGGTCGTCGCTGCGTTCCATCGTGATGAAGGTGTCGAAGCTGGTCTTGCCCACCGTGGTCACGTGGTGCTTGACCAGCACGTCTCCGGGATAGCGCAGCTGCTGGATGAAGCTGCAGTAGGCGTTGACGATCACCGGCCCCTGCCTCGACTGCTCGGGCATGCAGCCGATGCTGCGGCACCAGTCGATGCGCGAGGTCTCCATGTAGCGGAAGTAGACGGTGTTGTTGACGTGGCCCATCGCATCCATGTCGCCCCAGCGGATCGGGATGAGCGATTCGTACACCAGCTTCCTGTGCTTGGGCGCCTCGAAGCGCATTCAGTCGCCCTTGGGGTTCTGAAGCGCCGCCAGTCGCGCGACCGTCGCGCGCAGCTCCTCCACCTGCGCCAACAGACGCGCCTGCTCGGCCCTGATCGCCGCCAGTTCGGCGGCGGCGACCTGCAGGCTGTCGGTCAAGGGCACGCCGCCATCGCCGGCGGCGGTTGCAGCCGGCTCGCCGCACAGCAGGTGAACCCAGCGCGCCTCGCGCTCGCCCGGCGCGCGTGGCAGCTTTCGCACGACCGGCGGCGACTTCGCCTGCAGCTCATCGAGAAAGCCCTCGACCGAGGAGACGTCGGCAAAGCGGTGCAGCCGCTCGCAGTTGGACCGCAGCTCGGCCGCGGTCTGCGGCCCGCGCAGCATCAGCACCGCCAGCAGCGCCACCGATGCGCCGGGCAGCGACCAGGCGCGCGGCAGGTTGTGCTCGTAGCGCGAGACGCGTGAGCCGCTGGACTCGACCACCAGGCTGTCGGCGCGCAGGGTGTCGATCGCCTGCAGCGCCTCGGCATCGCTGACCGTCATCACCGGATCGCGCGCCGTCTTCTGGTTGCAGCCGGCGACCAGCGCGTTGAGCGACAGCGGATAGGTGTCGGGCACGGTGGCCTGCTTTTCCACCAGCACGCCGAGCACGCGCGCTTCGATCAACGTGAGTTGACGAACGGACGTCACGTCGTAGACCGAGCTTGCGACGCCCCAGCGTCGCGTCCCCAAGCGACCGCCGCGGATCCGGCTTCGCCGGGCCGCTGGCTGGGCCCCCTTGAGGGGGAGGCGGCCGCCAGGCCGCTTCGGGGGTGGGTCATGACAATCCGAAGCCGTCGTCGGCAGCCAGCACCGTGCCGTTGATGAAATGGCTCTCGTTGGCGCAAAGCATCAGCAACGCGGTGTCGAGGTCCTGCGGCGCGCCGACACGGCGACGCGGCATCATCTGGATCAGCTTCTGCCCGCCGTCGGTCTGCCAGTAATGGTGGTTGATCTCGGTGTCGATGTAGCCCGGGCACAGCGCGTTGACGTTGATGCCGAAACGCCCCCACTCGAGCGCCATCGCGCGCGTCATGTGGATCACCGCGGCCTTGCTCATGCTGTAGACGCCGAGCTGCCCGAGCACCTTCAGGCCGGCCATCGACGCGATGTTGACGACGCGCCCGCCGGTGAAGGTGCCGGGCGCCGCGCCGCGGGAGCGCGCGATCATGCGCTTGGCGACTTCCTGCGCCACGAAGAACGCGCCGCGCGTGTTGGTGTTGAAGACGTAGTCGTAGTCCTCGGGGCCGACGTCGACCAGCTTGCTGGTCACGCTGACGCCGGAGTTGTTGACCAGGATGTCGATCGTGCCCATCTCGGTCTCGGCGTGCGCGACCGCCGCCTTGATGCTGTCGTGGTCGGTGACGTCGAGCGTCACCACGTGCGCGTCGCCGCCGGCGGCCTCGATCTCGGCGCGCAGCGTCTTCAGCCGTTCGACGCGCCGCGCCGCCAGCGCGACCGCGGCACCGGCCTTGCTGAGCGTGCGCGCGAACTGCGCACCGAGACCGCTGGAAGCGCCCGTCACCAAGGCGACCCGGCCCGACAAATCGATGCTGTAGCTCACACCCGCGCTCCCTGCCACCACTGCTGTCGGCGACGATAGCACGCGCCCGATGTCGTCACGGCAGCGGCACAGCGACCTAGAATCCGCGCGCGCTGCGTGACAGCGCCCACCGAGGATCGCTCGATGACGCCGCAAGAAATCCTGCAGCAGTACGGCCCGCGCGAGGCCATGGAGTACGACCTCGTGGTGGTGGGCGCCGGCCCGGCGGGCCTCGCCACCGCGATCCACCTGAAGCAGCTGGCGGCCAAGGCCGGCCGCGAGGTGTCGGTGGTGGTGCTCGAGAAGGGCTCCGAGGCCGGCTCGCACATCCTGTCGGGCGCAGTGATGGACCCGCGCGCGATCACCGAGCTGTTCCCCGACTGGAAGGCGCTCGGCGCGCCGCTCAACCAGCTGGTCACCGGCGACGACGTGCTGTTCCTGTCGGCCACCGGCGCACGGCGCACGCCCGACTGGCTGGTGCCGCGCAACCTGCACAACGACGGCTGCTTCGTGGTCTCGCTGGAAGACGTCGTCAAGTGGCTGGCGCAGCAGGCCGAGGGACTCGGCGTCGAGATCTTTGCCGGCTTTGCGGCCGCCGAAGTGCTGTACGACGAGCAGGGCCGCGTCAAGGGCGTGGCCACCGGCAACGTCGGCGTCGGCCGTGACGGCAATCCGCACGACGGCTTCCAGCTCGGCATGGAGCTGCACGGCAAGTACACGGTGTTCGCCGAGGGCGCGCGCGGCCACCTCGGCAGGCAGCTGCTGGCCAAATACAAGCTCACCGAGGGTCGCGACCCGCAGAGCTTCGCCATCGGCATCAAGGAGCTGTGGGAAGTGCCGGCCGACAAGGCCAGGCCCGGCCTGGTGGTGCACACCGCGGGTTGGCCGATGACCGACGCGTTCGGCGGCGGCTTTCTCTATCACCTGGCCGACAACAAGGTGACGCTCGGCTTCGTGATCGGCCTCGACTACGCGAACCCCTACCTGAGTCCATTCGAGGAGATGCAGCGCTGGAAGACGCACCCGGCGATCCGCGCGCACATCGAAGGCGGCAAACGGCTGGGGTACGGGGCGCGTGCGATCAACAACGGCTCGCCGCAGGCGCTGCCTAAGACCGTGTTTCCCGGCGGCGCGCTGGTCGGCTGCAACGCCGGCTACCTCAACGCCGCGCGCATCAAGGGCAGCCATGCGGCGATCAAGAGCGGCATGTTGTGCGCCGCCGCGATCCACGATGCCTTGGCCGCCGGCCGTTCACACGACGAGCTGGCGACCTATCCGGCTGCGTTCGAGGCGAGCTGGCTGAACGAGGAGCTGCAGCAGACGCGCAACTTCAAGCTCTGGTTCAAGAAGGGCAAGCTGCTCGGCAACCTGATGACCGGCATCGAGCACTGGCTGTTGCCCAAGCTGGGCATCCAGAGCCCGCCATGGACGCTGCACGCCACCAGGCGCGACCATGAGACCCTGTTGCCCGCGGCGCAGTGCACCAAGATCGACTATCCCAAGCCCGACGGCAAGATCAGCTTCGACCGTCTGAGCTCGGTATTCGTCAGCAACACCAACCATGCCGAAGACCAGCCCGCGCACCTGACGCTCAAGGACCCGTCGATCCCGGTCGACGTGAACTTCAAGATCTACGCCGGACCCGAGTCGCGCTACTGCCCGGCCGGGGTCTACGAGTTCGTCGCCGGCGACGGCGGCACCGAGCGGCTGCAGATCAACGCGCAGAACTGCGTGCACTGCAAGACCTGCGACATCAAGGATCCGCGGCAGAACATCGTCTGGGTCACGCCAGAGGGCGGCGGCGGTCCCAACTACGTCGGCATGTGACCGGCACGGTCGGCGCCGCGATTGAACCGGGCGGCCCGGGTGGGCAACTGAGGCACTGCTTCAAGGTGTACAACCACGCCGGCGCGCACGCGACCGGCGCACTGCGCAGTTGGCGCGCCTGGGCCAGAAGGACCTGGATGATCACTGCCGCGACCCGCCGCTTCGCCCGACTCTCCGCCGCATTCACGGCCGCCCTGCTGGTGGCTGCCTGCGCGACCACCGGCGAGTCTGCGCCCGGCGACACGACGGCGACGTCGCCGCCCGTCAGTGCGTTCGCGCCGGCGCTGCGCTGCATGGACGGCGTGTTGCTCGACCACGGCGTGCGCGACCTGTCGGTGATCGTCGAGGATCTGGCCGATCCGTCGCAGCGCAAGGCCCAGGCCGGCACCAAGGAGATGCTGGTCACCGCGGTGTCCGACATGACGCAACGCAGCCGCGCGATCCGTCTGGTGGCGTCCAACGCCGAGTGGGGCCAGACGGTCGCCGTCATGGCCCAGGCGCAACAGCGCGACGCCTACGCGGTGGCACCGCAATTCGCGCTGCGCGGCGCGCTGCGCACACTCGACGGCGGCCGCACGGTCGGCCTCGATCTGACGCTGCTGACCACGCAGGACATGAGCGTCGTCCCCGGCACCGCCACCCAGAACGCGGCGGTGCTGCGCAACGGCAACGCCGAGTTCGTCAAGTTCGGCCAGCCCATCGTCGTGCCGGCCGGCGGCGTGGCCGCCGCGCAGCGCGCGCTGTCGGAGCTGGCGGTGATCGAGCTGTTCGGCCGCCTGACCAAGGTGCCCTACTGGAGCTGTCTCGGCGCCAGCGCCGACAACCCCGCGGTGGCCGCCGAGATGCAAGACTGGTACGACGCGATGGCCGCACGGCCGGTGGAACTCGTCACCTACTTTCAGCAGCAGCTGCGCATCCGCCAGGCCTACGACGGGCCGATCGACGGCACGGTCAGCAACGCCTTCAAGGACGCCGTGGTGCGGGCGCGCGGTGCCCTCGGCCTGTCGCGCGAACCGAAGCTGTCGCTCGACCTGTTCAAGGCCTACCTGAGCGCCGACGTCGCCGGCCTGCAGGCCAGGATCCGCGCCAGCGCCCCGGCGGCGGCCGCGCCGCCAGCGCCGCCATCGCCGCTGACGCTGCAGGTCGCCAGTTCGGCCGACGGCCGTCGGCTCAAGGGCGGCGACGCGATCCAGCTGTCGATCCGCCCGAGCCGCGATGCGCACGTGTATTGCTATCTGCAGGACGAGAAGCGCCAGGTGACCCGCTTCTTCCCCAACCGCTTCCAGCGCGATTCCCGCGTCGACCCGGCCGCCGGCCTGCAGTTGCCCGGGGCCATGCGCTTCGAGCTGACGCTCAACACCCGCGGCGTGCCCGAGACGGTGGCGTGCTTCGCCACCGAGCGCGACGTGCTGGCGGAGCTGCCGGCCGGCGTCAACGGCGGCGACTTCCAGCCCTTGCCGGTGGCCACCCTCGACCAGGTGCGCCAGGCCTTCGTCAAGGCCTCCGGCGGCACGCTGGCGCACGAGTCGCTCGAGTTGCGCGCGCGCTGAGGCTGCGCGCGGCCATTCCTGGCCCCGGCGGCGGCGAGGCGGCGGGAGCCGCAACCCGACCTTGCCCGGCCGGCGCCCAAACGGCTTGAACCTCCGGGGTCGCGGCCGCAACCCATCGGCAATCCTCCCAACTAGGAGTCCCCGCATGGCCGGCTCGGCTGCAACCCCCTGCGCATGGCGCAACCCCGTGTCGATCGCCCTGCTGGGCGTGGTGTTGGCGGCGCCCCTGCATGCGCAGACCTGCGCCGGCAAGCTCAGCGAGCAGTCCACCGACACCCTCGAGCGCTTCAGCATGATCAACGCTCAGTGCGCGTCGCTGGCGGCACCGATGACGGTGCACCGCGCCGCGCAGCTCGACCTCTACGACAAGCCGGTGGTCGCGATCTCGATCGCGCCGACACCGGCGCCGGCGGCGTCCGCCCCGGTCGTCAATGCCCCGGTGCCTGCCCTGGTCGCGCCGCCGCTCAACGTCCCCAGCACGCCGCCGACGCGCGACCAGCTGCGGGTGATGTCGCTGGCGCCGGCGCTGCTCGAGGCGGCGCGCGACAACCAGGTCGACCCGCTGCTGTTGCATGCGATCGCGCACGTCGAATCGCGCCACAACCCGCGCGCCGTGTCGAAGGCCGGTGCGCGTGGCGTGATGCAAATGATGCCGGACACCGGCAAGCGCTTCGGCGTCAACAACCCGGAACAGAGCCTGCTCGACGCGCCGACCAACCTGCGCGCCAGCGCCGCCTACGTGCGCACGCTGCGCAGCCGCTATGGCGACGATCTGCGCCTGGTGCTGGCGGCCTACAACGCCGGCGAAGGCGCCGTCGACAAGGCCGGCGGCAACGTGCCGCCCTATCCCGAAACCCAGGCCTACGTGCGCGACGTGCTCGCGGTGTACCGCAGGCTGACATCGACCTTCTCGGTGAGCGACACCGGCGAGCTGGTGGCGCGTGGAGGCAAGAAGTCATGAGCATGACGGCGTATTTCAAGAGTGCCGCGGTTTCGCGCGAGGGCATCTTCGCGCGCTACAGCGACCTGGTGCTGGTCGGTGGCATCGTCGCCATCGTCGCGATGATGGTGCTGCCGCTGCCGGCGTGGCTGATCGACCTGCTGGTCGCCGCCAACATCGCCTCGGGCCTGCTGCTGCTCCTGCTGGGCGTCTACATCGCCTCGCCGCTGGAGTTCTCGGTTTTTCCGAGCGTGCTCTTAATGACCACGCTGTTCCGGCTGTCGCTGTCGATCGCGACCACCCGCATGATCCTGCTGCACGGCCACGCCGGGCACATCATCGACACCTTCGGCAAGGTGGTCGCCGGCGGCAACCTGGTGGTCGGCATGGTGGTGTTCCTGATCATCACGGTCGTGCAGTTCATCGTCATCGCCAAGGGTGCCGAGCGCGTGGCCGAGGTCGCCGCACGATTCTCGCTCGATGCCATGCCCGGCAAGCAGCTGTCGATTGATTCCGACCTGCGCTCGGGCCTGATCGACAAGGACGAGGCCAAGCGCAAGCGCCGCAACCTCGAGATGGAGAGCAAGCTGCACGGCTCGCTCGACGGCGCGATGAAGTTCGTCAAGGGCGACGCCATCGCCGGCATCGTGATCATCGTGATCAACCTGCTGGGCGGCCTGGCCATCGGCGTGATGATGCAAGACCTGGACATCGGCTCGGCGATGACCAAGTACTCGATCCTGACCATCGGCGAAGGCATGGTTGCGCAGATCCCGGCGCTGCTGGGCGCGATGGCCGCCGGCCTGATCGTCACACGCACCGCCGACGAAGACGACAAGCACCTGGGCGACTCGATCCGCAAGCAGATCACCGGCAAGCCACGCGTGTTGCTGGTGGCCGGTGGCATCTGCGTGCTGATGGCCTTCGTGCCGGGCTTCCCGGTGGCCACCTTCATCGCACTGGCCCTGGTGTTCAGTGGCGCCGGCGCGCTGCTCACGCCGTCGATTCGTCAGCGGCTGATCAGCGTGCGCCACCCCGCGGTGCAAGGCTTGGTCAAGCGCCTCGATGCGCCCCAACAGGTCACGGCCACCGCGCTGCCGGCGCAGCGCCCCGCGGTGCCGTTGCTGCTGCGGGTGCCCGCTGCACTGCTGGCCGACAACCAGGCACACCGCCTCATGGCCACAATGCAGGAGGTGCTCGACGAGTTCCAGTTG
This sequence comes from Burkholderiaceae bacterium, assembly GCA_035499355.1. Classification (GTDB taxonomy): domain Bacteria; phylum Pseudomonadota; class Gammaproteobacteria; order Burkholderiales; family Burkholderiaceae_C; genus JAEUPI01. The sequence continues at coordinate 11,623 of DATJYZ010000121.1, read as the reverse complement.
ACCCTCGGCCTGAACCTGCCGCGCATCCACCTGCACGGCCAGAGCGCCGCCGCAGATGCCGACCGCTGGGAGCTGCTGGCGTTCGAGGTACCCATCGCCTCGGGCAGCCTGCCCGACGAACCGCACGTCGCGCTCGGCGAGCCGGTGCGCCAGGCGCTGCGCCGCCATGCGCCGCTGTTCCTCGGCGCGCAGGACACCACCAATCTGCTGACCCGCGCGTCGGCCGACGTGCCCGACATCGTCAAGGAGGTGCTGCGTGCCCTGCCGCTGCAGCGCGTGTCCGAGGTGCTGCGCCGCCTGGTCAGCGAAGGCGTCTCGATCCGCAACCTGCGCGACATCTTAGAGGCGCTGTCGGAGATCGCCCAGCGCGACAAGGACGTGCACGCCCTCACCGAATTCACCCGCGTCGCGCTGCGCCGCCAGGTCAGCCACATGGTTGCCCCGCAAGGCCGCCTGGGCGCCCTGATGCTGCAGCCGCAGCTCGAGGAGATGCTGCGCCAGTCGGTGCGCGTCAACGGCGGCGTGTCGCAGCTAGCGCTCGACCCCGAGGCCGCGCGCCGCATCTGCGACGCCATCGTCGGCTCGATCATGCGCCACAAGCCGGCCGCGCTGGTCACGGCCATCGACGTGCGCTGGCACGTGCGCAAGCTTATCGAGCCCGAGTGCTTCGACACGCCGGTGCTGTCGTACCACGAGCTGATGCCTTCGCTGCAGCTCGAGGTGCTCGACCGCGTGCCGGTGCCCGGCGCGCCGATGCTGGCCGCGCACTGAGCCCCGGCCCCGGGCCGCCGACAGGCGGCCCGGATGCTTTTGGGCGATGCGGAAGGTTCGGCGCCGGCCCCCTACGGAGCAGGCCGGCTTTCAGATGCGAAGAACTTGAACCCGGCGCTTGGGGGCCGCAACCCATCAGCAATCCCCCCAACTAGGAGTCTCCGCATGGCTGGCATCGCTCGCACCCAGTGCCTTCGGCAAGCCAGCCAATGGCTCGCCCGCTGCCTGAAGCGTTGCGCCTGGATCGCGCTGGCCACCGGCGCCCTCGCCGCTGGCGCCGCCACCATGCCCAATGCCGGCCGGCCTGTGACGATCACCGCACGCGAGCAGCCGATCGGCGCCTTCCTGCAGGACCTGTTTGCCACCATGGACGTGCCGGCGGCCATCAGCCCGAGCCTGGCCGGTACCGTCAACGGCAGCTTCTCCGGCCCCGCCGAGAAGGTGTTGCGCGATGTGTCGCGCGTCTACAACCTGATCACCTACTACGACGGCGCCGTCATGCACGTAGTACCGACCTCCGAACTGGCCCGCCGCACTTACGCGGTCGCGCCCGCGGTGGGCGACCGCCTGATGCGCGAAGTTGCCGACATGAGCCTCACCGACCCCCGCAACACGCTGCGCCGCAGCGCCGACGGCAACATGATCGCCACCGGCGCCCGCCGTTTCGTCGAACAGGTCGACGAGTTGCTGCGCGCCGGCCAGGCGCAAGACGCGCCGGCCCCGACGGGTGCGGCCGATTTCCGCGTGTTCTACCTGCGCTACGCCTGGGCCACCGACGTGACGATGACCGTCGGCGGCCGTCAGGTGGTGGTGCCCGGCGTGGCCTCGATCCTGCGCTCGCTGGTCGACTCCCCCCGCGCCGGAGGCTACGCGCTGGGCCGTGAAGTGCTGCTGCGCCCGACGCTGCCCTCGCTCAAGGGCCAGGGCCTGATCGGCCAGGGTGTGTCGAACAAGGCACCCACCGGCGAAGCGGCCCGCAATGCCGCGGTGGACAACCTGGTCACGGCACTGGCCCGCACCGCCCAGCCGGGCGACTCTGCTTCGGCGCCGGCCGCCGCGCCCGATCCGTCGCAGATCCGCATCGAAGCCGACCAGCGCCTGAACGCGGTGATCGTGCGCGACAGCGCCGAACGTCTGCCGCGCTACGAGCAACTCATCGCCTCGCTGGATGTCGAGCCGCAGTCGCTCGAGATCGAGGCCACCATCATCGACGTCAACACCGACAAGGCACGCGAGCTCGGCATCGAATGGCGCTGGAGCAACGACGGCCGCTCGGCCTCGTTCAGCGGCGCCGTGCCCAGCACCGGCAATGGCGGTGTCGCCTCGGTAGTGCTCGGCTCGCTCGGCCAGTTCTTCGCCCGCATCCGTGCGCTGCAGACCGAAGGCGCGGCGCGCATCGTGTCGAGCCCGCAAGTGGTCACGCTGTCGGATGTCGAGGCGATCTTCGACAACACCTCGACCTTCTTCGTGCGGGTGGCCGGCCGCGAGCAGGTGGACCTGTTCAACGTCAGCGCCGGCACCACGCTGCGCGTGACGCCGCACGTATTCCGCGACCGCGACCAGACGCGCATCAAGCTGCTGGTCAACGTCGAGGACGGCAACATCACCAATCGCCAGGTCGACCAGATTCCCGTGGTCGAGCGCTCCACCGTCAACACGCAGGCGCTGATCGCCGAGGGCGAAAGCCTGCTGATCGGCGGCATGGTGCGCGAGACCAACGCCAACAGCGAAGACAAGGTGCCCGGCCTCGGCGACGTGCCGGTGGTGGGCAACCTGTTCAAGACCAAGTCGACCCAGAACACCCGCATCGAGCGCATGTTCCTGATCACGCCGCGCATGGCCGGCACACGCATCGCACCGCCGCAAGCGACGCTGGGCACACTGCGTTCCGGCGCCACCCCGGTGGCGCCCGCGATGCCCGCTCCCACCTCGCCGAGCCCGGCCTCCTTGCCGACGGTCAAGCCCGGCCTGCAGACATCCGTGCCGGCGGCCACCGAGCCGGCGCGCGTCGCCACTGCGGCACCCGTGCCGGCACAGATGCCCGCCCCCGTGCCGGTGATGGCCGCGCTGCCGACTCGCGCATCCGTGGAGGTCGACCTCGACGCGATGCCCGCCGCCGCACGCCCGCCGGCCGCCCAAGGCGTCGGGACCGCAACGGTCGACCGTGGCGGACGCGCCACCCCGACCCGCATTAGCACCTCACAAACCAACTAAGGAGCGCAGAGCATGGACCGCGCCGCCCCCTCCCTCGAATCACTGCACGCGCTCGAACTGCGCGTGTACGAAGGCCCGCAAGGCGGTGCCCGGGCACCGCTGGGTGCCGGCATCCCGTGCGTGCTGGCCGCCGGCCACGACGGCAGCGAAGGCGCCGACATCGTGCTGCGCGAGAACAAGCTACCGCCGGCGCGCGTGCGCGTGTGCGCCGAATTGACCCAAGCCAGCCTGGAAGTGCTGGCCGGCGAGGTGTTGCTGGGCAGCGAAGTCCTGAAGGCCGGCGCCCAGGCCACCTGGTCTCAACATGTGCCGCTGAAGATCGGCAGTTCGGTGGTCGCCTTTGGCCGCGCTTGCGTCGACGACTGGAAGGCCGGCAAGCCGGTGCCCGGGCTGGCCGACGAGCCGCCGGCGGGCGAACTCCCTAGCGAGGCCCAGCAAACAGCCAAGCCGCTGCCGCGTCGAGCCGAGTTCTGGCTCGCCTGCATGGGTGCCGGCGTGCTGGTGGTGTGCGCCGGCGCTTTGGCGATGACGCGCGTGGTCGCCGCTCCAGCCGCGCCGCAAGTGAGCGAAGCCGCGTCGCTGGCCCAAGCCCTGCGCGGCAGTGAATTCAGTGCGCTCGAAGTCGGCCGCACCGCCGATGGGCGCATGGCGCTGCGGGGCCGGCTGGCCGCGCAGAGCCAGCGTGCCAAGCTCGACGCCTGGTTGGCAGCACGCCCCGCGTCGGCACCGCTGGTGGTCGAGGTGGCGGTCGACGAAGCGCTGGTGCGCGAGGTGACCGAGGTGTTCCGTGTCAACGGCGTGGCAGTGCAAGCCGATATCGCCGGTCCCGGGCGGGTGGTGGCGCAAGCCGCCGAGCGCGATGCCGACAAGCTAGGCCGCGCTGAAGAGGTGGTGCGCCGCGACGTGCGCGGCCTCGAGCAACTCACCGTGCGCAACACCGCCAAGCCGCTGCCGCCGCCCCCGCCGCCGGTGATCGACGATCCGGGCAAGCGCATCGCCTCGCTGGTGCCCGGCGAGCCCGCCTATCTGGTGACCGCCGACGGCGCGCGCTACTTCGTCGGCGCCATGCTGCCGACCGGCCACCGCATCACCCGCATCGAGCAGAGCAGCGTCTCGCTCGAGCGCGACGGCCAGCAGGCCACCTTGAAATTCTGACCTTGAACTTCCGGCGTCCCCACTGCAACACACCCACACTAGGAGCGTTCCCATGAGCAACTACACCAACCCCCTGACCCAGATGGCCCTCGTGCCAGCCACCACCCAACAGTCCAGCGGCACCAACAGCAAGGGCGGCACCTGGTTCGAAGCGATGGCCCGCGCCTGGGGCGAAGCCCTGGACAACCAGGCCAACATCATCCAGCAGGAGTCGGATCAGCTGAACAACCAGGGCACCGACATGCCCTCGGCGATCACCGAGCTGACCGCCCAGTCGCAGAAGATGGGCTTCCTGTCCAACAGCTCGCACAGCGCGATCTCGTCGGTCGGCGAAGCGCTGAGCACGATGGCTCGCAAGCAGTAAGCACAGCGGAGGCTCGTCATGACATTCGAGATCGCCGCCGCCTCGCTGGCCCAAGTGGGCGCCACCGGTGCCGGCACTGCCAGCGCTGCGGCGTCCACGCAGGCTGGCTACGGCGTGTCGCTGACCGACTTCAACGGCTTCCAGCAGTCAATGGCGCAAGCCAGCCAACGGCTGGAAGCCAACGCGGTCAGCGGGCCTGGTGAGGCCGCCAAGCAGCTGATGAAGCCGTTCGAGCATATCAACGGCGAGGCGAACCAGCTGGCCGTCGACGCCAAGGCAGCCCAGGCTGCCGGCCAGGACATGAGCCCGTCGCAGATGGTGAATCTGAGCGTGCGCTGCCAGGAGTTCATGTTCCATTGCCAGCTCACGTCCAACATCGCCAACCGCGCCTCTGATGGCCTGCAGCAACTGTTCCGCCAGCAATCCTGAAGGACTTTTCGACATGCGCCCCACCACCTTGCGACGCCTGATCACCACCGCCAGCGGCCTGCTGCTGACGCTGCTGATCGGCTGCTCGAACCAAGAGCTGTATTCGCAGCTGTCCGAGCGCCAGGCCAACGAGATGGTGGCGGTGCTGCGCAGCGCCGGCATCGACGCCGAGAAGCAGTCGCAGGAGGGCCACTTCTCGGTGCTGGCGCCGCGCGGCGACTTCAGCAACGCGGTGCGCACGCTCAATTCACAGGGCTACCCGCGCGAATCGTTCGACACCATGGGCAAGGTGTTCAAGCGCGAAGGCTTCGTGTCGTCGCCGCTCGAGGAGCGCGCCCGCCTGATGTATTCGATGTCGCAGGAGATCTCCAACACCATCGCCAGTATCGACGGCGTGGTCACCGCACGCGTGCACCTGGTGATGCCCGAGCGCAACCCGTTGGTCGACAAGCTGCAGCCGGCAGCGGCAGCGGTCTTCATCAAGCACCGCCCCGATCGTGACCTGTCGTCGCAGGTCACGCAGATCAAGGCCCTGGTCGTCAACAGCATCGAAGGCTTGAGCTACGACAACGTCACCGTCGCGCTGTTCCCGGCCGAAGCCATGCCGGGCGATTCGCGCAAGGCCGCGCCGGTTGCCGCGCCGGCGACGCCGGGGCAGCAAGCCTCGCTCGCCATGCCGCTCGTCCTGCCCCTGGCCATCGGCAGCGGCATCGGCGGGCTCGCACTGGCCGGCGGCATCGCGCTGTGGTGGCGCCGTCGCTCGAACGCGACGGTGTCGATCGCAACCCCGCTGCGCGCGCTGCCGGCTGCCGCGCCTGCCGCCAACCGTACACACGAGGTGGCCAGCGACCTGAAGGCGGCGTTGCGCCGCGCCGCGAGCCACTCGTGACCACACTCACCTCGGCCGGCGCACGGCCCCTGCGTAGCGAGCCTGCGACGACCGATGCGGCTATGCGCCGCCACCGCCGCGCCGCCGTGGCACGCCGGCTCCTGGCTGCGGCGCCCGACGCCGCCGGCTCGCTCGACTGGGACACGCTCGACACCGCGCCCACGTGGATCGCGCTGTCCGATACCGAGCTGATGGTGCTGGCACGCCAGGTCGGCGCGGTGCTGTGCGCCGCCTCTGTACGGCTGTGGATCGATGGTGCCCGCCTCGGCGCCGCGCGCACCGCGCTCGGCGGACCGTTCCTGCAAGCCCTGCTGGCACTCCCGGACGCGCAAGTGCTGCCGCGCAACGTGGCACCGTGCCCGCGCATCGACAGCGCCGAGCAGGTGGCACCGGTGCTGCGCACCAGCGGCCTGGGCGTGCTGCTCGCTTCACTGCCCAGCGGCCCGCTGCGCCGCGCCGCCAGCGCATTGCTCGGCAGCACCGCCTCGGCGATGGCGCCGGCGTTGGCCCAGGCGCTGGTCTCGCGTGCGCAGACGTTGACCGTGCGCACCCCGCCTTCGCGCACGCAAGGCCCCGCCAAGTCTCCTGAAGGAGCCAATGCATGACCTTCGTTCTGTGGCAGCGCGGTCGTGACACCGGCATCGCCTCGAACCGCCTGGTGCTGCGCGCCGCCGAAGTGCCGCTGTTGGCCGAAGCGCAAGCCGTGCGCGATCGGCTCGAGGCGCTGCACACCGAGCAAGCCCATCGCGTCGAGGCCGCCTGCGAAGAGGCCCGCCAACGCGGCCACGCGCTCGGCCTCGAGCAAGGCGTCCTCGCCGCGGGTGACGAGGTCGCTGCCTCGCTGATGGCGATGGCCCGCGCCGCCGAGCAGGAAAGCGTGCGGGTGCGCGGCCAGGTTGCAGCGCTGGCGCTGCAGGTTGCGCGCAAGCTGATCGGGCAACTGGCCGACGACGAGCGTCTGCTCGCGCTGGCCGACACCGCGGCCCGCGACATGATGCCCGGCAGCAGCTCGACGCTGGTGGTCCACCCGTCGCACGCCGACGCGCTGCGCGTGCGGCTCGCCGCGATGGCGCGCCACGCCGGCGAAGGGGGCGCACCGGCTCCTTCATTCGAATTGCGCGCCGACCCGGCGTGCGCCCTCGACAGCTGCCGCATCGAAACCGAATTCGGCAGCGTCGACGCGTCGCTGAACGCCCAGCTCAACCGCCTGGCCGACGCCTGGGGTGTCTCGGAGCGCCCATGAACGCCGCCACTTCGGGCGAAGCCCAACACCTGCTGCGGGCACTGCACGGCACGCGCACGGTCGTCGAGCATGGCCGCGTGGTGCAGGCCGGCGGCACGATCCTGCGCGCGACCGGCTTGCGCGCCCGCATCGGCCAGCAGTGCCGCGTGTTCGATGCCACCAGCCCCAACGAAGGCGCCGAGTCATTGATCGCCGAAGTGATCGGTTTCGCCGGTGCCGAGGTGATCCTCGCACCCTACGGTCCGCTGCAGGGCATCGCGGTCGGCGCGGCAGTGCAGGCGATGGCCGATGTGGCCCAGGTCCCCTACGGCGAAGGCCTGCTCGGCCGCGTGATCGATCCGTTCGGCCGCCCGCTGGATGACCAGCCGCTACCCGAGCCCGGGCCCACGCTGCGCCACACGCCGCTGCACGCCGACGCACCGTCGCCGCTCAAACGCAAGGGTGTGGACCACCCGCTGCCCACCGGCGTGCGCGCGATCGACGCCGCACTCACAGTCGGTGAAGGCCAGCGCGTGGGCATCTTCGCGATGGCTGGCGGCGGCAAGTCGACGCTGCTGGGCATGCTGGCCCGCCAGGCCAAGGCCGACGTCAACGTGATCGCGCTGGTCGGCGAACGCGGCCGCGAAGTGCGCGAGTTCATGGACGAGGCCCTCGGTGAAGAAGGCCTCGCGCGTTCGGTGGTCGTGGTCTCCACCTCCGACCGGCCGGCGCTCGAGCGCGTGCGCGCCGCCTACGCCGCCACCGCGATCGCCGAAGGCTTTCGCCGCGAGGGCAAGCGGGTGCTGCTGCTGGTCGACTCGGTCACGCGCTTTGCGCGCGGCCTGCGCGAACTGGGCTTGTCGGCCATGGAACCGCCGGTGCGACGTGGCTATCCGCCGTCGGTGTTCGCTGAGCTGCCGCGCTTGTTCGAACGCGCCGGCAACGACGCCCACGGCTCGATCACCGCGTTCTACACCGTGCTGGCCGAAGACGACGACAACTCCGACCCCGTGGCCGAGGAAGTGCGCTCGATCCTCGACGGCCACATCGTGCTGTCGCGCGCGCTCGCGCAGGCCGCGCACTATCCGGCGATCGACGTGCTGGCCAGCGCCAGCCGTGTGTTCACTCGGGTGACGCAAAAATCGCATCGCGAGGCAGCCAACCAGTTGCGCGCGCTGATGGCGCGCCACACCGAGGTGGAGTTCCTGCTTCGGGTCGGCGAATACCAGGCCGGCAGCGACCCGCTGGCTGACCGTGCCATCGAACGCATGCCGGCGCTGAAAGCGCTGCTGCAGCAGCGCTCCGACGAGGCCGCCGCCTTCGACACCACGATCCAGACGCTGCAAGAGGTGGTGTCGTGAACCAGATGCCGTCGGTGAAGGAGACGCGGCAATTGCATCGCCTGCGCAGCCTGCGCGTGCAGCGCGCGCGCGAGCAGATCCCGCCGGCGGAGGCCGTGGTCGAGCAAGCCCGTCAGGCGATCCAACAGCGGCTAGCGCGCATCGAAGAACTGCGCCGCACGCTCGCCGGGTTGCGCGATGCGATCGTGACCACGCTGGCACCGACCTTGCCGCGCTGGTCGAGGTTCGCCTCTGCGCAGCAAGAGCGCCTGGCCGATCAGCTCGAGCGCGACGAATATGCACTGACCGGCGACGAGCACGCGCTCGAAGCCGCGCAAGAGAAGCTGCAGCAGGCGCGTTCGGAGTTGACCCGCGCGCTGGCCCGCGAGGATGCCGTGCGCGGCCTCGCGCATGAAGCCAAGCGCTGTCTGCTGGCGCAGCGCGAACAGCGAGCGGAACGCGATCTCGACGACCAGATCAGGCCGCAAGGCTCGCGCTTGGCGGCCTGACCGCAGGGAATCCGCATGAACATGTCTGCCACCCAATCGTCACCGCCGCCGCGCCCCGACGGCCTGGAGCCGTCGCGGGTGTCGCCCGCCGACGCCGAGCGTCGCCACCCGGCGCGCGACGATTTCGAACGCGCGCTCAAGGGCCGCGAGCAACGCCCCGAAGAGCCGGCCGATGAGAGCGCCGAGCCGGCAGGCAATGGCGGCGCGCCGGCGTGGCTGGCCATCGCGCCCACCCCGATGCTCGCGCGCGCGGCAACGCCAGCCGCCGCAAGTGCCGTCGGGGTGATCAACGAACCGAGCGGAACCCGCGCCGCGCTCGAAGCGTCGCTGACCGCGAGCCCCGGCAACGCGCTGGTCCCGGTGCTCGGCACCGATCCGGCCGCACTGTGGGAAGTGTCGGTGCGCGAACCGAACGCGGCACCGCTTCAGGTGCGCGTGGAGCGCAGCGGAACCTCGGATGCACAGAAGGCCTGGGGCCTGACGATCGCCTCGCCCGCCAGCAACGTGGACCTGATCGCCCGCCATGCCCCTCGCCTGAACGAGCGCCTGCGAAAACACGCGATCGAGCTCGATCACGTTCGTGTCGAACGCGACGACGACCCCAACGCCCAATGAACTGCCGGGCTTGCGCGCAATCAGTTTGAACCGCGCGCTGCTTGGCGGCCACCCACTGCACGACTGCGGCCGCAACGACGCCAGCCATGGCGCACCCGGCCCGACGTCAAAAGGCAACCGGTTGATCTTCCAGGAGCTTTTGCATGACCAAGCGCTCGATCCTCCGCAACCCCATCCACCGCCCCACGATGCCCTCGAGAGCCACGCCGGCCTTGATGCGCAAGACGTTGGTCGATGCCTTGTTGCATCTGAGCTTGTCCGAGGGGGCCAGCCAGCCTTCGCTGAAGGTCGAGCGTGCCGCAGTCGCAACCGCACCATCGCGGATGGCCGCCGCGCAGACGAGCGACCCGGCCGCTCGCGCGCAGATCGCCGCCTCGTATTCCCGCTACCTCGACACCTACCGCGCCATCGCCCAGGCGTCCACTGAAGAGCAGTCGCTCGACGACGTGGGCCGCGCGGTGGCCTTCTTCGTGGCCGTCAACCTCCATGCACTGCATGGGGTCGACGCCGATACCCACGTGTTGATTCCGCTGGAGCGCCAGTTGCGCCGCTTGACCCGAGACGCTTCGAAGTGGGACACCGCCTCGACGCCCGAGCGCCAGGCCTTCTTCGAGCAGATCGCCATCGCCGCGATGCTGGTCTCCGGTACGAGAGCGTCTGCCGCCTCGCAGGGGCCGCAGGCCGTGTCCGGCGTGCGGCGTGCGGCGCGCACCTACCTCGAGCAGACGCTGGGACTCAACCCCGACCTCGTCACGCTGGGGCCCACCGGCATGGTGCCGCGCGAGCACAACACCACCGCCCGCCTCGCGGCAACCGCCGGCCAGCGCGCCTGAGGTCGGCATGGAAATCGGTCCCATCAACCCCGTCAACGCGGCCGAGAAGGCGCTCGCGACGTGGCTGGTGGTGCGCGAGGCGCTGGAAGCCGTCACGCCGCCGACAACCGATGGCGCGCCGACCGGGGCCACCGAGCCGCCGATTCAGGCCCCCGGCATCCATCCCCAACACGAATTGACGACGCCGCTGTCCGAATCCGCGCTGCCGGGTGCCGACAGCGACTTCAGCCACGAGGCCGCCACAGTGCAAACGGCGTGGCGCGCGCCGACGCCGGCGGTCGATGTGCCGCATCGCCGCGACCAGGCCGTGCCGGCGATGCCTGCCGCACAGAGCGAGTTCGCAGTGCCAGCCTCGCTGCTGGTGCCGGCCATGCTCACCGGCCTGCGGGTAGAGCCTGCATTCGGCTGGGCGCAGCTGTCGCCCGGCCAGACGCAATGGCCGCCGGTTTCCGAACGCGAGCGCCGGCGCCAACCGCGCCGCGATCACGAAGGCCAGGATGCGCCGCTGCCAGACGAGCCACCCGAGGCACCCGCCCCAACCCCACAGCGAGAACACGAAGCCGCGCCCGATACGGTGCTCGATGCCGTCGAAGCCGGTACCTGGTGCGACGCGCTGTCGCGCGCGCTGCGTTCGGCGCTAGCGGCCCGCGTCGTGCCGCAAGCGCTGCTGGCCGCCGCCGATCAGTGGAAGCGCGGGCGTTGCGTGGTGCTGGCGTGTCCGCAGGGCAGCGACCCCGCAGGCCCCGCCTGGGCATTCGTGCTGTGGCCGGTTATGCAAGGCGAACACACGGCCGACGGCGTGGCGGCGGAGTTGGCGCTGCGCGGATTGCGGGTCGACGCCCGCCTGCAGTGGTCGGCGCCGCCGCGGCCTGCGCAGTGGTGCCATGTGCGCGTGATCAGAGAACACCATCCCCGCAGCGGGCGCCAGCTGGTCTCGCTCGACGAGTCCGGCGCTGCCGAGCAGCCCGGCAAACCCGTGCCCTGCGAAGTGCAGCTCGGGCCGGTGCTGGCGCGCTCGTTGCGCTGGTGCGAGGTGCGCGTGCGAATCCAGGCCGCACACCGATTCTGGAACGCACTCGGCGCGCAATGGAGCGTGCACCTGGTGGTCAGCGCGCTGCCGCTGATCGCTGCGCCGGCCGCAGTGCACGGAGATGCGCCATGCTGAGCACCACGACGCCGCGCAAGCGCTCGTCCACCGCGGCCGCACGCGCCGCGAAGCCCGTAGCGGGCCTTGCGCCGATGCCGGCGCACGCCGTGGCGCTGGCGAGCCTGGGCGATGCGG
>DATJYZ010000120.1:0-11665 GCA_035499355.1 Burkholderiaceae bacterium | reverse complement strand
CTCGCCGTTGTCGAGCAGCGCCTTGAGCTTGTCGTGCTCGGCCGGTTGCAGCGGCGCGTCGCTGCACGCCCAGTGGGCGTGGCGCGCATGCACGGCGGCGATGCGCGCCACGCGCTCGCGCAGCCGTTGCAGCAGGGTGTTGGCCCGGAACGCCGAGAGCGCGGGGCCGCCCTCCAGGTGCAACAGATGCGGGGGCGGCATGCAGGGCTCTCGGTGCGGCGGCGGGGCGCCAAAGGCTGCGAAGCCCGAATTCTAGGTGGCCGGCGCCGCTCGCCGGGCCTGGCCCCCGTTCAGCGCAGCATCGACCTCGCGGGTGTATCGTGCCGCCACGGGCATGAAGACCCGCGAACCCCGAGGAGACCGCTCATGGCCGCTGGCAAGCCGCTCTACAAATCGCTGTACTTCCAGGTCATCGTGGCCATCGTGATCGGAGTGATCATCGGCCACTTCTGGCCCGCCACCGGCGAGGCGATGAAGCCGCTGGGCGATGCCTTCATCAAGCTGATCAAGATGATGATCGCGCCGATCATCTTCTGCACCGTGGTGATCGGCATCTCCGGCATGGAGGACATGAAGAAGGTCGGCAAGACCGGCGGCCTGGCGCTGCTGTACTTCGAGGTGGTGAGCACGATCGCGCTGATCGTCGGCCTGCTGATCGTCAACTTCGTGCAGCCGGGCTCCGGCATGCACGTGGACCCGGCTTCGCTCGACACCAAGGCGGTGGCGGCCTACACCGGCCCCGGCAAGATGGAGACCACGGTCGGGTTCCTGATGAACGTGATCCCGAGCACCATCGTCGACGCCTTCGCCAAGGGCGAGATCCTGCAGGTGCTGCTGTTCTCGGTGCTGTTCGGCTTCGCGCTGCACGCGTTCGGCGGCCGCGGCACGCTGGTGTTCGACGTGATCGAGAAGACCTCGCACGTGCTGTTCCGCATCGTCGGCATCATCATGCGCGTGGCCCCGCTCGGCGCCTTCGGCGCGATGGCGTTCACCATCGGCAAGTACGGCATCGACTCGCTGGTCTCGCTGGGCAAGCTGATGGGCACCTTCTACGCCACGTGCCTGATCTTCGTCTTCGTGGTGCTCGGGCTGATCGCACGCTTCCACGGCTTCTCGATCTGGCGCTTCATCAAGTACATCAAGGAAGAGCTGCTGATCGTGCTGGGCACCAGCAGCAGCGAGAGCGTGCTGCCGCGCATGATGGTGAAGCTCGAGAACCTCGGCGCGCAGAAGTCGGTGGTGGGCCTGGTGATTCCGACCGGCTACTCGTTCAACCTCGACGGCACGTCGATCTACCTCACGATGGCGGCGGTGTTCATCGCGCAGGCCACCGACACGCCGATGACGTTCGTGCAGGAGCTGACGCTGCTGGCGGTGCTGCTGCTCACCAGCAAGGGCGCGGCCGGCGTCACCGGCTCGGGCTTCATCGTACTGGCGGCCACGCTGGGCGCGGTGGGCCACGTGCCGGTGGCGGGGCTGGCGCTGATCCTCGGCATCGACCGCTTCATGAGCGAGGCGCGCGCGCTCACCAACCTGGTGGGCAACGGCGTGGCCACGCTGGTGGTGGCGCGCTGGTGCAATGCGCTCGACGTCAATCGCATGCAGAAGCACCTGGCCGGCGAAACCGACGTCGAGGCCGACGAGCCCGAAGCGGTGCTCGACAAGCAGAAGCCGCACCTGGCCACGTGAGCCGCGCCCGCTCGCACTGCGCGCGGGCCGATCTGTAACCGCGCCACCTGTAACGCGGTTCACCCCGGTTTGCCCTAGTGGTGGGCCGTTGCGCGCGTTGTTAGCGTGACGGCTTACAAAAAGTTTACCAACCAGGCAGGGGGATGGTCTTCCTGACGTGGCCTTATCGGGCCCGCTCCTGGGTTGGCGTCAACCACGAGGAGAAGGCGCGATGCAATTCCGTTCGCTTCGGTTGTTCGTGGCGCTTGCTGCGGCGTTGGCCGCCATGGCGCCCCAGGTGTCGCAGGCCATCAAGCCCGGGCTGACACCCGGCGATGGCCCCATCAAACCCGCGGTGCTGCCGATCGGCTTGAGCAAGCAGCCGGTGACGGTGGTGGTGCAGCTGGTCGGCGATCCGGTGGCGGTGCAGCAGGCCAACGCGGGCCGCAAGCTCGAGCGTGCGGAGCGCGAGCAGATCAAGGCGCAACTGCGCTCGGCGCAATCGTCGGTGCAATCCAGCGTGGTGGGCATGGGCGGCACGGTGCTGGCGAACTACCAGGCCTCGTACAACGGCGTGAAGGTGCGCATCGCGCGCGACAAGGTCAACCAGCTCGCCGCGCTGCCCGGCGTCGTCGGCGTGCGGCCGACGTTTCCCATCAAGCGCAACAACGTGCACGGCATCCCGGTGATCGGCACGCCGGCGGTCTGGCAGAGCCTGGGCCTGCACGGCGAAGGCATCAAGATCGGCATCATCGACACCGGCATCGACTACACGCACGCCAACTTCGGCGGGCCGGGCACGGTGGCTGCGTACGAGGCCGCGCATGCTGCGGAGACGGCGCCCGCGAATCCGGCGCTGTTCGGCCCCGCGGCGCCGCGCGTGAAGGGCGGCATCGACCTGGTCGGCGACAGCTACAACGCCGACCCCAACTCGCCCACGTATCAGCCGGTGCCGCATCCGGACCCGAACCCGCTGGATTGCCCGGCGGCGACGTCGGGCACGGTGGGCCACGGCTCGCACGTGGCGGGCACGGCCGCAGGCTCCGGCGTATTGGCCAGCGGCGCCACCTACACCGGGCCTTACAACGCCAACACCATCAGCGGCAACAGCTGGACGGTCGGGCCGGGCGTCGCGCCCAAGGCCGACCTGTACGCGATCCGCGTCTTCGGCTGCGATGGCTCGACGGACGTGGTGGTCGATGCCATCGAATGGGCGGTCGACAACGACATGGACGTGATCAACATGTCGCTCGGCTCGTCGTTCGGCAGCAAGGACTCCGCCGACGCGGTGGCCGCCACCAACGCGGCGCGCGCCGGCGTGGTGGTGGTCATCTCGGCCGGCAACGCGGGACCGAACCAGTACATCGTGGGTTCGCCCGGCACCGCCGATGGCGCCATCACGGTGGCCGCGAGCGACCCGACGTCGACGTTCCCCGGCGTGCCCTTCACGCTCAACACCGGCGGCGCGACGATGCAGGTGCAGAACTCGAACAACGCCACCAGCGTGGCATCGAGCTACCAGATCGTGGTGCTGCGCACGGCCAGCGGCGCGGTCTCGCTGGGCTGCGACCCGGCGGAGTACACGGCGGCGAACGTCACCGGCAAGCTGGTGGTCGTGCAGCGCGGCACCTGCGCGCGGGTGGCGCGTGCGGTGTTCGGCCAGCAGGCCGGCGCGGCCGCGGTGGCGATGATCGACACCAGCACCGGCTACCCGCCGTTCGAGGGCGCGATCACCGGCAACCCCGACACCGGCGAGCAGTACAACGTGACCATCCCGTTCTTCGGCGTGCGCGGCTTGGCCGCGACGGCCACGTCCGACGGCGGCCGGCTGGCCGCAGCGACCAGCACCCTCGTCGGGCCCGCGTCGCAGATCCCGAACCCTGCCTATCTGGCCTTTGCGTCGTTCTCGTCCAGTGGCCCGCGCACCGGCGACAGCGCGCTCAAGCCGGACATCACCGCGCCGGGCGTGGCGATCGTCTCCACCGGCTCGGGCTCGGGCAACGGCAACGAGACGCTGTCGGGCACGTCGATGGCGGCGCCGCACGTGACTGGCGTGGCCGCGCTGACGCGGCAGGCGCACCCCGACTGGGGCGTCGCGGCGATCAAGGCGGCGATCGTCAATACCGGCGATCCGGGCCAAGTGGCGGGCTACCGCACCAGCCGCGGTGGCACGGGCCTGGTGCAACCCGTCAAGTCGACGGCGGCGCAGGTGGTGGCGGTGTCGGAAGACGGCCGCTTCCTGCCGGCGCTGAACTTCGGCTTCTCGGAGATCGACCGCGACTTCCGCGAGTCGATGACGGTGGTGCTGAAGAACCACGGCCCGACGGCGGCCACCTTCAACGTGTCGCAGGCGCTGCCGTCCGGCTCGCCGCACACGCTCGACATCCACCGCAGCACGGTCACCGTCCCGGCGCGCAGCACCAAGGAGGTCGACGTGACCCTGAAGGTGCCGGTCGCCACGGTCGGCGCCTCCGACTCCTACAGCGGCGGCCTCGACTTCCAGGAGGTCTCGGGCATCGTGCAGTTCACGCCGGTGGGCGCGAGCAACGGCGGCGTGACGCTGCGGGTGCCGTACTACCTGGTGCCGCGCGCGCTGTCCGACGTGTCGACCTCGATCGGCCGCCTCAAGGGCACCGACCCGACGACGACCGCCAAGGTCACCAACAGGCGCGGCGCCATCTCGGGTGATGCCGACTTCTACGCCTGGGGGCTGGAGGACCGCAGGGATCCGGGCCGCGTGTCCAACGACGTGCGCGCGATCGGCGTGCAGTCGTTCCCATTCAACGCGACCAACCAGCTGATGGTGTTCGCCGTCAACACGTACGACCGCTGGTCGAATGCGTCGACCAACGAGTTCGACATCTACGTCGACGTCGACGGCGATGGCGTCGACGACTACATCGTTGTCGGCGCCGACCAGGGCGCCGTGACCACCGGAGACGCCAACGGGCAGTTCGCGTCGTTCGTGTTCAGCCTGCGCTCCGGCCGCGGCTTCCTCGACTTCCTGGCGATCGCGCCGACCGATAGCTCGACGGCGCTGCTGCCGGTGCTGTCGTCGCGGCTGTGCCTGTCGGGCGAGCCGTGCCTGTCGGCCGCCAACCCGCGCATCACGTACCACGCGGTGGCCTACGACCTCATCAACGGCGGCGTCGACGAGGTGAAGGGCACGGCGAAGTACAACGTGTGGGCGAGCGCCATCAGCCAGGGCAGCTTCGTCTCGGTGGCCCCGGGTGCCACCGACAGCAGCGTCGGCATCGCGGTGAACTCGGCCGAGTGGAAGCTCACGCCGGCCAAGGGCCTGATGGTGGTGACGTTCGACAACAAGAGCGGCACCGAGGAGGCGCAGCTGATCCCGGTGGACGTCGGACGCTAGCGACCGGCGAGACGCAGTGCACGAAGGCCGGCGCGAGCCGGCCTTCGTCGCTAGTGGGCACTCGATGCGCGCGGCAGAAGTCGAGTCGGCCGGTGGGATAATGCCGGCCATGGCGATCACGCTGAAAACGGCCGCTGACATCGAGGGCATGCGCATCGCGGGGCGGCTGGCGTCCGAGGTGCTGGACATGCTGACGTCGCACGTCAAGCCCGGCATCACCACCGAGCAGCTCGACAAGCTGGCGCACGACCACATCGTCCACGTGCAGGGGGCGGTGCCGGCGCCGCTGAACTACGCGCCACCCGGCTACACGCCATACCCGAAGAGCATTTGCACGTCGGTGAACCATCAGGTCTGCCACGGCATCCCGAACGAGCGCGCGCTGAAGGCCGGCGACATCGTCAACATCGACGTCACCGTCATCAAGGACGGCTGGCACGGCGACACCAGCCGCATGTTCATCGTGGGCGACGGCAGCATCGCGGCGAGGCGGCTGTGCACGCTGACCTACGACGCCATGTGGAAGGGCATCGCCAAGGTCAGGCCCGGCGCGCGGCTGGGCGACATCGGCTACGCGGTGCAGAGCTTCGCCGAGAGCCAGGGCTTCTCGGTGGTGCGCGAGTTCTGCGGCCATGGCATCGGCCGCAAGTTCCACGAGGAGCCGCAGGTGCTGCACTACGGCCGCCCCGGCACGCTCGAGGAGCTGGTGCCCGGCATGGTGTTCACGGTGGAGCCGATGATCAACGCCGGCCGCCGCGAGATCCGCGAGCTCGGCGACGGCTGGACCATCGTCACGCGCGACCGCTCGCTGTCCGCGCAGTGGGAGCACACGGTGGCGGTCACCGAGACCGGCTACGAAGTGCTCACGGTGTCGGCCGGCAGCCCGGCGGTACCGTCGTTCATCGCACAGGCGGCGAGCACGCCCGCAACGGCCAGCGTGGCCGGCTGATCTTCGGGCCCCTCGCGCGAAACGCGCCCGCATGAAAGAGGCGGATTCACAAGTGGACGCCGTGGATCCGGCTCCGCCGGTCCACCAGCGTCGCCCCCTCGAGGGGGCTGAGGCTGGACGCATCGGGTCCAGTGGACCCGATGCGCCTGCCGAAGGGCCGAGCCCCCCGGCTCGGCCTGGGGCCGTAGGCCCGGCCGAAGGCCACCTCGGGGGTGGGTCGAGTGTCGCCACGCTGCGCACGCGCTTTCGCGACGGCAAGGCGGCGCTGGTGCAGCACTTCCTGCACGGGCGGGCCACCGCGCCGGCAGCCGCGCGGCTGACGCGCGCGCTGGCGCGGCACGCCGACGCCACGCTCACCGACCTGTGGGCGCACAGCACCATGCCGCCGGGCGCGGCGCTGGTGGCGGTGGGCGGCTACGGGCGCGGCGAGCTGTTCCCGCACTCCGACGTCGATGTGCTGGTGCTGCTGCCGGATGAGAGCCCCCGGGCGGCGGGCACGCCGCCCCCCGCGGGGGTCGAGTCGGGTGGCAGAGCCACATCGACTCAAGGCGGCGATCTCAACGCCAACGACGCGCTGCGCGCCGCAGTGAGCGGCTTCATCACCGCGTGCTGGGACATCGGGCTGGAGATCGGCTCGTCGGTGCGCACCGTCGAGGAGTGCGTGGTCGAGGCGACCAATGACGTCACGGTGCAGACCGCGATGATCGAATCGCGCCTCCTCGCCGGCTCGCGGCGGCTGTTCGGCACCTTCAAGCGCGCCACCGACGCCGCGATCGAGCCGCTGCACTTCCTGCGCGCCAAGACGCTCGAGATGCGCCAGCGCCACGTGAAGTACGAGGACACGCCGTACGCGCTGGAGCCCAACTGCAAGGAGAGCCCCGGCGGGCTGCGCGACCTGCAGGTGGTGATCTGGGTGGCGCGCGGCGCCGGCCTCGGCCGCACCTGGACCGAGCTGGCCGCCAAGGGGCTGCTCACGCCCTACGAGCTGCGCCGCCTGCTGCGCCACGAAGGCACGATCAAGCTGATCCGCGCGCGGCTGCACGCGCTGGCCGACCGCCGCGAGGACCGGCTGGTGTTCGACCTGCAGACCGCGATGGCCGAGAGCTTCGGCGTCAAGCCCGGCAAGCACCAGCGCGCCAGCGAGGTGCTGATGCACCGCTACTACTGGGCGGCCAAGGCGGTGTCGCAGCTCAACAAGATCCTGATGCTCAACATCGAGGAGCGGCTCTCCGGCTCGGAGAACCAGCCGATGCGGCCGATCAACGAGCGCTTCCTCGACCGCGGCGGCCTGCTCGAGGTGGCGCGCGACGACCTCTACCTCAACGACCGCAGCGCGATCCTCGAGACGTTCCTGATCTATCAGCAGACGCCGGGCATCAAGGCGCTGAGCGCACGCACGCTGCGCGCGCTGTACGTCGCGCGCGACAAGATGGACGGCGGCTTCCGCCGCGACCCCGGCGTGCGCGCGCAGTTCATGGAGATCCTCAAGCAGCCGGTGGGACAGACGCACGCCTTCCGCCTGATGAACGAGACCTCGGTGCTCGGGCGCACGCTGTGGGTGTTCCGCCGCATCGTCGGGCGCATGCAGCACGACCTGTTCCACGTCTACACGGTGGACCAGCACATCCTGATGGTGCTGCGCAACGTGCGGCGCTTCCTGATCCCGGAGCACGCGCACGAGTACCCGTTCTGCTCGCAGCTGGCGTCGCAGTGGGACAAGCCGTTCATCCTGTACGTGGCC
The DNA here is from genome assembly GCA_035499355.1 of Burkholderiaceae bacterium. Classification (GTDB taxonomy): domain Bacteria; phylum Pseudomonadota; class Gammaproteobacteria; order Burkholderiales; family Burkholderiaceae_C; genus JAEUPI01. Next base: position 3,934 of record DATJYZ010000120.1, on the reverse strand, counting down.
GCGCTGTTCCACGACGTGGCCAAGGGCCGTGGCGGCGACCACTCGGTGCTCGGCGGCAAGGAGGTGCGCAAGTTCTGCCGCGAACACGCGATCGAGAAGGAGGACGCGACGCTGATCGAGTTCCTGGTGCGGCACCACCTGACGATGAGCCACATCGCGCAGAAGGAGGACTTGTCGGACCCCGAGGTGATCACCGCGTTCGCCAGGACGGTGGGCAGCCCGCGCACCCTGGCCGCGCTGTACCTGCTGACGGTGGCCGACATCCGCGGCACCAGCCCCAAGGTGTGGAACGCCTGGAAGGGAAAGCTGCTCGAGGACCTGTACCGCCTGACGCTGCGCGTGCTCGGTGGCGCGACGCCGAACCTCGACGCCGAGATCGAGGCGCGCAAGCTCGAGGCGCGCAACCTGCTCGCGCTGCGCTCGGCGCTGCCCGGCACCGAGCAGCCGCTGTGGGACACGCTCGACGTCAGCTATTTCGCGCGCCACGACGCGATGGAGATCGCCTGGCACGCGCGCGTGCTGTGGCGCCACGTGAAGACCGACGCGCCGGTGGTCAGCGCGCGGCCCTCGCCGGTGGGCGAAGGGCTGCAGGTGCTGGTGTACTCGCCCGACCGCGCGGACCTTTTCGCGCGCATCTGCGGCTACTTCGACGGCGCGGGCTTCTCGATCCAGGACGCCAAGATCCACACCAGCCGCGCCGGCTATGCGCTCGACACCTTCCAGGTGGTGCATCCGGCCTACGACGCCGACGACGCGGCCGGCTACCGCGACCTGATCTCGCTGATCGAGACCAGTCTGGTGCACGCGCTGCAGGCCGAAGGCCCGCTGCCCGAGCCGAGCCGCGGCCGCGTGTCGCGCCGCGTGCGCTCGTTCCCGGTGACGCCGCGCGTCAGCCTGCGCCCCGACGAGCGCGCGCAGCGCTGGATCCTCTCGGTCAGTGCCAGCGACCGCTCGGGCCTGCTGTACGGCATCGCGCGCGTGCTGGCGCGGCACCGCGTGAACCTGCAGCTGGCCAAGATCTCGACGCTGGGCGAGCGCGTGGAAGACACGTTCCTGGTCGACGGCGCAGCGCTGCAGCACAACCGCGAGCAGCTCGAGATCGAGAGCGAGCTGCTCGATGCGATCGCGCCGGTGTCGACCGGCACGCCGGCGGCGCAACCAGCGATCTCGCTGCGGTGAGCCTGCGCAGCGTCGCGGCCGTCGAGGCGGTGGCGGCACCGTCGCCGTACGACACGGTGATCGACGTGCGCTCGCCGGCGGAGTACGCCGACGACCACCTGCCCGGCGCCGTCAACTGGCCGGTGCTCGACGACGAGCAGCGCCGCGTGGTCGGCACGCTGTACGTGCAGGACTCGCCGCACGCCGCGCGCCGGGTCGGCGCCGCGCTGGTGGCGCGCAACATCGCCGCCGCCATCGAACGCTGGGTGCAGGACAAGCCGCGCGAGTGGCAGCCGCTGGTGTACTGCTGGCGCGGCGGCCAGCGCTCGCTGGCGCTGGCGTGGTTTCTCGACCAGATCGGCTTTCGCACCGCGCGGCTGCAGGGCGGCTACAAGGCCTTTCGCGCGCAGGTGCGCGAGCAGCTCGCGGTGTTGCCGGCGCAGCTGCAGTTCACCGTGGTCGCCGGCCGCACCGGCAGCGGCAAGACGCGGCTACTCCATGCGCTTGCCGCGCAGGGCGCCCAGGTGCTCGACCTCGAGGCCATCGCGTGCCACCGCGGCTCGGTGCTCGGTGGCCTGCCCGACACGCCGCAGCCCTCGCAGAAGGCGTTCGACACCCAACTGTGGCAGGAGCTGCGCGCCTTCGATGCGAGGCGGCCGGTGTTCATCGAAAGCGAGAGCCGCAAGGTCGGCGCGCTGCAGCTGCCCGACGCGCTGGTGGCGCGCATGCGCGAGCACGCTGCCTGCGTGCACGTGCAGATGGACGACGCAGCGCGCGTGCAGCTGCTGCTGCAGGAGTACGGATTCTTCGCCGACGTGCCCGAGCGCTTCTGCGCGCTGCTGGGCGCGCTGACCGAGCTGCAGGGCAAGGAGCGCATCACGCGCTGGCAGGCGATGGCGCGCGCCGCGCAGTGGGCCGAGCTGTTCGGCGAGCTGATGCACGAGCACTACGACCCGCTGTACGAGCGCTCGATGCGGCGCAATTTCGCTGGCCTGGCGGCGTCGCGGCAGCTGGTGCTGGCCGACGGCGGCGACGCCGCGCTGCAGGCGGCCGCGCGCGAGCTGCTGACCACCTGACGCCCGGGGTTTCCCGCCCTGCAAGCGAGGGGACGGCGCGCGCGCTCGAAGCCGTCAACATGGCGGCCAGCAAAGAGCACGCAAGGGAGGCCCGCGATGACGCGACGGCCGTGGTGGGTGGCGCCGCTGGCGCTGGCGTTGGCCTGGCTGGTGTCGTCGACGCCGGCCTACCAGCGCGCTGCGCAGGCGTTGCTCGACGCGCAGCTGAATCTCGCCTGGCCCGACGGCGTGCGCGACGACGTGGCGGTGGTCGACCTCGACGACGCGTCGATGCGGGCGCTGCGGGCGCAGCTCGGGCCCTGGCCGTACCGGCGCGACGTGATCGCGATGGTGGCGGAGTTCCTGCTCGAGCTCGGCGCCAAGGCCGTGGTGATCGACCTGCCGCTGACGACCCCGCGCGACGGCGATGGGCAGCTGGCCGGCACGCTGCGGCACAGCCGCCGCGTCGTGCTGGCGGCGCAGGCCGCGGGCGACGACGCCGTTGCGCACGCCGATGCGCCGGCGCTGCCGCCGCCGCTGGGCCGCGTGCTGCCGGCGCATTGGCCGCGCGTCGAGTCGGCGAGCGTGGCCACGCCGACGCCCGCGCTGCTGACGGCGGCCCGCGCGGTGGGCGTGGCGGCGCCGCTCGCCGAAGCGGGCCACCTGCACCGCCTGGCGCTGCTGCACGAGGTGCAGGAGCGCGGGTTGCCGTCGCTGCCGCTGGCGGCGCTGCAGGCGCTGGACCCCGACGCGCCGTTGCGCTACGCCGAGGGTCGCTTGCGCCTGGGCGAGCGCAGTTGGCCGCTCGACCCGCAAGGCCGCGTACTGATGAAGCTGCCGTCGCGCGCAACGGTGCCGACGACGAGCTTCGTGCGCGTCGGCGCGGCGGCGCTGGGCATCACCGAAGACGGTGCGTTGCGGCGGCGTTTCGCCGGGCGTACGGTGTTCGTCGGCAGCAGTGTCGCGGCGGTTGCCAAACGCGATGCGCTGGCGGACACCACCACCCTGGCCGGCGCGACCAGTGCGCTGGCGGCAGGCCAGGTGCTGGGCGCGCCGTCGCGCTGGCTCGATGGCGCGCTGATCGCGATCGCGCTGCTGCCGGCGGTGGCGCTGTGGCGGCGCGAACGGCCCGACTCGGCACTCGATACGCTGCAGCCGCTGGCCGCCGCCGGCGCGGTGTGGATGCTGAGCACGCTGGCATTGGCGGCGTGGGGCGTGACGAGCCACGTGGCCGCCGCGCTCGCGGTGGCCGCGGCCGGCTGGCTGGCGGCGCTGTGCGCGGCGCGACTCGTGCGGCCACCGCCGGCGGATGCGTTGGCGCCCGCCACCGACCAAGCCAGCATGCCGGCCGCGCAAAAGCGAAGGCCGGCGCGAGCCGGCCTTCAGTTCTGACTGCAGCTCCCTCGCGGAGGGGCGCGGAGGCCTCAGCCCATGTGCAAACCACCGTTGCAAGAGAAGTCCGCGCCGGTGGTGAAGCCCGAATCCTCACCCGCCAGCCAGGCGCAGATCGAGCCGATTTCGTCGGGGGTGCCCAGCCGCTTGACCGGGATGGTGGCGACGATCTTCTCGAGGATCTCGGGCTTGATCGCCTTGACCATGTCGGTGCCGATGTAGCCCGGGCTCACCGTGTTCACGGTGACGCCCTTGCTCGCCAGCTCTTGCGCCAGCGCCATCGTGAAGCCGTGCATGCCGGCCTTGGCGGCCGAGTAGTTGGTCTGGCC
>DATJYZ010000119.1:0-2869 GCA_035499355.1 Burkholderiaceae bacterium | reverse complement strand
CCGGCCTCGCGCCGTCGGTGGTACGGTGCGCACCAGGAGGTGGTGCCCATGCTGCTCGAAGGATCCTGCCACTGCCGTGCCGTGCGCTTCTCGGTGCAGGCGCACGCGCCGGTGCCGTTCATGCGCTGCTACTGCTCGATCTGCCGCAAGACCGCCGGTTCGGGCGGCTTCGCCATCAACGTCGGCGCCGACCACGCCACGCTCAAGGTGACGGGGCGCAAGCACCTCGGCGTCTACCGTGCGCGCCTCGGTGAGCGCCGGCGCAGCCCGGCGCAACGGCACTTCTGCAAGGAGTGCGGCAGCCCGCTGTGGGTGTGGGATCCGCGCTGGCCCGAGCTGGTGCACCCGCACGCCGGTGCCATCGACACGGCGCTGCCGGTGCCGCCGCGCGTGACGCACATGATGCTCGGCTCCAAGCCCGAGTGGGTGGGGGTGCATCGCCAGCGCGGCGACGACACGTTCGACGAGTACCCCGACTATTCGCTCGCGCAGTGGCACGAGCGGCATCATCGCGGGCGTTGAGTCGCGGCGGTTGCGTCGCGACGGTTAAATCGCGACGGCTGAAGTGTCAGCGCGCCGGGCCCGGCGGCGCCACCGCGACGCCGTCGATCTGGTGCCGCGCCAGTGCCTCGGCGACGAAGCCCGACGCCTTCATCTGTTCGACGAACGTGTTCAGGTAGGCCAGGCCCGCGTCACGCCCCGGCAGCGTGGCCATCGCCTGCTGGATGACCATGAAGCGGCCGTCGAGCACGCGCAGGCCGGGCAGGCGCCTGGCATCGGCCTCGAGCTGCTGGCGCACGCCGGCGGCCGCGTCGAGCTTCTCGGCCACGAACAGGTCGGTCACCTGCGGCGACGCGGGCGCATGGACGATCTGCGCCTGCTTCAGCGTGCGCGACAGGTAGAGGTCGTAGGCGCTGCCCTTGCCCACCGCGATGCGCACGCCGGGCCGGTCGACCTGGTCGTTGCTGCGGATCGGCGAATCGGCACGCACCAGGTACGCACCCTCGATGATCAGGTACGGGTTGGTCTGCAGCATCTCGCGGCCGCGCGCCGGGTCGATGGCGACGAACGCGACGTCCCACGCCTGGCTGGCGGCGGCGAACACCACGTTGCCGGCCGATTCGTAGACCACGAACTGCAGCGGCATCACCAGCCGCTTGGTCAGCTCGCGCGCCAGGTCGACCGACACGCCGCGCAGCTCGCCGCCTTCCTTGCGCGCCAGCACCGGGTTGCCGAGGTTGATCGCCGCACGCAGCGTGCCGCTGGGCACGAGCTGGAACTTGGCCTCCGGCGGCACGCCCTGCCCCAACGCGCAGGCACCGAACAGCGGCGCCGCGAACGGCAGCGTGACGACGAGGCGGCGGCGCATACGGCGCGCAGTCTACCGGCTGCGCGCACGGCCTAAGCGTGCCCGTCCTGCGCCTTGGCGGCCGCCACCGCATCGCCCGCGGACAGCGCGCGCCCGCCGTTGAAGAACAGGTTGAGCAGCACCGCGCTCAGCGCGGCCAGCAGGATGCCCGACTCGAGCAGCGGGTGCAGCGCGTGCGGCATCTGCTGCATCCAGCGCGGCGCCACCAGCGGCAGCATGCCGAAGCCGATCGAGATCGCGACGATGTACAGGTTGTGCCGGTTGCCCTTGAAGTCCACCGCCGCGAGGATGCGGATGCCGGTGGCCGCCACCATGCCGAACATCACCAGCCCGGCGCCGCCGAGCACGAACTGCGGCACCGACTCCACCAGCGCGCCCATCTTGGGCAGCAGCCCGAGCACGATCATGATCATGCCGGCGGCCACGCAGACGAAGCGGCTACGCACGCCCGTGACGCCGACCAGGCCGACGTTCTGCGAGAAGCTGGTGTACGGAAAGGTGTTGAACACGCCGCCGATCAGCGTGCCCAGGCCGTCGGTGCGCAGGCCGGCGGTGAGGTCGCGCTGGGTCAGCGGTTTGCCGGTGATCTCCGACAGCGCGAGAAACATGCCGGTCGATTCGATCATCACCACGATCATCACCAGCACCATCGTCACGATCGCCACCGCGTCGAACGTCGGCATGCCGAACGCGAACGGCGTCACCAGGTCGAGCCACGGCGCCTTGGCCACCTTGTCGAACCCCATCTTGCCCAGCAGCGCCGCCACCACGCAGCCGAGCACGATGCCCAGCAGCACCGAGATGTTGGCGACGAAGCCGCGGCCGAGCTTGGAGATCAGCAGGATCACCACCAGCACGAAGGCGGCGATCGCGAGGTTGTCGAGCGCACCGTAGTTGGGGTTGTCGGTCTGCGGAATCGGGCCGGCCAGGCGCAGTTGCGGCGACGCCGCCGCGTTGGTGGCCGCCACCGCGGCGGCCGCGGCCTGCGGTGCGGCGCTCACCGCAGGCGCCGATGCGCCCGACGCTGTCGCCAGCGCCGCGGTGGCCGCAGCCGACGCCAGCGCGTCGGCCTTGGCCTTGTCGACCAGCTGCACCAGACGCGGCACGTCGGTGAACTGCGCCAGGTTGGCCGGCCCGCCCATCGCCCAGCCGATGCCCACGCGCATCAGGCTGATGCCGATCACCGCGATGATGGTGCCGGTCACCACCGGCGGAAAGAAGCGCAGCAGCCGGCCCACCAGCGGTGCGATCAGCATCGACACGATGCCGGCGCCGATGATGGCGCCGAACAGCGCCTGCGCACCGGCCGTACCCGGGTTGGCGTTGGCCATCGCCACCATCGGACCCACCGCCGCGAAGGTGACGCCCATCATCACCGGCAGCCGCACGCCGAACCAGCGCGTCATGCCCCACGACTGGATCAGCGTCACCAGCCCGCAGCAGAACAGATCGGCCGAGATCAGCATCGCCACCTGCTCGGGGCTCAGGCGCAGCGCGCGG
>DATJYZ010000118.1:0-31818 GCA_035499355.1 Burkholderiaceae bacterium | reverse complement strand
GCTCAGACCAGCCCGTCGAACAGCCACACATCGACTGGCTCGCCGGCCGCCACCGAGCCCTGCTCGTGGCGCAGCACCAGCAACGCATTGGCCTCGCTCATGCTGCGCAGGATGCCGGCGCCTTGCGACCCGGTGGTCCGCACTTCCCACTGCCCATCGGCCCCCGGGCCAACGCGCGCGCGCTGGAACTCGGTGCGCCCGGGACGCTTGCGGATCGCCGCCGCGCTGCGCGCCTGCAGCACGGGCAGCGGCTGCGGCGTGGCGCCGGCGAGCGTCAGCAAGGCGTCGCGCGCGAACACGTAGAACGTGACCAGCGCCGCCACCGGGTTGCCGGGCAGTGCGAACAGCCAGACGGTCTTCGACGGACGCGTGCGGTCCCCGGCGTACAGCGGTCCGAACGCGAACGGCCGGCCCGGCCGCATCGCCACCTTCCAGAAGGCCACCTCGCCGGCACGCCCCAGCACGTTGCGCGTGTAGTCGGCGTCGCCCGCGCTGACGCCGCCGCTGGTGAGCACCGCGTCGGCCTGCGCGATCGCCCGCTGCACGACTGCCTGCAGCGCCTGCGGGTCGTCGCGCACCAGGCCGAGGTCGATCACTTCCACGCCCAGGCGCTGCAGCGCCGCCATCAGGCTGAAGCGGTTGCTGTCGTACACGCAGCCCGGGGCCAGCGGGGCCCCGAGCGGCGCGATCTCGTCGCCGGTGGAGAACAGCGCGACGCGCAGGCGACGCACCACCGGCGCCGTCTCGATGCCGAGCGAGGCCATCAGCCCGAGATCCGCGGGCTGCAGCACGCGGCCGGCGCGCAGCGCGGGCTTGCCGCGCGCCAGGTCTTCACCGCGGCGGCGCAGGTTCTCGCCGGCGCGGATGACGCCGGGCTCGATGTGCACGAGCGGGCCGTCGCTGCGCTCCTCGACGCGGCACAACTCCAGCGGCACCACCGTGTCGGCGCCGGCGGGCATCACCGCGCCGGTCATGATGCGCACGCATTGACCGGCGCCGACGCTGCCGGGGTAGGGAGCGCCGGCCATCACGGTGGCCACCGAGCGCAGCGCGATCGCGGTATCGGTGCGCAGCGCCGCGCCGGCGAAGGCATAGCCGTCCATCGCCGAGTTGTCGTGCGCCGGCACGTCGATCGGCGAAACCACGTCGGCGGCGAGCACGCGGCCCAGCGCCTGCGCCAGCGGCACGGCCTCGCGCTCAGTGATCGGGCGCAGCCGCTCGGCGATCGCTGCGCGGGCCTGCGCAACGCTCAGGTTGCTCTCATTGGCTGCCAGCGGTGAAGGGCCGAGCTCGGAGGACATGGTGTCGAATCAGCGATCCAGCGCGGTCGATTGTGCAGCGACGCGCTCGGGCGCACCGCTCGGCACGAGGTAGATATGCAGTCCAGAGCATATCGTCAGCCCGCACCCGGCCACCGAGAATCCCTGCACCGATGGTGCTGCTGCGCCGCCCTCGGCCAAAGCCATGAATTCGATCGCCGACAGCCTGTTGCTGGCTGCGCAGCTCATCAGCCGTGCCGATGCCGACCTCTGGCGCATCGTCGGCCTCTCGCTGCGCGTCAGCGCCACCGCCTGCGCCATCGGTGCCGCTGCCGGCCTGTGCCTCGGCGCGTGGCTCGCGGTGGCGCGCTTTCGCGGCCATGGCGTCGCGGTGTGGCTGGTCAATTCGCTGCTCGCGCTGCCGTCGGTGGTGGTGGGCTTGCTGGTGTACCTGCTGCTGTCGCGCTCGGGCCCGCTGGGCGAGCTCGGCATCCTGTTCACGCCGACCGCGATGGTGATCGCGCAAAGCCTGCTGGTCGTGCCGCTGATCGCCGCGCTGTCGCGGCGGCTGGTGATCGAGGCCTTGCGCGACGGCGGCGATCAGCTGCGTTCGCTGGGTGCCGGCCCGTTCACCAGTGCGCTGCTGATGCTGCTGCACGAACGCTTCGGCGTGCTCACCGTGCTGCTCACCGCCTTCGGCCGCGCGGTGTCGGAAGTGGGTGCGGTGATGATCGTCGGCGGCAACATCGATGGTTTCACGCGCGTGATGACCACCGCGATCGCGCTGGAAACCAGCAAGGGCGATTTGCCGCTGGCGCTGGGCCTGGGGTTCGTGCTGCTGGCCGTGGTGGGCGTGGTCAACGGCGTGATCGTGCTGATGCAGAGCCGCACGTCGCTGGAGCGCGAGGCCTATGTCTAGCGCGGTGTTCCCGCTGGGGCCCGCACAGGCGAGCGATGCGCCGGCCGGTGTGCGCGGCACCGGCACGCCGCCGCAGCGCCTGGTGCAACTCATCCACGCGAGCGTGCATTTCGGCAGCGTGCAGGCGCTGCGCGACGTCAGCGTGACGTTGCACCGCGGCGACCGCCTGGCGCTGGTGGGCGCCAACGGCTCGGGCAAGACCACGCTCCTGCGCGTGCTGCACGGCCTGGTGCCGAGCGACGGCCAACGCATGGTCTACCTGCTGCCTGGCGACCGTGCACCGGTCACCGCGATGCTGTTCCAGCGACCGTTTCTGCTCAGCCTGTCGGTGCGCTTCAACGTGATGCTGGGCCTGTGGCTGCACGGCGTGCCGCGCGCACAGCGCGCGCCGCGTTGCCAGCGTGCGTTGCGCCGGGTCGGCCTGGAGGGCGTGGCGGCGCGCTCCGCGCGCACGTTGTCGGGCGGGCAGCAGCAGCGTCTCGCGCTGGCGCGTGCGTGGGCGCTCGAGCCCGACATCCTGCTGCTCGACGAACCGACGGCCAACCTCGACCCCAGCGCGAAGCGCGAGGTCGAGCGCCTGATCGACGCGCTGGCCGCCGACGGCGTGACCGTGGTGATGAGCACGCACAACCTCGGCCAGGCCAAGCGCCTCGCCACGCGGGTGGCGTACCTCGAAGCTGGACGCGTGGTCGTCGACCTGCCGGTCGACCGTTTCTTCAACGACGCGCTGCCCGCCGAGGCAGCGCTTTTTCTCAAAGGAGAGCTGCCATGGACCTGACGCTGCGTGCGATTCGACGATGGGCGCTGTGCCATGGCACGCTGTTGGCCGCGCTGGTGGTGGCCGCGCCCGCGTGGTCGCAGGACAAGCACATCGTGATGGCGTCGACCACGTCGACCGAACAGTCGGGCCTGTTCGGTCACCTGCTGCCGGTCTTCAGGCAGGCCACCGGCATCGACGTGCGCGTGGTGGCGGTGGGCACCGGCCAGGCGCTCGACATGGCGCGCCGCGGCGACGCCGACGTGGTGTTCGTGCACGACACCGCAGCCGAGGAGAAGTTCGTCGCCGAGGGCTTCTCGACCAAGCGCATGCCGGTGATGTACAACGATTTCGTCGTCGTCGGCCCGGCGTCCGACCCGGCCAGGCTCAAGGGCAACGACATCGCGGCGGCGCTGGCCAAGGTCAACGCGGGCGACGCCCCGTTCATCTCGCGCGGCGACAAGAGCGGCACGCACGCCGCCGAACTGCGCCTGTGGCAGGCCGCCGGCATCGACCTGGCGAAGGCCAAGCCGGCCGGCTACAAGGAGTGCGGCTGCGGCATGGGGCCGGCACTCAACATGGGCTCGTCGATGAACGCTTACGTCCTGACCGATCGCGGTACCTGGCTGTCGTTCAAGAACCGCGGCGACCTCACGATCCTGGTCGAGGGCGACAAGCGCCTGTTCAACCAATACGGCGTGATGGTGGTGAACCCCGCCAGGTTTCCGCACGTCAAGAGCGCGCTGGCGCAGCAGTTCGCCGACTGGGTGGTGTCCGCCGCTGGGCAGCAGGCGATCGCCGACTACAAGATCAACGGCCAGCAGTTGTTCTTCCCGAACGCCGAGCGCTAGAGGCGCACTCGCCGCGTCTCGCTGCGCCGCGGCGCCTGCGTCCGGGGTTGTGGTACCGGGGTTGTGGTATTTCGCGTGTGAACCGCACGCGCGCCGCGTCGCGTGACGGGCTGCGCAGAACGGACGCGTCGGCCCCCGGAATCGATGGGCGCCGCGTGATCGAGATCGTGAACGCTGACCTCGCCACGGTCGACCCAGGGCACGAACATGGGCTCCGTCATCACGGGTGTCTCAGCGAACCCGGGCATTCACGAGGAGTCTCAGCATGTACAGCACCATTCGTTGCCTGCGCACGTCGATCGTCGCCGGCGCAGTCCTGTTGGCTGGCGGGGCTTTGCACAGTGCCCGCGCCGCCGAAGCGGGCGATGTCGCCGTGCAGCGCGTGGCCATGGCCTGCATGCAGGGCAGCGATGCCGCGGCCTGCAAACCGGCGCCGATGCAGGTACGCCCTGCCGCTGCACAACGCGTCGACAAGGCCGCGCCCAAGGCCTCGATGCGCAACACGCATGTGTCCGCGAACGACGCGCACGACCTCGACGGCAGCCGCTTCACCTACGACAGCTGCGGCTGCTCGAACTAACCGCTGCCTCGCTTCCGCAACGCCCCGCGAGCCCGCTCCGGGGCGTTCGCGCTTGTATCGGTGGGACCGCCGACACCCTGACGCCCTAACGCCGCCTGATCTGCACGGTCATTCATAAGGGCTTCCTGCAATTTGAAGCTGTGGACGCCAGGGCCCCAATAGGGAGGCTCTGCCGTGAAGCAGGCTGGATGACTCTGGGTGTCTTCGCCCACGAAGGACATGACGGCAATGGATATGAACCGGAGGCAGTTCTTCCGGGTGAGTGGAGCGGGGCTGGTCGGATCCAGCCTCGTCGCGCTGGGCTTCTCGCCCACGGCCGCACTGGCCGAGACGCGCAACTTCAAGCTCGCCCGCACCACTGAAACCCGCAGCACATGCCCGTATTGCTCGGTCAGCTGCGGCCTGATCATGTACACGCTGGGCGACAAGGCGAAGAACGTCAAGCCGAGCATCATCCACGTCGAGGGCGATCCCGACCACCCGGTAAGCCGCGGCACGCTGTGCCCCAAGGGCGCCGGCGTTCTCGACATGATCCACAGCGCCGACCGCGTCAAGGTACCGGAGGTGCGCGAGCCCGGGTCCAACGAGTGGAAGCGCGTCTCCTGGGACGACGCGCTGACGCGCATCGCCAAGCTGATGAAGGCCGACCGCGATGCGAACCTCGTCAAGGCCAACGCCGCCGGCACCACGGTCAACCGCTGGAACACCACCGGCCTGTTGATCTCCAGTGCGGCGTCCAACGAGTCCGGTTACCTGTGGGTCAAGGCCGCGCGCGGCCTGGGGATGGTCGCACTCGATACCCAAGCACGCATCTGACACGCACCGACGGTGTCCAGTCTGGGCCCGACGTTCGGTAGAGGTGCAATGACCAACAGCTGGAACGACATCAAGAATACCGATCTCGTTCTCATCATGGGCGGCAACGCCGCCGAAGCCCACCCCTGCGGCTTCAAGTGGGTGATCGAGGCCATGCAGACGCGCAAGGCCAAGCTGATGGTGGTCGACCCGCGCTTCACGCGTTCGGCCGCGGTGGCCGACATGTACGCGCCGATCCGCGTCGGCACCGACATCGCCTTCCTCGGCGGCGTCATCAACTACCTGCTGAGCAACGACAAGATCCACCACGAGTACGTGAAGGCGTACACCGATGCCACCTTCATGACGAAGGAGGGCTACGGTTTCGACAACGGATTCTTCAGCGGCTACAACGCCGACAAGCGCAGCTACGACAAGGCGACCTGGGGCTACCAGATCGGCGAGGATGGCTTCGTCAAGGTCGACGAGTCGATGCAGGATCCGCGCTGCGTCTTCCAGCAGCTCAAGAAGCACTACTCGCGCTACACACCCGAGCAGGTGAGCCTGATCACCGGCACGCCGAAGGATCAATTCCTCAAGGTCTGCGAGCAGATCGGTTCGACCGCGGTGCCAAGCCGCGTGATGACCATTCTGTACGCGCTCGGCTGGACGCAGCACTCGGTGGGCTCGCAGAACATCCGCACGATGGCCATGATCCAGCTGCTGCTGGGCAACATGGGTCGTCCGGGTGGCGGCGTCAACGCGCTGCGCGGCCATGCCAACGTGCAGGGCATCACCGACATGAACGCCTACTCCGAGGTGCTGTCGGGTTACATGCTGGCGCCGATGGACGCCGACAAGACCCGCGAGGAGTTCCTCGAGCGCCGCACCGGCAAGCCGCTGCGTCCGAACCAGATGGCGTTCACGCAGAACTTCCCCAAGTGGTTCACCAGCCTGTGCAAGTCGTACTACGGCGCTGCGGCCACGGCCGACAACGGCTTCGGCTACGACTGGCTGCCCAAGCGCGACACCGGCTACGACGTGCTGTCGATGTTCGAGATGATGTTCCAGGGCAAGATGAACGGTTTCCTGTGCCAGGGCTTCAACCCGCTGGCCGCCGTGCCCAACAAGAAGAAGATGTCGGCGGCCCTGTCGAAGCTGAAGTACCTGGTGGTGATGGATCCGCTGGAGACCGAAACCAGCGAGTTCTGGAAGAACTTCGGCCCGCTCAACGACGTCAAGCCCGAAGACATCAAGACCGAAGTGTTCCGGCTGCCGGCCAGCTGCTTCGCCGAAGAGACGGGTACGTTCACCAACTCGAGCCGCGTCATCAGCTGGAAGGAGCGTGCGGTCGACCCGCCTGGGGAGGCCAAGACCGATGCGGAGATCATCGCGCGCCTGTTCGTGAAGTTGCGCGACATGTACGCCAAGGAGGGCGGCACGCTGCCCGAGCCGATCGCTGCGCTCTCCTGGCCGTACCTGAACGCCAACGTGCCCAATCCGGCCGAGGTGCTGCGCGAGATCAACGGCCGCGCGATCACCGACGTCCTCGGCCCGCCGGACCCCAAGGATCCGAAGGCGCCGCGGCCGGTGCTGGTGAAGGCCGGCGAGCAGATGCCGAACTTCGCGTTGCTGCAGGCCGACGGATCTACCGCGTGCGGCAACTGGATCTACGCCGGCTGCTGGACGCAGGCGGGCAACATGACAGCGCGCCGCGACACGGCCGATCCGACCGGCCTGGGCGTGTACCCGGCCTGGGGTTTCTCGTGGCCGGCGAACCGTCGGGTCCTGTACAACCGCGCTTCCGCCGACCCGGCGGGCAAGCCTTGGGATCCGTCGCGCAAGTACCTGGCGTGGAGCGGCACCAGCTGGGCCGGCGGTGCCGACGTGCCCGACATGCGGCCGGACGCGGCGCCCGACCAGCACGTGGGTCCGTTCATCATGAACCCAGAGGGTGTGGCGCGCCTGCACGCGGTGGGCATGAGCGAGGGCCCGTTCCCCGAGCACTACGAGCCGTTCGAGACGCCGGTGGGCGTCAACCTGATGTGTCCCAACAACCCGAAGGCAGTGTCCAACCCGGCGGCGCGGGTCTACAAGGGCGACCTCGAGGCGTTCGGCAAGAAGGAGGAGTTCCCGTACGCCGCCAGCACCTATCGTCTGACCGAACACCATCACTTCTGGACCAAGCATGCGCGCAGCAATGCGATCGTGCAGCCGGCGCCGTTCGTCGAGATCGGCGAGGAACTGGCCAAGGAGAAGGGCATCAGACAGGGCGACAAGGTGAAGGTGCGCTCCAACCGCGGCGAAGTGGTCGCGGCCTGCGTGGTCACCAAGCGCATCAAGCCGTGGCAGGTCAACGGCAAGGCGGTGCACATGGTGGGCATCCCCATCCATTGGGGCTTCAAGGGCGTGACGCAGAACGGCTACCTGGCCAACTCCCTGACCCCGTTCGTCGGCGACGCCAACTCGCAGACGCCGGAGTTCAAGGCGTTCCTCGTCAACATCGAGAAGGCCTGAAATGAACCACCCCCGAAGCGCCTTCGGCGCCTCCCCTTCGAAGGGGGCGCCGCCAGCGGAGCGGCGGAGCCGGATCCGCGGCGTCCGCTTGGTTACGGCGGTTCACCTGTCGCCGGTCGCGCCAAGCGCCATGGAGAACTGACATGGCTGGAACCAACTCCCAGAACGTGGTCGCCCGTTCGGCCACCACGACCCCGTCACCGCAGGTGCGCTCGTCGCCACAGGTCGCCAAGCTGATCGACGAGTCCAAGTGCATCGGCTGCAAGGCCTGCCAGGTGGCGTGCATGAACTGGAACGACCTGCGCGACGAGGTCGGCCAGAACATCGGCGTCTACGACAACCCGGTGGACCTCACGCCCAGCAGCTGGACGGTGATGAAGTTCTTCGAGGTCGAGCCGACGCAGGGCAGCCTGGAGTGGCTGATCCGCAAGGACGGCTGCATGCACTGCGACGACCCGGGCTGCCTCAAGGCTTGCCCGGCGCCCGGCGCGATCGTCAAGTACGACAACGGCATCGTCGACTTCATCAGCGAGAACTGCATCGGCTGCGGCTACTGCGTCACCGGCTGCCCGTTCGACGTGCCGCGCATCAGCAAGAAGGACAACAAGGCCTACAAGTGCACGCTGTGCTCCGACCGCGTCGCGGTCGGCCTCGAGCCGGCGTGTGTGAAGACCTGCCCTACGGGCGCGATCGGCTTCGGCACCAAGGAAGACATGGTGGCCTACGGCGAGAAGCGTGCGCTGGAGCTGAAGGAGCGCGGCTTCCAGAACGCGGGCCTGTACAACCCGCAAGGCGTCGGCGGCACGCACGTGATGTACGTGCTCAAGCATGCCGACCGTCCCGAGCTCGAGGGCCTGCCCAAGGATCCGAGCGTCAGCCCGCTGGTGTCGCTGTGGAAGGGCATCGCCAAGCCGCTGGCCGTCGCGGGAATGGTGGGCGCCGTGGTCGCCGGCTTCCTGCACTACATGAAGGTGGGCCCGGTCGAAGAGAAGGCAGAGGACGAGGTCTGACACCATGCAACCGCAAACGCACGAACTGCAGCGCTACGACGACAAGGAGCGCATGTCTCACTGGCTGACGGTGATCCTGCTGCTGCTGGCGGCCTGCTCGGGCCTGGCGCTGTTCCATCCGAGCCTGTTCTTCCTCACCATCTTCACCGGCGGCGGGCCGTGGACGCGCATCCTCCATCCGTTCATCGGCGTGGCGACGGCGCTGGTCTTCTTGTTTCTCTACCTGCGGGTGCACACGGAGAACCGGATGACCGAGGCCGACAAGGAGTGGCGCGCCAAGATGGGCGAGCTGCTCAAGGGCAACAAGGCCGCGATGCCGCCGGTGGGCAAGTACAACGCCGGCCAGAAGATGGTTTTCTGGAGCATGTCGATCTCGTTGTTGGTGCTGCTGGTCACCGGCTTCGTGTTCTGGCGGCCGTACTTCGCGCACTACTTCCCGATCGACATCGTGCGGCTCGCGGTGCTGCTGCATGCGATCGCCGCCACCGTGATGGTGCTGTCGGTGATCGTGCACGTCTACGCGGCGATCTGGGTCAAGGGCACGCTCTCGGCGATGACCCGTGGCACCGTGAGCAAGGCATGGGCGCGGCAGAACCATCCGCTGTGGCACCGCGAGATGACGCAGCGCAAGTAGCGTCTGCCCACGCTGTCTGGTTCCTGACCTCGGGCGCCGCGCTTGGCGACAAGCCGGCGCCCTTTGTTCGACGGCAACCTTTAGCCGGTCCTTCGACCGGAGAGCCACTGAGCCGACAATCCCAGCGACGTGACGACGATCCGCATCTCCACCCCTGAGGAAATCGCCGCAGGTGCCGGCGAGGACGCGCCGTTCCTGCGCTTTCCCGAGCGCTCGAGCTGCTTCGCCGAGCGCGAGATGCGGCTGCGTCAACTGGCCGCAGGCCACGCGATGCGCGACTTCCTGATCTTTGTTGCCGACATCGCGCAGGCGCAGCAGCGCGAGCTGATGCAGGCGCACGACGGTGCCTTGCCCGATGCCGAAGAGCTGCGCCGTGCTGCCGACGCCGGGGTGGCGCCGTTGCCCGCCGCCGACTGGCCGCGGCCCGCGGCGTGGCGCGATGTGTTGCGTCGCATGGTGCGCGCATTGCGCGAGCGCGTGACCGCGGGCCCCGCGGCCGACACGCTGGCCCGGATCGTGGCAGCCAGCGACGCAGAGCTCGAGCAGCAGGCCGAGCGCTTGCTGCACGGGGTGATGCTCGGCCTCGACCTCGCCTGGGCGCCGCTGATCGGTGCTGCGCTGCAGGTGCTGTGGACCGACCTCGTGCTGCGCACGCAGGCCCGCGCCGCGGCCGAGGGGTCAAGCGCGTTCGGCCGCGTCGCCGATGCCGGCAGCTGTCCCGCCTGCGGCAGCCGGCCCACCGCCAGCGTGGTGCGCATCGACGGCGGTCACAGCGGCTTGCGCTACCTGCATTGCTCGCTGTGCTCGCTGCAGTGGCACCGCGTGCGCATCGAGTGCACGCACTGCGGGCGCAACGAGAAGATCCATTACCAGTCGCTGCAGGCCCAGGCCGGCGTCGCGACAAACCCCACTGGTGCAGTCGAGGGCACCGTGCGTGCAGAATGCTGCGATGATTGCGGTCACTATCTGAAGGTCGTGCAGATGGACAAGGACGCCCACGCCGAGCCGGTGGCCGACGATCTGGCCAGCCTGACGCTCGACCTGCTGGTGTCCGAGACCGGCCTGCAGCGGCACGGCGTCAACCTGATGCTGCTGTTCGGCGACCCCGACGCCACACCACCGCCCGGAGCGCCCTGAGGTGGCCTTGTCTACCGAGTCCATCGTGCATGGCTCGAAGGCAACCCCCCAAGACCTGCCTTCGATCGACCTGTTGCTGCGCAGCGAGACCGCGCGCCCGTTGCTGGCCGCGCACGGCCACACGCTGGTGGCGGACGAGGCACGGGCGCTGATCGACGCGCTGCGCACACGGGCGATCGACGGTGCGCTCGCGAAGTCGGCGCTCGAACCGCAGGCGCTTGCCGCCGCGCTGGCCGATCGTGTGTGCGCGCGCTTGGCGCCGCAACTGCGACCGCTGCTCAATCTCACCGGCACGGTGATCCACACCAACCTCGGCCGCGCACTGCTGGCCGACAGCGCGCTGCAGCACCTGGTGGCCACGATGGCCGGCCCCAACAACCTCGAGTACGACCTCGCGTCGGGCGGCCGCGGCGATCGCGACGCGATTGTCGAGGAGTTGCTGACCACGCTGACCGGTGCGCAGGCCGCCACGGTCGTCAACAACAACGCGGCGGCGGTGCTGCTGACGATCGCCGCGCTGGTGTCCGCTGGCAAGGGCAAGGAAGTCGTCGTCTCGCGCGGCGAACTGGTCGAGATCGGCGGCGCGTTCCGCATGCCCGACGTGATGGCCGCCGCCGGTGCCAAACTGGTCGAGGTCGGCACCACCAACCGCACCCACGCGCAGGACTACGAGCGCGCGATCGGCGAGCGCACGCGCCTCGTGATGAAGGTGCACACCAGCAACTTCGCGGTGCAGGGCTTCACGTCGGCGGTCGACGAAGCCACGCTGGCAGCAATAGCGCACGCGCACGGGCTGCCGCTGGCCACCGACCTCGGCAGCGGCGCGCTGGTCGACCTCGCCGCGTACGGTCTGCCGCACGAGCCGACGCCGCAGGAGATGCTGGCCGCCGGCTGCGACGTGGTCACGTTCTCCGGTGACAAGCTGCTCGGCGGCCCACAGGCCGGACTGATCGTCGGTAGCAAGGACACCATTGCCCGCATCCGCAAGTTCCCGATGAAGCGCGCGCTGCGCGTCAGCAAGCTGCCGCTGGCCGCGCTGGAAGCGACCCTGCTGCTGTACCTGAGGCCCGAGAAGCTGGCTCAGGAATTGCCGACGCTGCGCCTGCTGACGCGGCCGACGGCGCAGATCGAGGCGCTGGCGCACCAACTGCTGCCCGAGGTGCAGCGTGCGGTCGCGCCGCGCTTCGCCGCGAGCGTGGTGGCGATGCAGAGCCAGATCGGCTCGGGCTCGCTGCCGGTCGATCGGCTGCCGAGCGCCGGCCTCGCGCTGCAGCCGACCGCCAAGCGGGGCGCAGGTCGCGCGCTCGATGCGCTGGCGTCGGCACTGCGTGCGCTGCCGATGCCGGTGATCGGCCGCATCGCCGACGACCGGCTGCTGCTCGACCTGCGCGGTCTCGAAGACGCGGCGCCGTTCGTCGCGCAACTGCCGACCTTGAAGGAGGCGCTGGCATGACGCGCCGCCACCGATTCATCCGCCGGGCGCGCGTGCCGCGCCTTCCATCCACCCCGAGGAGTGCACCATGAGCTTTGCCGAAGCGCTGGAGAAGATCGCCACCGAAATCGTCGCCCCGCAGGCGCTGCGGACCGACCGAGAGGCGCGCTTCCCGCGAGAGGCGATCGGTGCGCTGGGGCAGACCGGGCTGCTCGGTCTGACCTCGGCCACCGCTGTCGGTGGACAGGGCCTCGGCATGGCCGAGGCGGTGCAGGTGGTGTCGCGCCTCGCGCGCGACTGCCCCTCGACCGCGATGGTGGTGTGCATGCACTACTGCGCCACCGCGGTGATCGAGGCGTCCGGCAAGGACGCGGTGCGCCGCGCCATCGCTGCCGGCAGGCACCTGAGCACGCTGGCGTTCTCCGAGGCCGAGTCGCGCAGCCACTTCTGGGCGCCGGTGAGCACCGCGCGCGCCGAGGGCGAGCGCGTCGTGCTCGACGCGCGCAAGAGCTGGGTCACCTCGGCATTCGAAGCCGACAGCTACGTGTGGTCAAGCAAGCCGCTGGCGGCCGAGGGGGCCAGCACACTGTGGTTCGTCGATGCCAAGACGCCGGGCCTGAGCCAGCCCGGCGCGTTCGACGGCCTCGGCCTGCGCGGCAACGCGTCGACGCCGATCACCGCGCAGGACGTGCGCATCGCTGCCGCCGATCGGCTGAGCGACGACGGCAAGGGCTTCGACGCGATGATGGGCATCGTGCTGCCGTGGTTCCAGGTGCTCAACGCCGCCTGCTCGGTGGGCCTGATGGAAGGTGCGCTGTCGCGCGCGATCGGCCACGCCGGCCAGACCAGGCACCAGCACATCGGCTCGTCGCTGGCCGACCTGCCGACCATCCGCGCCTACCTGGCGCGCGGCCGCATCAAGGCCGACGCGGCGCAGGCGCTGCTGCAAGACACCGTCGCCGCGATCGGCGCCGGCCGGCCCGACACGATGCTGCGCGTGCTCGAGATCAAGGCCGCCGCGGCCGAGACCGCGCTCGAGGTCACCGACATCGCGATGCGCGTGTGCGGCGGCGCGGCGTTCCGCAAGGAGGCCGGCATCGAGCGCCTGTTCCGCGATGCGCGCGCGTCCAGCGTGATGGCGCCGACCTCCGATGTGCTGTACGACTTCATCGGCAAGGCCATCACCGGCCTGCCGCTGTTCTGAGCTGAGGCGGCGATGGGCTCGCGCACGCTGCTGATGGGCGCGGTGGCCTACGCGCCCAAGGTGGTCACCATCTGGGAGGGCTTCAAGGCCCACTTCGCGCGCCACGGCCTGGCGTTCGATTACCTGCTGTACTCGAACTACGAGCGCCAGGTCGAGGCGCAGTTCAGTGGCGCGATCGACCTGGCGTGGAACTCGCCCCTGGCGTGGATCCGCGCGCAGCGCATCGCGGCGTCGCGCGGCGTCGCGGTGCAGGCGGTGGCGATGCGCGACACCGACTGCGACCTGCACTCGGTGATCGTGGCGGGCGAGGGCAGCCCGATCGCGACGCTGGCCGATCTGCGCGGCAAGACGCTCGGCGTCGGCGCGATCGATTCGCCGCAGGCCACGCTGATCCCGCTCGACCACCTGCGCCAGGCGGGCCTGGTGGCCGGGCGCGATTTCACGGTGCGCCGCTTCGACGTGCTGGGCGGCAAGCACGGCGACCACATCGGCGGCGAGCGCGACGCCGCGCTCGCGCTGCTGGCGGGCGACGTGGACGCCTGCTGCATGATCGACGGCAACCACCTGGCGTTCGGCCTCGACGGCACGCTGCCGGCCGGGCGTACGCGCATCGTCGCGCGCACCGGCGCCTACGACCACTGCAACTTCACCACCAGTCCGGGCGCGCCGGCGGCGCTGGTCGACCGTTTCGTCTCGCTGCTGCTGGCGATGCGGTGGGACGACGCCGCGGTGCGCCCGCTGCTCGAGCTCGAGGGCCTGCGCCGCTGGCTGCCGGGCCGCACCACCGGCTACGCGCTGCTGCAGCGCGCGATCGACGACCAACGCTTCTACGACGCCGATGGGCGCATCCTTGCCGAAGACTATCGAACTTGACGCGCTCGGCCTCGACGAGGGCGCGTTGCTGCTGGTGCGCCGCGCGCTGGCCGCGGTGGCGCCCGGTGGCGTGCTGGCCGTGCGCGGGCGCGCGCCGGGGTGGGACCATCACCTGGCTGCCTGGTGCCGCCAGCAGGGTCACGACGTGCGCTGGCAAGCCGACGCCGACGGCCGGCCGCTGGCGCTGGTCACTCGCGGCACGCTTGCCGAAGGCCGCTGGCGCGGTGCGCTGTCCACCGGAGCATCGGGTTTGGCGCGCGGCGAGCTGCCGGCCCCTCTGGCACCGGCCGAGTGGGGCCTGGCGGCGCGCGGCGCCACGGTGGAGGCGGGCAGCCCGCCGTTCGCCTTCGCGCTGCAGCGGCGCGACGAGCTGTGGGCGACCACCGCGGCCGAGCTGTACGCGCAGGCGCTGGCCGCGCAGTGGGACCCGGCGCAGGCGATCGACTGGGCGGCGCCGTTCGAGCTGCCGCCGGCGATCGAGGCGGCGGTGGTGCAGGTGATGACCTACCTGATCGAAAACGAGAATGCGGCGCTGCTGGTGCCGGCGCGCCACCTCGGGCAGATCCATCCGTACTACCGCGAGGTGCTGCAGCTGCTGGCGCTGCAGTGCGCCGACGAGGCGCGGCACGTCGAGGTGTTCACGCGCCGCGCGGTGTTGCGCGGCCACGCGCCGGCGCTGTCCACCGCCGGCGGGCAGGCGTCGCTGCACACGCTGTTCGAGGCTGCCGACTTCTCGCAGGCGACCTTCCTGCTGTCGGTGCTCGGCGAAGGCAGCTTCGTCAACCTGCTGAACTTCCTGCACGAGCACGCGCCCGATCCGGTGACGCGGCAGATCGCGCGCCTGACCGCGCGCGACGAGGCCCGTCACGTCGCGTTCGGCATGGCACACCTCGAGCACCGGCTGTCGGTGCAGCCCGACTACCAGGTGCGGCTGCGCAACGCGATCGAGCGCCGCCACGACGAGCTGGCCGCGACCGCCGGGCTCAACGAGGAGGTGTTCGATGCGCTGGTGCTGCTGGCCGCCGGCACGCTCGATGCGAGCGCGGTGGCGCGCGGCCACGCCGCCGTGCAGCAGCTGAAGCGCGAGATGGCGGCCGG
Organism: Burkholderiaceae bacterium; assembly: GCA_035499355.1. Classification (GTDB taxonomy): domain Bacteria; phylum Pseudomonadota; class Gammaproteobacteria; order Burkholderiales; family Burkholderiaceae_C; genus JAEUPI01. The sequence goes on along the minus strand of DATJYZ010000118.1, from coordinate 16,752 downwards.
CCGCCGCGCCCGCCTGTCGCGCTTGGGCTTCGACGCTGCCGACGCGCAGCGGCTCGCCGATTTGCACACCCGGAACTTCATGTGATGCCGCGCGCCGCCTTCGATCTGACGCGCCGTGCGTGGCTGCTGAGCGGCAGCGCGCTGGCGATGGCGCCAAGGGTGCGCGCGGCCGACGACGCGCCGGCGCCGCGCGCCTGGCCCGCCAGCCGTGCGACGCCGGCGCTGACCCTGCCGACGTGGGGCGGCGGCACGTGGTCGCTGGCCGACGCGCGTGGCAAGGTCGTGCTGATCAACTTCTGGGCCAGCTGGTGCGAGCCGTGCCGCAGCGAGATGCCGTCGCTCGAGCTGCTCGAGCAGCGCCACGAGCGCGAAGGCCTGGTGGTGGCCGCGGTCAACTTCCGCGAGACCGACGCCGCGATCCGCAATTTCCTCGATGCCATGCCGATCTCGCTGACCGTGCTGCGCGACGCCGACGGCGCGGCGGCACGCGCGTTCGGCGCGCGCATCTTTCCGACCACGGTCGTCGTCGGCCGCGACGGCCGGGCGCAGTTCTCGCTCATCGGCGAGGTCGACTGGACCGGGCCCGAGGCCCGCGGTTGGCTCGCCCCTTCGTTGGCGGCGCGTGTGCGCTGACGCGTCTTGCTCATCTGACATGCCACAGGAGAGACCCATGACCCTTCGACTGAACCGCCGTTCGTTGCTGCAATCCGGTGCCGCCGTGGCCGCGCTGCCCGCGACCTGGCCTGCGTGGGCGCAGGAGCAGCGGCGCTTCGAGCCCCAGGTGGGCGGCTGGCGCACCTTCGAGGTCACCACCACCGCCAACGTGGCCGACGCCCAAGGTGTCTGCAAGGTGTGGCTGCCGGTGCCAGACGTCAACAGCGACTATCAGCAGTCGCTCGACAACGTGTGGACCGGCAACGCCGGCATCGCGCGCATCGTGTCCGACCCCGCGCGCGGTGTGCGCATGCTGTACGCCGAGTTTCCGGCCGGCGTCAGCGCGCCGACGGTGACGCTGACCAGCCGCGTGCGCACGCGCAACCGCGCGGTCGACTGGTCCGCCAAGGGCGCCGACGCCGAAGATCCCGCGGTGCTGCGCGCCTACCTCGAGCCGACCGAGTGGATCCCGGTCGACGGCATCGTGCGCAAGACGGCGTTGCAGGCCACGCAGGGCGCCGGCACCGAGCTCGACAAGGTGCGCGCGATCTACCGCTGGGTGGTGACCAACGCGCACCGCGAGCCCAAGGTGCGTGGCTGCGGCAACGGCGACATCAAGACCATGCTCGAAAGCGGCAACCTCGGCGGCAAGTGCGCCGACCTCAACGCGATCTTCGTCGGCCTGTGCCGCTCGGTGGGCATCCCGGCGCGCGACATCTACGGCCTGCGCCTCGCGCCGTCGGCGTTCGGCTACCGCGAGCTCGGCGCCAATTCGGCCAACCTCAAGGGCGCGCAGCACTGCCGCGCCGAGGCTTACCTCAAGGGCCACGGCTGGGCGGCGATGGACCCGGCCGACGTGCTGAAGGTGATGCGCCAGGAGACGCCCGATTGGATCAAAGACGTCAACCATCCGCTCGCCGCGCCGGTGAACAAGGCGCTGTTCGGCAGCTGGGAAGGCAACTGGGTCGGCTGGAACACCGGCCACGACATCACGCTGCCGGGCAGCGCGGGCAAGGTCACGCTGCCGTTCCTGATGTACCCCAACGGCGAGAATGCGAGCGGCCGCTTCGACGAGCTGGCACCGGACAACTTCCGCTACGTCATCAGCGCGCGCGAGCTCACCACCTGACCACCATGCGATATCGATGATCGTCGGCACCGCAGGACACATCGACCACGGCAAGACCACGCTGGTGAGGGCGCTCACCGGCGTCGACACCGACCGCCTGCCCGAGGAGAAGCAGCGCGGCATCAGCATCGAGCTGGGCTACGCCTTTCTCGACGTGCCGCCGCGCGACGGCGGCGCGGCCGAGCGCATCGGCTTCATCGACGTGCCGGGCCACGAGCGGCTGGTGCACACCATGCTCGCCGGTGCCACCGGCATCGACCTGGCGCTGCTGCTGGTGGCCGCCGACGACGGCGTGATGCCGCAGACGCGCGAGCACCTGGCGGTGCTGTCGCTGCTTGGCGTGGCGCGCGGCGCGGTGGTGATCACCAAGGCCGATCGCGCCGATGCGCAGCGCATCGAGGCCGTGCGCCGTGAGGTGGCCGCGCTGGTCGCCGACACGCCGCTGCATAGGGCGCCGGTGTTCGTGGTGGCGGCCACCGGCGGCGACGGCGTCGCGGCATTGCAGTCGTGGCTGTTCGACGAGGCGCATCGCGCCGCGGCGCCGCGCGACGCCGGGCTGGGCTTTCGCCTGGCGATCGATCGCGCGTTCACGCTCGACGGCGTCGGCACCGTGGTGACCGGCACCGTGCATGCCGGCGCGGTGCGGACGGGCGACGAAGTCGAGCTGCTGCCGATGTCGCACGCCACCCGCCTGCGCGTGCGCAGCCTGCATGCGCAGAACCGCGCCGTCGAGCGCGCGCTGGCGGGGCAGCGCTGTGCAGTGGCGCTGGCCGGCATTGCCAAGGAAGCGATCGCGCGCGGCCAGTGGCTTGCCACGCCGGCGGTCGCGCTGGCCAGCGACCGCATCGACGTGCAGCTGTCGCTGTGGCACGGCGAAGCCCACGCGCTGCGCTCGGGCACGCCGGTGCACGTGCACCTCGGCGCCAGCGACACGCCGGGCACGGTGGCGATCCTCGACGCCGATCGCGATCCGCTGCCGCCCGGTGCGAGCGCGCGGGCGCAACTGGTGCTGCAGCGGCCGATCGGTGCCTGGCACGGCGACCGCGTGGTGCTGCGCGACGCGTCGGCGTCGCGCACGCTGGCCGGCGGCGCGGTGCTCGACCCGTTCGCGCCGGTGCGCTACCGGCGCACGCCGCAACGCGTGGCGCTGCTGCAGGCGCAGGCGCAGGCGAGCGCGCCGGAGCGGCTGGCGGCGTTGCTGGCGGCGTCAGCGCTCGGCGTGGACCTGCAGCGCTGGGCGCGCGCCGAAGGGCTGCCTGTCGCCGCGGCGCTGCCTTCGCTCGCGCCCGATGCGCTGGTGGCCAGCGTCGACGGCCAGCCCGCATGGGCGCTCGACGCGCGCGCGGTGGCGGCGGCGCGCGAGGCGATGCTCGCCGCGCTGCGCGACTTTCACCGGCGGCAGCCCGAAGAGCTCGGCCCTGATGCCGCGCGGCTGCGCCGACTCGCGCTGCCGAAGATGCCCGAGCCGATGTGGCGCGCGCTGCTGGCGCACGCGCTGCAGTGCGGCGAGGTCAAGCAGCGCGGTGCCTTCGTGCACCTGCCCGAGCACGGCGTCAAGTTGTCGGCCACCGAGCAACGCATCGCGCAGAAGGTCGCCACCTTGCTCGATGCGAGCGGCTTCGACGGCAGCTGGGTGCGCGACCTCGCGCGCGACAGCCGCGAGAGCGAGGCGCTGATGCGCACGACGCTGGCGCGGCTGGCGCAACGCGGCGAGCTGCACCAGGTGGTGAAGGACCTGTTCTATCCGCCGGCGACGATCCACAAGCTGGCGGCGATCGCCCGCGAGGTCGGTGCGACGACGGGTGCCGAAGTCACCGCGGCCAGGTTCCGCGATGCCACGCAGCTGGGGCGCAAGCGCGCGATCCAGGTGCTGGAGTACTTCGATCGCGTCGGCCTGCTGCGCCGCACGGGCGACGTGCACAAGCTGCGCAGCGACACCGACCTGTTCCGGGAGCCGGTGTGAGCGCTGCGACGACAAGGATCTCTGGAGAGGAAACGATCCTGGTGGGTCGGCCGGGCTTCAAACCCGGTGGGTGGCGCCATGCGCTGCTGGGTGGGTTCGACTCCCATTCCTCTCCGCCAGACACTCGCCGATGAACGTTCACGGCTTCGACTTCCCCGCTGCGTTGCACTACCACGTCGAGCATCAGACGTGGGCGCGGGTCGAGGCCGACGGCACGGCGACGGTGGGCATCACGGCGCTCGGCATCAGGCTGTCGGGCGAGATCTACATGTGCCGGCCCAAGGCGGTGGGGCAAGCGGTCGAGCAGGGAAGGTCGGTGGCCGTGGTCGAGCTGGCCAAGGCGATCGTGGCGGTGAAGTCGCCGCTGTCAGGCACGGTGGTTGACGTCAACGCGCTGCTGGCCGAGACGCCGGAACTGGTGCACCAGGATCCCTATGGCCGCGGCTGGATCGCGCGGCTGGCGCCGTCGGCGTGGGAAGCGGAGCGCGCCGCGCTCGTCCATGGCGAGGCGGTGGCCGCGGCGATGGCGCATCATGCGTGGCTGAACCAGATCGAACCCTGAGCGACGCCATCTCGATGCACGACGTCGAAGCCAAGGGCCTGGCGATCCTGCTGTGGGCCAGCGAGCCCGACGCGCCGCATCGCCTGGGCACGCCCTTCTTCCACGCCGCCGCCGCGGCGGCGATGGATCTGCAGGTCGAGGTCTACTTCTCCGCCCGCAGCGTGCTGCTGCTCAAGCCCGGGGTCGCGCAGCACCTGCGCGCCAGCGACGCCCACGACAAGACGGTGCTCGACGCGATGCGCGAGGCGGTCGCGCACGGCGCGGTGCTGCTGGCCTGCACCGACGCGTTGCACGCCAACGGCCTGACGCGCGGCGAGCTGATCGCCGAGTGCGGTGGCCACGGCGGTGCGGTGCAGTTCGTGTCGCGCGCCTGCGACCCGGCGTGGCGCACGCTGGTGTTCTGAGCGCCAGGATGAATCCCGCCGACGCCCTGCACGTGCTGCTGACCCGCCAGTCGGTGGGCGCGAAGCACCTGGTCGAGCCAGGCCCCGACGATGCCGCGCTGCGCACCATGTGCGAGGCCGCGCTGCATGCGCCGGACCATGGCGCGCTGGTGCCGTTTCGCTTCGCGGTCGTGCGCGGCAAAGCGCGCGAGCGGCTCGCCGCGCTGTTCGAGCAGGCCGCGCGCGAAGCCGGCAAGAGCGAGGCCGACGCGCGCATCGACGCCGAGCGCGCGCAGCGCGCACCGGTGACGCTGGCCGTGCTGGCGCGCATCGACCTCGGCCACACGCTGGTGCCGGCGCACGAGCAGTGGGCCAGCCTCGGGGGTGCGTTGACCAACCTGCTCAATGCCGCGCACGCGCTGGGCTACGGCGGCAAGATGCTGTCGGGCGCCAAGGTGCGCAACGCGGCGGTGCAGCGCGCGTTCTGCGAGGCGGGCGAGACGCTGGTCGGCTGGGTGGCGCTCGGCACGCCGGCAGCCAGCCCGGCGCGTCGGCCGGCCAAGCTCGCGGCCGATGCCGTGATGCGCGAGTGGACAGGGCCGCACGATCCGTGAAGTGGCGCCAGCCTTTTCGTGCCTCCATTCGCGAAGGATATCGACCGATATCGGTTCGTGATTTCGACTTTCGCGTTTCTTGACCGCGGCAATGGTCCGCCGCCGAGTGATCCGTTAGCATGGATTTGCAGCCCGCCTTGCGAAAGACGCGATCGCATCTGCCGCCATGACCGAATCCATCTCCGTGCCAGTGGCCACCGTCGACGAGCTTCGTGGCCGCCTGCGGCGCCAGAGCAAGCTCAAAGGCCGGCAGCCCGATCACGACGCCGTCGAGCAGGTGCGGGCGTCGATCGGAGCCGGGCCGCACCGGCGCGACTTGCTGATCGAGAACCTGCACCGGCTCAACGACCGCTTCCGCGGCCTGTTCGATCGCCATCTCGTCGCACTGGCCAGCGAGATGAAGCTGTCGATGGCCGAGGTGTTCGAGGTCGCGACCTTCTATCACCACTTCGACATCCTGCGCGGCGACGAGCGGCCCGCGAGACTCACCGTGCGCGTCTGCGACGGCCTGTCGTGCGAGATGGCGGGCGCGCGCGACCTGCTGCAACGGCTGCCGGCGATGCTCGGCACCGACGTGCGCGTCATCGCCGCGCCGTGCGTGGGCCGCTGCGAGCAGGCACCGGTGGCCGTCGTGGGTCAGGCGCCGCTGGTGCACGCGAAGGCGGCCGGCGTGCAGGCGGCCGCGATGGGCTCGTCGTCGCACCCGATGCCGCGCGACGACGCCGCGTTCGATGCCGCGGCCGTGGGCCCGGCGCCGATCACGCGATCGCCCGGCGAGATCGCGCCGGCCTACGTCGGCTACGACGCGTACCGAGCGCGCGGCGGCTACCGGCTCGCGGCCGCCGTCGCCGCCGGCCGCAAGCCGCTCGACGACGTGTTGAAGGCGATGACCGATTCGGGCCTGCGCGGCCTCGGCGGCGCGGGGTTTCCGGCCGGGCGCAAGTGGAGCATCGTGCGCCAGACCGATGCGCCGCGGCTGATGGCGGTAAACATCGACGAGGGCGAGCCCGGCACGTTCAAGGATCGCACGTATCTGGAGCGCGACCCGCACCGCTTTCTCGAAGGCATGCTCGTCGCCGCCGCTGTGGTCGGCACCGAGGCCTGTTACCTCTATCTGCGCGACGAGTACCACGGCTGCCGCGCGATCCTCGAGCGCGAGCTCGCGCGCCTGCAGGCCGACCCGCCGTGCCCGCTACCGCGCATCGAGCTGCGGCGTGGCGCCGGCGCCTACATCTGCGGCGAAGAGTCCGCGATGATCGAGAGCATCGAGGGCAAGCGCGGCGAGCCGCGCATGCGGCCGCCGTACATCGCGCAGATCGGTCTGTTCGGCCGGCCGACGCTGGAGCACAACTTCGAGACGCTGTACTGGGTGCGCGACATCGTCGAGCGCGGTCCGGCGTGGTTCGCGAGCTTTGGCCGCCAGGGCCGCAAGGGGCTGCGCTCGTTCAGCGTCAGCGGTCGCGTGCGCGAGCCCGGTGTCAAGCTGGCGCCGGCCGGTATCACGCTGCAGGAGCTGGTCGACGAGTTCTGCGGCGGCATGCTGCCCGGCCACGATCTGTATGCGTACCTCCCCGGCGGCGCGTCGGGCGGCATCCTGCCGGCCCGCATGGCCGACATCCCGCTGGATTTCGACACCTTGCAGCCGCACGGTTGTTTCATCGGCTCGGCCGCGGTGATCGTGCTGAGCCAGCACGACCGCGCCCGCGACGCGGCGCTGAACATGATGCGTTTCTTCGAGCACGAGAGCTGCGGCCAGTGCACGCCGTGCCGCGTGGGCACCGGCAAGGCGGCGCAGCTGATGACGGCGCAGCGGTGGGACCATGCCACGCTCGAAGACTTGAACCAGGTGATGATCGACGCGTCGATCTGTGGCCTCGGGCAGGCCGCGCCGAACCCGGTGCGTTGCGTGCAGAAGTACTTTGCCCACGAGGTGCAATGATGAGACAGCCCCCACGCTCGCTGCGTTCGCTGCCCCGCGCGGGGGCGCGTCAGTGGCTTCGGACGGCCGCGCACCACTGACATGAACGCACCAGATCGCCTGCTGCAGGCCACCACCACGATCTCGTTCGAGCTCGACGGCCGCGCCGTTCAGGCCGCCGAAGGCGAAACCATCCTCGAGGTCGCCGACCGCGAGGGCGTGACGATCCCGCGCCTGTGCCACAAACCGGGCTACCGGCCCGATGGCAACTGCCGCTCGTGCGTCGTCGAGATCGACGGCGAGCGCGTGCTTGCGCCGAGTTGCTGCCGCACGCCCAGCGCCGGCATGAAGGTGCGCGCCACCAGCGCCCGCGCCGTCAAGAGCCAGAAGATGGTGCTCGAGATGCTGCTCGCGGACATGCCGGCGCAGGGCCACAAGTGGATCGGCGACGACACCATGCGCCAGCACGGCGAGCTGAGCGACTGGTCGGCGCGCCTGGGCGTGCAGGTGCGGCCCGCGCTGGCGGCCATCGCGCGCGAGCAGCCGCGCGCCGACGTGTCGCACCCGGCGATGGCGGTCAACCTCGATGCGTGCATCCAGTGCAACCGCTGCGTGCGCGCCTGCCGCGAGGAGCAGGTGAACGACGTGATTGGCTACGCCTACCGCGGGCACGACAGCGCGATCGTGTTCGACCTGCACGACCCGATGGGCGAGAGCACGTGCGTGGCCTGCGGCGAGTGCGTGCAGGCGTGCCCCACCGGCGCGCTGATGCCCAAGACGCACATCGGCGCGCAGGTGGTCGACCGCAGGGTCGATTCGGTGTGCCCGTTCTGTGGCGTGGGGTGCCTCGTCACCTACAACGTCAAGGACGAGCGCATCGTCAGCGTCGACGGTCGCGACGGCCCGGCCAACCACGACCGCCTGTGCGTCAAGGGGCGCTTCGGCTTCGACTACGCGCACCATCCGCATCGGCTGACCAAGCCGCTGATCCGCAAGCCCGGGGTGCCGAAGGATGCGGACGCGGTCGATCGCAATCCGACCGACTGGCGCGACGTGTTCCGCGAAGCCAGCTGGGACGAGGCGCTCGATCTCGCCGCCGGGAAGCTGACGGCGTTGCGCGACGCGCATGGCCTGAAGGCACTGGCGGGGTTCGGCTCGGCCAAGGGCAGCAACGAAGAGGCCTACCTGTTCCAGAAGCTGGTGCGCACCGGCTTCGGCAGCAACAACGTCGACCACTGCACCCGGCTGTGCCATGCATCCAGCGTGGCGGCGCTGCTCGAAGGCGTGGGCTCGGGTGCGGTGAGCAACCAGGTCAACGACGTCGAGCATGCGGATCTGATCATCGTGATCGGATCGAACCCGACCGCCAATCATCCGGTGGCCGCCACCTGGATGAAGAACGCGGCCAAGCGCGGTACCAAGATCGTGCTGGCCGATCCGCGCATCACCGACCTCGGCCGCCATGCCTGGCGCACGTTGCAATTCCGCGCCGACACCGACGTGGCGCTGCTCAACGCGATGATCCATACGGTGATTGACGAAGGCCTGATCGACACCGAGTTCGTCGCCCGGCGGGTCAGCGAATTCGAAGCGCTGAAGGCCAACGTCGAGGGCTACAGCGCCGAGGCGATGGCGCCGATCTGCGGCATCTCGGCCGAGACGATCCGCGAGGTGGCGCGCGAATTCGCCCAAGCCAAGGCGGCGATGATCCTGTGGGGCATGGGCATCAGCCAGCACGTGCACGGCACCGACAACGCGCGCTGCCTGATCGCGCTGGTGTCGATCACCGGCCAGATCGGCAAGCCCGGCAGTGGCCTGCATCCGCTGCGCGGCCAGAACAACGTGCAAGGTGCGAGCGATGCCGGACTGATCCCGATGATGTTCCCGAACTACCAGCGTGTCGCGAATGCGGACGCGCACGCATGGTTCGAACGCTTCTGGAACACGAAGCTCGACGACAAGCCCGGCTACACGGTGGTCGAGATCATGCACAAGGCGCTGTCGCCCGACAGCGACCCGCACAAGGTGTGGGGCATGTACATCATGGGCGAGAACCCGGCGATGAGCGACCCCGATCTCAACCACGCGCGGCACGCCCTCGCCACGTTGCAGCACCTGGTGGTGCAGGACATCTTCCTCACCGAGACCGCGTGGTTGGCCGACGTGGTGCTGCCGGCCAGCGCCTGGCCGGAGAAGACCGGCACCGTGACCAACACCGACCGCATGGTGCAGATGGGCCGGCGCGCGCTGGACCCGCCCGGCGACGCGAAGCAGGACCTTTGGATCATCCAGCAGATCGCGCAGCGCATGGGCCTGCCCTGGCGCTACGAGGGCGAGGAGTCCGGCGTCGCCGCGGTATACGAAGAGATGCGGCAGGCGATGCATGCGGCGATCGCCGGCGTGACCTGGGAACGCGTCGAGCGCGAGTCGAGCGTGACCTATCCGTGCCTGAGCGACGACGATCCCGGTCAGCCGATCGTCTTCGTCGACGACTTCCCGACGCCCGACGGGCGCGTCAAGCTGGTGCCGGCCGACATCATCCCGGCCAACGAACGGCCCGATGCGCAGTATCCCTTCGTGCTGATCACCGGTCGCCAGCTCGAGCACTGGCACACCGGCAGCATGACGCGGCGTGCGTCGGTGCTCGATGCGATCGAGCCGGTGGCCACCGCATCGATGCACGGCGCGGATCTGCGCAAGCTCGGCGTGCAGGCAGGCGACGTGATCACCGTGGCATCGCGCCGTGGCTCGGTGTCGCTCGGCGTGCGGCGCGACGACGGCACGCCGCAAGGCGCGGTGTTCATCCCGTTCGCCTACGTCGAGGCGGCGGCCAACGTGCTGACCAATCCGGCGCTCGACCCGTTCGGCAAGATCCCCGAATTCAAGTACTGCGCGGTGGCGGTCACGCCGGGCGGCACACCAGCGGCCACCGTGGGCTACGGACGCGAGAGTGTGCTGACCGAGCCGGGAGTCTGAAGAGGGCCTCGATCGGCATGGCGAGCGGCGCTCGATCCGTGACGGACTGGGCGAGTGGCGACTGCAGCCCCCGCAACCCCGTGGGTGCCGTCAGCACCGGGCCGTGATCGATGACCTCGCGCCCTGAGGGGTGCGACGGCACGATGGGCTCCACGCGCTGCACAAGGTCGGCGTCGGTTGGAGATGCACCATGCGCCACTCACTGGTTACGCTGCTTCGCGCGATGCCCGTCATCGCCGTCCTCGGCTTCGGAGTGGCGGGCGCCGCTCGAGCGGCCGACCCGAAGGTGGAACGGGTGGCGATGGCCTGCTCGCAGGCCGCCGACTGCCAGACGCATGCCGTGCATCCGTCGACTGCCAATCCGGTGCCTCGGCGCAGCGAGGCGCCGCGAACGGCCAAGGTCCGCACGGCGCCCTCCGCGGCGAGGACCACCGTCGACTACGAGCACGACCTCTGGCGGCACCAGAGCAGCAGCTGAGCGTCTGACGCTGGCGCCGGCCCGTCAGGGGCCACGACCGGCCCCGGGCTCAGATACCTAACGCCGCACGCAGTTCGACGCCGCCGAGCGGCCGCGGGTCGCGCGGCCAGGCACGCACCAACTCGCTGATGCGCTCGTTCACCGGCGCCGCGGTGCCGTGATCGCGGGCCAGCCGCACGACCTCGCCGCACAACGCGTCGATCTCGGTGGGGCGGCCCTGCATCAGGTCGTTGGCCATGCTCGTGCGAGCCTTGGCATCGATGCGCAGCAAGCGCGAGGCGAGCAACCGAAAAATCGCCGTCGGCAGCCGCAGCATGGCCGGCAACGCCGCGGGCGGCAGCGGCGTCAGCTTGGCCGGCGCGATGCCGGCCGCGTGCAGCGCCGTCAGCGCTTCGGCGATCAGCGCCGCCATGCAGACGCGAAAGTCGCGCTCGAGCAATTGCGCGCGCAGCGGCAGGCCCGACAACGCGTTGACCGGGTTGTTCAGATTGAGCAGCAGCTTGCCCCACTGCAGCGGTGCCAGGTCGGCGTGCAGCTCGAGTGGCACACCGGCCGCGGCGAACGACGGTTGCCACGCGCGCAGCGACGGGTGGTCGGCCGCGGCGAGGATGCCGAACGTCGCGCGGTGGTAGCGGCCGGGGCCGAGCTCGACCACGTTGTACTGCACCATGCCGGGCAGCACCGTGAGCCGCGGTGCGTGCGCCCGCGCGAGCGCCGCGTTGGAGATGCCGTTCTGCATCGACACCACCAGCGTCCCCGCGGGCAGGGAGTGCGCGAGTTGCTCGGCCGCCTCGGCGGTGGCACCGCTCTTCACGCACAGCAACACCAGCGAGGGTGCAGCGCCCGGCGGCGGCGCCGGGGCGAGCGACAGCGCGGCTGCGGCGACCGTGCGCGCGCCGCCGTCGAGGTCGGTGAGGGTGAGGCCGTGCTCGCGCAGTGCGCCGAGCACGCGCTGACGGCCGACGAAGGTCACCGGCACGCCGCCGGCAGCCAGGCAGCCGCCGATCCAGCAGCCCACCGCGCCCGCGCCCATGACGAGCACGGGTCCGGGGACGGTCATCGCGTGGCCGGTGCAGCGAGGTCGCGCAGGTGCGTCGGGCCGGCCCGACGCTCGATCTCGGCCAGCATGTCATGGCCCCAGCCGAGCGCGAACAGCCACTCGCCGACGACGAACATCGGCCCCACCAGCAGGCCGACGACGTCATCGACGAATGCCGGCTTGCGGCCTTCGTAGTAGTGGCCGACGAACTGGATGACCCAGCCGAGCGCGAAGAAGCCGACCCCCCAGCCGAGCCACGCCCCCAGCGGCACGCCGGCAAAGGGGTGCGCCAGCGCGATCAGCGCCGCGTTGACGAGGCTGGTGGCGACGCCCAGCACCAGGTTGCCGCGCGTCAGGTACCACAACGTGGCGAGCGCCCACACGATCCAGGCCAGCGACACGCCTCCGATGCTGAAGCGCGCCAGCAGGATGCCGATCGCGAACACGATCAGCGGGATGCCGACGAAGTGGGTGGCGATGTTCCGCTTGTCGCGGTGGTATTGCGCGTACTGCGACATCAGGTCGAGGGCAGGGCGAAAGGGCGTGGCGGCCATGGTGGGTCTCCGGGACGGAACGTGGGTGCGTCCGGGCAATGCGCCGATTGTGCACCCGGTGCCGCCGCGGCGGGCACCCGGCACGGGCCTCGCGCGGGTGGTGTCTGGCACGGAACACCGCGTTCGGCTCACCCCGGCGCCGCCGGGGGGCGTATGCGCCGTCCGCCAGGGAGCGCTGCATACAATCGCGCTCCCCTGAGCGTGAGCCGGTCATGAGCATCAAGAGCGACAAGTGGATCCGCCGCATGGCGGCCGAGCACGGCATGATCGAGCCGTTCGAGCCGGGACAGGTGCGCCACGCTGCCGACGGCCAGCGCATCGTCAGCTACGGCACCTCGAGCTACGGCTACGACATCCGCTGCGCCCGCGAGTTCAAGGTGTTCACCAACATCTACAGCACGGTAGTCGATCCGAAGCACTTCGACGAGCGCAGCTTCGTCGACATCGAGGCCGACGTCTGCGTGATCCCGCCCAACAGCTTCGCGCTGGCGCGCACGGTGGAGTACTTCCGCATCCCGCGCAACGTGCTGACCATCTGCCTCGGCAAGAGCACCTATGCGCGCTGCGGCATCATCGTCAACGTGACCCCGTTCGAGCCCGAGTGGGAGGGCTACGTGACGCTGGAGTTCAGCAACACCACGCCGCTGCCGGCCAAGATCTACGCCGGCGAGGGCTGTGCCCAGGTGCTGTTTTTCGAGAGCGACGAGGTGTGCGAGACCAGCTACAAGGACCGTGGCGGCAAGTACCAAGGGCAACGCGGGGTGACGCTGCCCAAGGCGTGATGCGCCGTCGGGACCGGCGCTGCCGCAACCTGCTGTCGATCGCGCGCGGGCTCAAGCCGTCGGCGCGCAGCGACGCGCCGGCCACGCGCATCACGGTCCGTTGACCCCGGCGCCGGCAGCGCGCGCGAGAGCGATCAGGGCGGCAGCGCCGTGCGTGACGTGTCGGGCGCGCTGGTGCACCATCGCATACAGGACAGAACCCTGGGGAGCCGGCATGAAGTGGGAAGGCAATCGCGAGAGCGAGAACGTCGAGGACCGCCGCGACGATGGCCCGGCGATGGGCGGCGGTGGCTTCGGCTTCGGGGGTGGTCGCGGCATCGGCATCGGCACCATCGTGGTGGCGCTGGTGGCGGGTTGGGCGCTGGGCATCAACCCGCTGACGCTGCTGGGCGTGCTGAGCGGCGGCGGCGCGCCCGAGGCCCCGCCGGCGGCGCAGGGGCCCGCACACCGTCCGCCGGCCGACGACAAACTGGCGGCCTTCGTGTCCACCGTGCTGGCCGACACCGAGGACGTGTGGCGGGCGCAGTTCCAGGCGCTGGGCGCGACCTATCGCGACCCCAAGCTGGTGCTGTTTCGCGGTGCCATTCCCACCGCCTGCGGCACCGGCCAGTCGGCGATGGGCCCGTTCTACTGCCCGGGCGACCAGAAGGTCTACATCGACCTCGCGTTTTACGAGACGATGAAGACGCGCCTTGGCGCGCCCGGCGATTTCGCGCAGGCCTACGTGATCGCCCACGAGGTCGGCCACCACGTGCAGGCGCTGCTCGGCATCACCGAGAAGGTCGACGCGATGCGCCAGCGCAGCAGCCGCGAGCAATCCAACGCCCTGTCGGTGCGGCTGGAGCTGCAGGCCGACTGCCTGGCCGGCGTGTGGGCCAACAACGCGCAGCGCGCGCGGCAGATCCTCGAGCAAGGCGACGTCGAGGAAGCGCTCAATGCCGCGTCGCAGATCGGCGACGACACGCTGCAGCGCCGCTCGCAGGGCACGGTGGTGCCCGAGTCGTTCACGCACGGCACCAGCGCGCAGCGCGTCGGCTGGTTCAAGCGCGGGATGGCCAACGGCAACCTGCGCGAGTGCAATACGTTCGACAACGCGCGGCTGTAGGCCCGCTGGGTCAACCCGGCAGTGTCCCGGGCAGCAGGATCGAGCGATCCACCTGCTCGATCCGCGTGCGCCCGCAAAACGCCATCGTGAGATCCAGCTCGCGGTGGATGATCTGCAGCACCTTGGTGACGCCGGCCTCGCCCATTGCGCCCAGGCCGTAGAGCATCGCGCGGCCGATGTAGGTGCCCTTCGCGCCCAGCGCCACGGCCTTCAGCACGTCCTGGCCCGAGCGCACGCCGCCGTCCATGTGCACTTCGATCTTCGAGCCGACCTCGGCGACGATGGACGGCAGCGCCTCGATGCTCGACTGCGCGCCGTCGAGCTGGCGGCCGCCGTGGTTACTGACGATCAGCGCGTCGGCGCCCGAGTTCACCGCGAGCCTGGCGTCCTCGAGGTCCTGAATGCCCTTGAGGATCAGCTTGCCACCCCAGCGGCGCTTGACCCATTCGACGTCGTCCCAATCGAGGCTGGGGTCGAACTGGCCTGCCGTCCACTCGCCGAGGCTGCCCATGTCGGACACGCCTTTGACGTGGCCGACGATGTTGCCGAACTGGCGGCGCTTGGTGCCCAGCATGCCGAGGCACCAGCGCGGCTTGGTCGCCAGGTTGATCAGGTTGGCCAGCGTCGGCTTGGGTGGCGCCGTCAGGCCGTTCTTCAGGTCCTTGTGGCGCTGGCCGAGGATCTGCAGGTCCAGCGTCAGCACGAGGGCGCCGCACCGCGCGGCCTTGGCGCGGTCGATCAGCCGCTCGATGAACTCGCGGTCGCGCATCACGTAGAGCTGGAACCAGAACGGCCGCGTCGTGTGCGCCGCGATGTCCTCGATCGAGCAGATGCTCATCGTCGACAGCGTGAACGGGATGCCGAACGCCTGCGCCGCCTTGGCCGCGAGGATCTCGCCGTCGGCGTGCTGCATGCCGGTCAGGCCGGTGGGTGCGATCGCCACCGGCATCGCGACGTCGACACCGATCATGCGCGACGCGGTGCTGCGCTGGTCGATGTCCACCGCCACCCGCTGGCGCAGCTTGATCTTGGCGAAGTCGCGTTCGTTGGCGCGGTAGGTGCCCTCGGTCCACGAGCCGGAGTCGGCGTAGTCGTAGAACATGCGCGGCACCCGGCGCTGGGCCAGCACGCGCAGGTCTTCGATGTTGGTGATCACGGTCATCGTCGGTCTCCTCCGGGCGCGATGCTAACGGCAGCGGTCGGTCGTGCGCGTCATCGCCCGGCAAACAGCTCGCGCTCGGTCTCGACGGCCGCGGCGGCGGGCGCGGCGGGCAGGTCGCGCGAGCGCACCAGCGCGCCGGCGCGCACGCCGAGCAACCGGATGCGCCGCGCCAGGTCCACCCGTTTCAGGCACAGCCCGGCGGCGTGCCGAATGGCGTGCGCATCGTCCACCGGGTACGGCAGCGTGACGTCGCGCGTCACGGTCTTGAAATCGTCGAAGCGCAGCTTGATGCCGATGGTGCGGCCGGAGTAGCCCTTGCGCTGCAGGTCGTGCGCCACGGCCTCGGCCAGCTCGGTGAACACGCGCGACAGCTCGGGCCGGTCGGTCTTGGCGTGGAGGTCGCGATCGAAGGTGGTTTCGCGGCTCATCGACACCGGCTCGCTGATCGTCACCACCGGGCGTTCGTCGCGGCCGTGCGCCGCCTCGTGCAGCCAGCGGCCGTAGCTTTTGCCGAAGTGTTCGACCAGGAACGCCAGCTCGCGCTCGGCCAGCTGGCCGATGCGCGTGATGCCCAGCGCCGCCAGCTTGAGCGCCGCCTTCGGCCCGATGCCGTTGATGCGCCGCACCGGCAGCGGCCAGATCTGCGCGGGCACGTCGTCGTGCGTCAGCAAGGTCAGGCCATCGGGCTTGTCGAGGTCGGAGGCGATCTTCGACAGCAGCTTGTTCGGCGTCAGCCCGATCGAACACGACAGACCGGTGGCGCGGCGCACGCTGTTCTTGATCTCCAGCGCCAGCGCACGCACGCCGCCGAAGCGGTCGTGGCCGACGGCGTCCTGCGCGCCCGGCAGGTCGGTGAGGTCGATGTAGATCTCGTCGATGCCGCGATCCTCGATGCATGGTGCCGCCTCGGCCACCGCCGCCTTGAAGCGGCGCGAGTAGCGCTTGTATTCGTCGTGGTCCACCGGTAGCAGGACGGCCTGCGGCGCCAGCAGCGCGGCCTTCATCAAGCCCATGCCCGAGTGCACGCCGAGGTCGCGCGCGGGGTAGGTCGCGGTGGTGATGACGCCGCGGCCCTTGTAGGTGGCCAGCGTCGCGAAATCGCGGCCGCCGTCGGCGCGCTCGCGCGGCTGGTGGCGGCGGCCGCCGCCGATCACCACCGGCTGGCCCGCCAGCTCCGGGTAGCGCAGCAGTTCGACCGACGCATAAAAGGCGTCCATGTCGAGGTGGGCGATCCAGCGGCGCGGGGGCATGGCCGGATTGTCGGCCGCCGAGGCCCGGCTGATGCATCCGGTTGCGATTGCGGGCGTCACGTCGTTCAGCGTCAACGGCCTGCCGGTGACCACCGACGCCGGCACATAGTTTCCCGAAGGCGCGGGCGGGCGTCGCGCTGGGCGTGGCGGTCGAGGTCAAAGGCCGGCTGGCCGGCGACGGCG
>DATJYZ010000117.1:0-9752 GCA_035499355.1 Burkholderiaceae bacterium | reverse complement strand
CGGACACCGCCGAGTCCGATGCGGAATCACGGGCCGCGCAGGCCGCGCAGGCCGCGCAGGCCGCCGACGATGCGGCGCAGAAGATGCGCGCGTTGAGCGGCGACTGCGCCGCGGAGTTCTCCGGTACCTGCTATCCGGTGTGGTTCGGCACCAACCGCAAGCCGATCGACCGCAACAACCCGGCGCTCGGCTTCGGCGCCGAACCCGACGACCAGCTGCACTACGGCAAGCGCATTGTGCGCATCCCGCTTTCGCACCGGCCGGGCGAACTCGGCTCGCCGCTGTGGCGCCGTCTGCTGACCGGCGTCGACGACCGCCTCGTGCTCGATCCGGCCACGGCGCTGAGCGAAGACGCCTTCGTGCGCGACGTGCGCAGCTTCCTCGCCAGGCTCGACCCGAGCGACCGCAACGTGCTGGTCTACATCCACGGCTTCAACACCACCTTCGACGAGGCCGCCAAGCGCGCGGCGCAGCTCGGCTTCGACCTCAAGGTGCCGGGCATCACCGCGTTCTACAGCTGGCCGTCGCTGGCCAACATCACCGCCTACGCCAACGACCTCACGCGCATCGAGGCCAGCGAGCAGATGCTGGCCGACTTCCTGGTCCGGACCACCACGCTGGTCGAGCGCGGCAAGGTGCACCTGATCGCGCACAGCATGGGCAACCGCGGACTGCTGGCGGCGATGCACCGAGCCACCACGCAGGCCGCGCTGCGCACCGGCGTGCGCTTCGGACAGATCTTCCTCGCCGCGCCCGACGTCGACGTGCGCTCGTTCGCGCAGCTGGCGAGCATCTATCCGCTGGCCGCCGAGCACACCACGCTGTACGTGGCCGACCAGGACAAGGCGCTGCTCGCGCTCGAGTGGGCCACCGCCGAGGCACGCGCCGGCGGCGCGCCGCCGGTGCTGGTGCTGCCGGGCATCGACACCGTGCGCGTGCGCGGCTGGAGCCTGTTCCGCCTCGGCCACAGCTACGTGGCCGAAGACGCCAACGTGCTGCGCGACATCCGCACCGTGCTGTACTGGCACGAGGCGCCGGAGCAGCGCCGCGTGCGCAACGGCCAGCCGCTGCCCGACGAGACGCCGGGCGTGCGCGGCGCCTGGGTGATCGCGCCGTGAGCGGACGCGGCCGCGCCGATCCGGCGTACACCACGACAGCATCGCGGCCGAGAGCGGCCGCGCCAACGGCAGTAGCCCTTCCACCCCCACCAGGAGCCCACGATGACCCTTCGCCCCCGTTCGCTGGCACTGTCCAGCGCGTTCGCGCTCGCCGCCCTCGGCAGCGCCAACGCCGCGGAGTTCAAGCTGATGAGCCCGACCATCAAACCCGGCAGCATGCTCACCGACGCCCAGGTGTTCAGCGGCTTCGGTTGCACCGGCAAGAACGTGTCGCCCGCGCTCAAGTGGAGCGGCGCCCCGGCCGGTACCAAGAGCTTCGCGCTCACCGTCTACGACCCCGATGCACCCACCGGCTCGGGCTGGTGGCATTGGGTGGTCTACAACATCCCCGGCAACGCGAACGAGCTCGCCGAGGGCGCGGGCACGGCCGACGGCAAGGGGCTGCCCGCCGGCAGCGCGCAGGGCAATACCGATTTCGGCGCGCCCGGCTTCGGCGGCGCCTGCCCGCCGCCGGGCGACAAGCCGCACCGCTACATCTTCACCGTCTACGCGCTGAAGACCGACAAGCTCGACATCCCGGCCGGCGGCACGGCGGCGCTGGTGGGCTTCATGATCAACGCCAACAAGCTCGGCGCCGCGAGCTTCACCGCCAAGTACGGCCGCGCCAAGTAGCGCGCAGCGCCCGGGTCGGCGCGCGGCGCTACTGCCGCGTGCCGTCGCGGCCGGGGCCGACGACGTTCTTGCTGGTGTCGATCGGCACCGCGGTCATGCTGCCGGTGCATTCGCCGGTCTGCGTGTAGACCACGCGGCCGCGGTCGATGCACTTGGTGACCACCTGGCGCTGCGGATCGGCCAGCGCGCGCGCCGGCATCGGCGCGGGCCGATCCGGAATCGGTGCCGCCGGCGCGCTGCGCTCCGCCGGCGCTGCCGCCGGCGACGCAGCGTCGGGCTCCACGGCGGCCACCGGCTCGCTGGCCGCAGGCGCCTTGGCACGCGGCGCGGTGCGCGTCGACAGGCTCGCCAGCAGCGGCACCGCCATGAACACCACCACCACGATGCCGACCCACACCAGCGAGCTGCGCCGCGGGCCTTCTTCGGCCGGCGGCATCTCGGGCAGCGGCTCGGGCGGCACGTCGTAGTCGTCCGGCGGCAATTGCACCGTGGCCTCGAACGCGTCTCCCGGCTGGGTCGGACGGTAGTCGTCGGGCATCGTCGCTACCGCCCCGCGATCTCGAGATCGCGCACCACCTGCTCCATCGTCTTGTCGACCACCAGCCAGTGCCGGTCGTCGAAGCAGACCTCCGCCTGGGTCGCGCTCTTGGGCTGCACGCAGCGCACGAGCTCGGGGTTGACCGCCACGTGCGCCTGGCCGCCCTCGATCGGAAGCATCACAAAGTGGACCGCCATCGCGCGCCCTCCGGCGGCGCAATGCTAATCCCAGAACCTTATGCGCGGCTGCGGATCCCGACCAGCGCCGCGGTCATCAACCCGACGCCGGTGACCTGCATCACGCTCAACGCGCGGCCGTAGACCAGCCAGTCGATCGCCACCGCCGCAGCCGGGTAGACGAACTGCAGCAGCGCGATGCGGCTCGCGCTCAGGCGCGCCATGCCGGCATAGAGCACCACGTAGGCGAGGCCGGTGTGGATCACCCCGAGCCCGGCCAGCCAGGCCCACGTCGTGCCCGCAGCCGGCCAGCCGTGCACGAGCGGCCAGGCGGCCAACGCCAGCGTGCCGACGGCGCACTGCCACCCCGCTAGCGCGAACGACCCGACACCCATGGCCAACTTGGCAATCAAGGTGACACCGGCATAGCTCAGCGAGCCACCGAGGCACATCAGCACGCCCCACGCGTAGCTGCCGGACAGGCCGCGGCCGGCGGCCTCGCCGTCGGGCAGCCCGCTGGCCAGTGCCAGGCCGAGCAAAGCCAGCAGCACCGATGCGCCCTGGCGGCGCGACACCGGCTCGCGCAGCCACCAGACGCCGAACGCCAGCACCCACAATGGCTGCACGTGGAACACCACCGTGGCCACGCCGATCGACGTGCGCTGGATGGCGGCGAAGAAGAGTGCCCAGTTGGCGACCATCAGCGCGCCGGCGGCCAATGCCGCGGCCAGCGCGGCACCGCGCAGCCTGAGCTCGGCGAGCCGCCCGCTCGCCGCGCCCCACAGCCACAACGCCAGCAGGCCGAACGCGCAGCGGAACCACACGGTGGTCAGCGGATGCTGGCCGGCCTCCTGGACGAACACGCCGAGCGTGCCGAGCAGCAGGCCACCGCCGACCATCAGCGCGACGCCCGAGCGTTCCGATGCGACCGCGCGGCTGCCGGGCGCGGCGCCCGCCGCTCCGGCGCGGGGGGAGATCGAGGTCGATGCCATGGTGGCGCGAATGTGCCGCGCGTGCATCGATTCGACCAGCGCAATGTTCAGGCGGCTACCATTCGATTCTCGAATACTCGGAGCCGCCATGCCCGCCGCCGACCTGCAACTCGACTGGCTGCGCGCCTTCGTCGCGGTGGTCGACGCCGGCTCGCTGACCGCCGCGGCGCCGCTGGTGCACCGCTCGCAGTCGGCGTTGAGCATGCAGCTCAAGAAGCTCGAGGACGCGACGGGCCGCTCCGTGCTCACGCGCGGGCCACGCCACCTGCAGCTCACGCCCACCGGGCTGGAGCTGCTCGGCTACGCGCGGCGCCTGCTCGAGCTGCACGGCGAGGCGCAGGCGGCGATCAAAGGCGCCGCCATCAGCGGCCAGGTGAGGCTCGGCGTGCCCGACGACTACGCGATCGCCTACCTGACCCCCGTGCTGCGCAGCTTCGCCACGCGCCACGCCGGCGTCGAGCTGACGCTGGTGTGCGAGCAATCGACGCTGCTGATTCCCAAGGTGCAGCGCGGCGAGCTCGACCTCGCGGTGGTCACGCGCGACAAGCCCGACCGCGGCACGCTGCTGTTCCACGAGCCCCTGGTGTGGGTGGGCGCCGCGCAGCACGAGGTGTGGCGGCGCGACCCGCTGCCGGTCGCGGTCTACGAGCCCGGCAGCTTGGCGCGGCGCGACGCGCTGGCCGCGCTGGCGCGGCACAAGCGCCGCTACCGCATCGTCTACAACAGCTCGAGCCTGCCCGGCCACCTGGCCGCGGTGGAAAGCGGCCTGGCGGTGGCCGCGCTCACCCGCTGCAGCATGCCCACCGGCCTGCAGCTGCTGCAGGAGCGCCACGGCCTGCCGAGCCTGCCGCTGCTGCAGGTGGCGCTGCTGCGCAGCCGCGCCTCGGCCGGCGCCGGGGCGGTCGACGCGATGCACGAGCAGATGCTGCGCACGCTGAAGCGCGCAGCCTGAACGCCGCGCAGGCCGCCGGCAACACAGGCGCACGCAATCCGGCGCCGCGGCCGGACAGCGTGGTGCCGAAATTTGGCTTGAACCCAGGCGCGCCCGGAGCGCACACATCGGCTCACCCGTCCGTTGGGCGGGCTCACGCCTGGAGTACCCGATGACCTTCCTGTCCCTGGTGAGCACCGGTGCCACGCAGATGCTGGCGCAGCCCGCCGCCCCGCTCGACCCCATCCCCACCCTCGGCGACGCCCTCGGTGCCGGCGCCGGCGCGCTGGCCGGAGAAGGCGGCGCATCGCTCGCGCGTCTGGGCGTGTCGCACGACCTGCACCCGCTGGCGCAGCAACAGCAGTTCGTCGCGCAGGCCGGCACGGTGGCCGGCGCGCACGCCAAGGGCTGCGCGGTGGCCGACGCGAGCAGCCGCGTCTACGACGTCGCCAAGACGTCGCAGGCCGACATCGATGCGCTGAAGAACAGCTGCGATCCGGCGCAGCAGCGCCTCGGCCACACGATCGAGAACGCCAAGGCGTCCTACGGCGACCTGCTGGCCAAGGGCGCGCGCATCGTCGTCACGCTCAACGCCGGCAACGGCGGCGAGCCGACGATGACGCTGATGGGCCCGGGCTTCGACCCCAAGCTGCCGGCGCGCATCCACACCCACTACCACGGCGACAACGCCACCGTGGCCGACCCGCAAGGCTCCAAGGCCGGGCAGAACTCGCGCATCCGCGAGACCGTGGCGCGCGACCCGCAGACGGTGTTCGTGCTGCCCGAGTGCCGCAGCGCCACGCCGACGGTGGACTCGCCCACGCACGACAACGCCTACCGCGCCGACTGGGGCAACGTGCAGAGCCAGGCGCGCACCACCGACGATGCGCTGAAGGCCGCCGGCATCGCCAAGGTCGGCCGCGAGACCGTGTCGTTCCATTCGCGCGGCGGCGAGGCGATCCAGAAGCTGATGCACGACGACCCGTCGGGCAACTCGCTGCGCGCCAGCCGCCTCGAGCTGCACGACTGCCTGTACGGCTCGCAGTACGCGGTGGTGGCCTGGGGCCACACCGACAACGGCAAGCACGTCGACAAGGTGATCTACGTGCACGGCACCAACGACGACGGCCGCGACAAGGAGATCGCCAAGACGTTCAAGGGCGCGTACATCCGCATCGATGTCTCGCACCAGCAGCCGATGAACGACAAGAACAACCCGGTCGTCTACGACGGCAAGGACGCCGCGCGCGACGACCACATCCACGGCAAGAAGGGCCACGAAGGCGTGCGCCAGTACCACCCCAACGCGCACTACCAGACCACCGGCCGCTTCCTCGCCGTGTGGCCGCTGCCCAACTGAGAGGCCCTCGCGCCGACGGCGGGCGGCGGCGTCAGTCGACGCGCAGCACCACGTTGCCGATCGCCCGCCCGCTCTCGACGATCTCGTGCGCGCGGGCGCACTCGGCCAGCGACAGGCGCTCGAACACGTTGTGCTGCAGCTCGCCGCGTGCCAGCCAGGGCGTCAGCGTGGCGATGGCGCGCTCGCGGTCGGCCTTTGCGAGGTTGTAGACGATGAAGCAGCGCAGCGTCGCGTTGCGCACGATCGCCGGGAAGAACGGCAGCGCCACCTCGGCCGCGCCGCTGCCGTAGATGGCGACGTCGCCACCCGGCGCGAGCAGGGCGAGGTCGCTCGCCAGATTGGCGGCGGCATCGACCTCGACGATGCGGTCGAACCCCGCCTTCTCCGTGAGCGCCGCGACGCACGCGGCGACGTCGTCGCGCTTGTAGTCGATGGTCGCATCGGCGCCGGCCGTGATGGCCAGATGCGCCTTGGCCGCGCTGCTCACCGTGGCCACCACCTGCGCGGCGCCGAGCTTGCGCGCGAACTGCACCGCGTAGTGGCCCACGGCACCGGCGCCGCCGGCCACCAGCACGCGCTTGCCGGCGACGCCACCGTCCATCAACACCGCGTGCAACGCGGTCAGCGCCGGGATGCCCAGGCACGCCGCCGTCTCGCCCGACACGCCGGGCGGCAGCGGCACCGCCTGCGCCGCCGGCAGCACGATCCACTGCGCCGCGGTGCCGTGCGCACGCTGCCACGCACCGTTCCACAGCCACACACTCTGGCCGATGCGTTCGGCGCCGACGCCGGCGCCGACGGCGTCGATCTCGCCGGCACCATCGCTGTGCGGCACGATCTGCGCGAACGCCAGCGTCTTGGTGCGCAGGCCGGCGCGCGACTTGACGTCGCTCGGGTTCACGCCCGACCAGCGCACGCGCACCCGCACTTCGCCAGGGCCCGGCTCGGGCGTCGGCAGATCGACGAGCTGCAACACCTCGGCCGCCGGGCCGGTGCGCGTGTAGGCGATGGCCTTCATGGGGCGCGAGTATGGGCCTGCGCCGTTGGGCCCGCCGGCCGCCGGGTCATCGATCGCCGCAGGGCGCGCTGGCCGCGGCCGACCCGGCGGCGCACAATGCCGCCGCGGCAGCGACCGCGACCACCACAGGAGGGCCAGCGATGGATGGCGCATTGACGAGCGGCACCGACCCCAACCAGCCGCGTGCCGTCGACAGCGGCCGCGGCGTCACCTGGTGGACCGATGCCTGGGCGATGTTCACCAAGAACGCCGCCATCTGGGTGGTGCTGGGGCTGATCCTGTTCATCATCCTGTTCGTGCTGGCGATCATCCCGCTGGTCGGTCAGCTGGCGTCGGTGCTGCTGCTGCCGGTGTTCAGCGGCAGCTGGATGATGGCCGCCAAGAAGCAGGCGAGCGGCGCAAGCATCGAGGTGAACGATCTGTTCACCGCCTTCAAGGGCGAGCGCCTGACGCCGTTGATCGTCGTCGGCGTGATGTTCCTGATCGCGATGGTGGTCATCGTCGGCGTCATGGGTGTGCTCGGCTTCGGCGGCGCGGTGGGCATGCTGGCCGGCGGCATGATGGGCAGCGGCCGCGGCATGATGGCCGGCATGGGCATCGGCCTGCTGGCGATGCTGGTCGGCCTGGCGCTGCTCACGCTGGTGACGATGGCGCTGTGGTTCGCGCCGCCGCTGGTGGCGTTGCGCGGCGTGGCACCGGTCGATGCGATGAAGCTCAGCTTCTCCGCCAGCCTGAAGAACGTGGTGCCCTTCCTGCTGTGGGGCATCATCTACATCATCGCGTCGATCATCGCGACGATCCCGTTCGGTCTCGGCTGGCTGGTGCTGTGGCCGCTGCTGATGCTGACGATGTACACCTCGTACAAGGACGTGTTCGGCGACTAGTCCTCGGCGGCCATACCCAGGAGGCCCAACGCCTTCGCCAGCTGCAGCGGCGAGCGCACCGTCATCCCTTGGATCGCCTTGCCATACAGGCGGCCGAAGTGGGTGCGGTCGCCGGTGACGAGGGCATCGCAGCGCAAGCGCACGGCCGCGGCGAGGACGGGCCGGTCCTTGTCGGGCAGCCCTGCAGCCGGGTCGTCGGGCAGGGCCGATACCTGAAAGCCCGCCAGCTCGATGCGCTGCAGGATCGCATCGAGGACGATCAACCCATCCGGTGCCTTGATCTGCAGGTTGCGGTGCGCTTCGGCGGCGACGTACGCATCGGCGCACAGCGTGTGGCCGGCTGCCTCGGCCAACGACAGCAGGCGCCGCACGGCACCGGCCGACTTCGCCGCCGAGAACAGGATGTTGGCGTCGAGGAAGATGCGCACCGCGCACCCGCGTCGGGCGACTAGCGCCGGGCCTTTGCCTTCGCGCCGCGCGGCGCAAGCGCCGGCCCGGCTGGCAGCTCGGCAGCCAGCTCCGCCTCGGCCTGGTCGAACTCACGCACCCGTTCGTCGGCGTACAGCTCCACTGGCAGCGTGACGGCCGGGCGCAGCAGCAGGCCGTGCGGCGTGGTCTCGGCGATCAATTGGTCGTCGGCCTTCAGGCCGAGCGCCCTGCGCAGCTTGGCCGGCAGGGTGATGACCCCGCGGCTGGTGATAGTGACGGCGGCTCGCACGATGCCCTGAATTCTACGGCATTGCAGTAATTCTGCATATCGGCAGCCGCCCAACCCCGCGGCCGCCGCAGCGTCGGTCGTTCGCGGGCGGCCTTCCGGCCGCCGCAGCCTCAGTTGTTCGTCGGCGGCTTCCACCCTCCGCCGAGGGCTCGGAACACGTCGGCCTGCGCCGATGTGAACGCGCGGGCGGCGTCGGCGGTCTGCGCCTGCGCGGTCAGCGCCAGGCGGTCGGCATTGATCACGTCGAGGCGGCTCGACTGCCCGCCGTCGTAGCGGATGCGCGTGAGGTCGGCTGCGCGCACCAGCGCCTGCGCGCGGCGCTGGCCGGCCTGCAGCGTGTTGCTCGCCTCGCCGTAGGCGCTCAGTGCGTCGCGCACTTCCTTGAAGGCGACGGTCACGCTGTCGCGGTAGTCGAGCTCCACCTGCTTGCGCCGCGCCACCGTGGCGTCGTACTGCGCGCCGATGCGCCCGCCGTCCCAGATCGGCTGCGTCAGCGCGGCGCCGACGTTCCACGCCAGCGACGGCCCGTCGAACAGGTTGTTCAGCTGCGTGCTGTTGGCGCCGTACGCCGCGGTCAGCGTGATGCCCGGAAAATACGCCGCGCGCGCGGCATCGATGCGCGCGCCGGCGGCGCGCAGCCGCGCCTCGGCGGCCTGCACGTCGGGGCGGCGCAGCAGCAGGTCGGACGGCAGGCCCTCGGGCACGCCGCTGGCGCGCAGCGTGAACGTGCCGGCGCGCGCCACGTTGCCTTCGACCAGCGCCTTCGGCGAGCGGCCGAGCACCAGCGCGAGCGCGCGCTCGGCGTCGCCGCGGGCGCGATCGAGCTTGGGCAGCTGCGCCTCGTTGTCGATCAGCTCGGCGTCGAGCTGCTGGATGTCGAGCTCGGAGATGTCGCCGGCGTCGAAGCGCAGGCGCTGCAGCCGCAGGCTGTCGCGTTGCGCCTGCACCGCCTGGCCGTAGAGCACCACCTGCGCGTCGAGCGACTGCAGCGTGGCGTACGACTGCACCACCTGCGCCACCAGCGCGGTGCGCAGCGTGTCGCGCGCGTACTCCGTGGCCAGCAGCTCGTCGCGCGAGGCGGCGCTGAGGTTGGCTGCGCGCGACCACAGGTCGAGCTCGTAGCTCACTGCCAGGTTGGCGCGGAAGTCGTTGTAGGTGAGCTCGCCACCACCGATCGTGAGCGGCGCATTGGGCCCGAAGTGCTGGCGGCTGCCCGACAGGTTGGCGCTGACGTCGGGCATCTGGTTGGCGCGCGCGGCGCGCAGCGCGGCGCGCGACTCGTCGATACGCGCCATCGCACGCGCGAGGTCGCGGTTGCCGGCCAGCGCCTCGGCCACCAGGGCGT
>DATJYZ010000116.1:0-3891 GCA_035499355.1 Burkholderiaceae bacterium | reverse complement strand
GCAGCCGGACAGGCGTCTCGCCCATCATGAATGACGCGCGCTCGCGCTCGGCTCGTTCCTTCAGCCAATCGCGCGTGCGCTGCATGAGCCATTGAGGGTCGATGGGCCATGGGCGCGTCAACTCCGTGGCGCCGGCCGCGTGCAAGTGGTGCAGTGCCCACAGGACACCGCAGTCACCGAAGTAGAGCGACGGGTTGCCCGCTTCCAGCGAGTCGCCGGGCTCGGCGTCGAGCGGATGCATCGGCCAGCCGAGGCCCGGGCGAAAGCGCGCTTCGGTGTCGCGGACGATGGCGGAGATGCAGCCTCGGGCGCGAGGCGCGTCCCAGGTTGCATCCGACGGGGCGAGCGGCTCGTGGCGTGCCGGGTCGAAGAGCATCGCAACGATGCTACCCGCTCTCCTTCGGCGAAGCGCCGGCAGCGCAGATCAGGAGATACTGGAACTCCGTTGCTAGTCAGGCAACGCGTAGTGCACGTACGACTCGCGGACGATGCCGTTCTTGTCGAAGAACAGCACCTCGACGACGTGCGTTCCCGTGATCCCCTTGTAGTGGATCGCGATGCTGTCGACGCCGCGCAGCACGTCGAGCACGGTGAACTTGATGTGGTCGAAGACCTCGAAGCCCTTCTTCACGTAGGCGCGAAGCGCCGCCTTGCCCTGCACGGTGCCGCTGGGGTCATGGCTCAGCCGCGCAACCAGCGGGGAGTGGAAGATCACGTCGTTGGAGTAGAAGTCCAGAACGCGATCGAGGTCCTTCGACTCGAACGCGGCGACCCAGCGCTTCACGTAGTCGGCCGTCTTCTCCATCGTCAGCATCGGCGTCTCCTCCTGGGGGCGGGTTGCGGCGGCCCGATCCGGGTCGAGCGTCGATCCAGTGTGCCATGCGCCCGCCCTCACCGGCTCGATATGATGAGCCGATGCGCTCGCGCTGGAGGCCCGTATTGCTCTTGGCGATGTGGCTGGCGGCCTCGTGCGCGACCGCTTCGGCCCCGCCGGCCGACGACGCGGTCTGGACCTACCAGGTCGCGCGCGGCGACACGCTGATCGCCATCAGCCACGAGCTGCTGCAGCCGGGCATCGGCTGGCAACGCGTGCAGCGCCTCAATCACGTGGCCGATCCGTATCGCCTGCTGCCCGGCACCACGCTGCGCCTGCCGGTGGCCTGGCTGCGCACCGAGGCCACCGTGGCCGAGGTCGTGTACCAGGTCGGGCAGGTGCGCGCCGAGCGCGCCGGTGCGCCGCTGGCCGAGCCGCTGACCGTCGGCACGCAGTTGCGCCCAGGCGACAGCGTCCTCACCGGCGCCCCGCCGTCGGCGCTGACGCTGCGGCTGGTCGACGGCACGCGCGTGCTGATCGAGCCCGACAGCAAGGTGACGATCGTGCAGCTGCTGCTGCGCGGGCGCAGCGGTGTCGTCGATACGCGCCTGAAGCTCGACCAGGGCGGCACCGACTCGCGCGTCGTGCCGGCCGGCGCCGGGCCGCAGCGCTTTCGGATCGACACGCCGGCGATGAATCTCGGGGTGCGCGGCACGCAGTTCCGCGTGCGGAGCGCCGGCGACGCGGGCTCGCATGTCGAGGTGCTCGAAGGCAGCGTCGCCGCCGGCGCCGGAAGCGCCGCGGAGCAGCGCGTCGACGCCGGCTTCGGCGCGGTGGCGCGAGGCGGGCAGGCGGTGCAGTCGCCGCGGCGGTTGCTCGAGCCGCCGGCGCTGGCTGCGTCGCAGCCGCGCATCGAGCGCTTTCCGCTGCGACTGCAGTGGCCGCCGCTCGACGGCGCGACGGCCTACCGCGCGCAGGTGCTGATGCCCGACACCGTCGACCAGCCGGTGCTCGACGGCCGCTTCGAGCAGGCGGCCGCAACCTGGACCGAGGTGGCCGATGGCCGCTACACGCTGCGCGTACGCGGCATCGATACCGACGGCCTCGAGGGGCGCGACGCCACCGCGCCGGTGGTCGTCAAGGCACGGCCGGAGCCGCCGTTCGCCAACGAGCCGCAGGCCGATGGCACGGTGTATGGCGAGCGCGTGCTGTTGCGCTGGGCGCGCGCGCCGGGCGCCGAGCGCGTGCGGCTGCAGCTCGGGCCGTCGAGCGAGCTGGAGCAGCCGCAACTCGATCGCAGCGACTTGAAGGACACGCAGCTCGAGCTCGAGCTGCCGCCGGGCGACTACCACTGGCGGCTCGCGGCGATCGCGCCGGGCGACGACCAGGGCCCGTGGAGCGACACCCTCGCCTTCAGCGTCAAGCCCAAGCCCTCGCCGTCGAGCCCGCAGCTCGAGCCGCCGGCCATCGGCGAGCGCGGGCTGGTGTTCCGCTGGCGCGCCAGTGCCGGTGCGCGCTACCACTACCAGGTGGCCCGCGATGCGGCGTTCGCCGACATCGTGGCCCAGGGTCCGGTGCTCAAGCCCGAGGCAGTGATCCCCGATCCGAAGCCCGGCGTGTATTACCTGCGCGTCCGCACCATCGATGCGAACGGCTTCGAGGGCCCGTACGGTGACGCGCAGCAGGTCGAGGTTCCACAGCGCTTCAACTGGTGGTGGCTGCTGTTGCTGGTGCCGCTGGTGCTCTCGCTATGAGCACGAGCGTGCCCTCCTCGGAGAGCGGGCCGACGCGCACCGTCGCCCCGCCGGCGCAGGGGCCCGCAGACGCGCCGCACCGGCTGTTGTGGGTGGCGCCGCTGGCGCTGTTGCTCGCGTGGCTGCTGTCGCTGACGCCGCTGGTCCAGCGGCTGTCGTACGCGCTGCTCGATTCGCAGATGCAGCTGGCGTTGCACGACCCGCCGCGTAACGACGTGGCGGTGATCGACATCGACGACGCGTCGATCCGCACGCTGCAGTCGAAGCTCGGCTCGTGGCCGTACCGGCGCGACACCTACGCGCTGCTGGCCGACTACCTGCTCGAGCTGGGCGCGAAGCTGGTGGTGTTCGACATCGTCTTCGCCGATGCGCGCGACGGCGACGCGCAGCTGGCGCGCAGCATCGAGCGCAGCGGCCGAGTGGTCCTGGCCGCCGGCGCGCTGCGCGAGGCGGTCGACAGCGACACCGGCGCGCGCGACCAACTGCGGCAGTTCGGCACTGCGCTGCCGGCCTCCTGGCCGCACATCGACTGGCCCGCGCTGGCGCTGCCCACTCCCGCGCTGCTCGCCGCGCAAGGCGCCCGGCCGGCGGTGGGCGTGGTGTCGGTGCAGCTCGACGACGACGGTCGCCTGCGCCGCATGCCGCTGCTGGACGCGGTTCAGGGACGCGCACTGGAGTCGCTGCCACTGGCGGTGCTGCAGGCGCTGCAGCCCGACGCGGCGCTCGAGTACGGCGATGGCCACTACCGCTTCGGCGCGCACCGCTGGCCGGTCGACGCGCAGGGGCGCGTCGTGCTGCATCTGCCGCCGCGCCAGGCGATCGCCACCACCGCGTTCACGCGCGTCGGCGCGGCGGCGCTGGGCAGCACCGACGACCCGACGCTGCGCGACCGGTTCGCCGGCCGCGTCGTGTTCGTCGGCAGCAGCGCATTCCTGGCCGACCATGCGATCACGCCGCGCGGGCCACTGCCCGGCACGCAGCTGCTGGCCGCCACCACCAGCTTGCTGGCGGCCGACGAGGTGCTGAGCCCACCGTCGCGGCTGCTCAACATGCTGCTGATCGCCGTCGCGCTGCTGCCGACGCTGCTGTTGTGGCGTCGCGGGCGGCCCGACGCGCCGCGGGACGCCGTGCTCGCACTGGCCGCGGCGGCGACCGTGCTGACGATCAGCACGCTGGCGCTGGCGATGCTGCGCGTGCAGAGCCAGGCCTTCGGGGCGCTCACCGTGTGCGCGGCTGCCGCGGCGCTGGCGCTGTGGTCGTACCACCGCTTCATGCGGCGCGCCAACCGGCAGCTGGCCGCCGAACGCGCACTGGCCGATGCGG
>DATJYZ010000115.1:0-13701 GCA_035499355.1 Burkholderiaceae bacterium | reverse complement strand
AGCGCGGCGTCACCGTGTAGGCGTAGCGGCCGAACGGCGGCTTCAGTCCCTGGTGGTCGCTGCCTGGCACGTGCACCCAGCGAAACCTGTGCAGCGGGGCAGTGACCGTGGAGAACGCCGGTTCGGCCGCGACTCGTGCGTGCACCTCCGGGCGTTCGAACTGCAGCTTGTTCCACAGGAAATAGGACGGTCTGCCATCGGGCCTCACCTCGATCGTGAAGCCGGCGAGACGCCCGCGGTCCGCCTGCTGCGAGATGTCGAACGCGAGCAGTGTCTTTGCGTCACCACGGCGCGCCACGACGACCAGACTGCCGTTGACCTGTCGAACCGTGGTCGAAGTCATCGCCATCTCCCCATCGCCGCATTCGCGCACCGGATGGGCAAGTCTCGGAATGGGCATGCCGAGCGTCAACCCGTGCCGTGCGCGCGTCCCTAACTTGACGCCGTGTGGCCGCGGGCACGGGTGAGGGTTCCGGTTCGGCGGATCGGCGCTGCCGGGCTGGCAGCAAGCTTCTGTTCAGATTCGTGCGCGCGGTCACTGCGACGTTCTCGCGCGAAGCGTCGGTCTAACCTGACCGGCGTGACTCGTCCGTCAAGGGGTCGATCAAGGTCTGCCCCAGCCAGGTCTGGAACCTGTCGGCCGTCCATTCGGACTCGTGCACGAGCTTGTCGTAGACCTCCCGGCTGGTGAACATCCACATCAGCGTGGCCGCGTCTTGTGGGGTCAGCTGCGCAACCCCGCGCTGCTTCGGGCGGTACTCGGCGGGCCGCCTCGCCAGCCCTCGACACCGTCGTGAGGCGTCGAGCTTTCGCCCCGGTCGCCCCTGCCGCCGGCCTCTACCGGTAAGTCCACCGCATCACGGTACACCGGCTCCTCGCGCATCGCCCAGCAGGCATCGTGCAGGCGCTGCGTCGCCGGTCCGCGGTGGGTCAGGGCGACTCGCGAGCGTGCTTCCGATGCGCGAAATCGGTGAGTTCAGGCTTTGTCGCGTTCGACCTGGTGCACGCGCCCGGTGTAAGTTATGCCAACCGACCCGGCAGGGCGGCAAGAGGAGGATCTCCATGCTCACCTTCGATCGACGCCAGTTCGTGTCCGGTGTCGGGCTGGCCTGTGGACTTGCGGCCACTCGTCTTGCGCCTGCCCGCACGGCCGATGCGGCCTACGACAGTGCGCTGGGGATGGTCGAGGCCTTGCGTGCGCGCAAGGTCTCGTCGCTCGAATTGGCCGACGAGGCCATCGGCCGCATCGAGCGCTTCGATGCCAGGCTCAATGCCATCTGCGTGCGCAGCTTCGAGGATGCCCGCGCTGCCGCACGCGAGTCCGATGCGGCACTTGCACGCGGCGACCGCCGTCCGTTGCTGGGAGTGCCGGTGACGATCAAGGAGAGCTTCAACGTCGCCGGGCTGCCGACGACCTGGGGCCTGCCTCAACGCAAGGGATGGATTGCGAAGGAAGACGCGCTGGCGGTCGCGCGGCTCAAGGCCGCCGGGGCCGTGGTGCTGGGCAAGACGAACGTTTCGCTGCTGCTGAGCGATTGGCAGAGCTACAACGACGTGTACGGCACCACGAACAATCCGTGGAATCCGGCGCTGACCCCGGGCGGCAGTTCCGGTGGGTCGGCCGCGGCGCTGGCCGCCGGCTACGGAGCGCTCTCGGTCGGCTCCGACCTGGGCGGCTCGCTGCGTGTGCCAGCGCACTTCTGCGGCGTGTTCGCCCACAAGCCGACGCTCGATCTGGTGCCGACGCGCGGGCACATACCGCCGGGCTTGCCCGCGCTGGCCGGCGAATCCGACCTCGCAGTGGTCGGTCCGATGGCACGCACTGCGGCCGATCTCGCGCTGGCGATGGACGTACTGGCAGGGCCCGACGAATGGTCGGCTGGCGTCGGCTACCGGCTGGCGTTGCCACCGCCCCGGCATGAGCGCCTGAGCGGCTTCCGGGTGTTGATGCTCGATGCACACCCGCTGTCGCCCACTGCGGGTGCGATCGGCAAGGCATTGGCGCGCCTGTCCGAGAGGTTGGTCAAGGCCGGCGTGAAGGTCGAACGCTCGAGCCCGCTGTTGCCGTCGCTGGACGACGCGACGCGTCTCTACGTGCGCCTGCTGCTCGCCAGTACCGGGTCATTCTGGCCCCCGGAGCTGTATGGCACTGTCCAGACCATTGCGTCGAGCCTGCCGAGCACCGACCGCTCGCTCCCGGCAGAACGTGTCCGTGCTGCGGTGATGAGCCATCGCGAGTGGGTGGCCGCCGATGGTGCACGCAGGCGGCTGCGCGAGCAATGGCGGCAGTTCTTCCGCGAGTTCGACCTCGTGCTGTGCCCGCCGTTCGCCACCGTGGCCTTCGAGCACGATCACTCGATGCCGTTCGAGAAGCGGCAGCTCGTCATCGACGGCCAGCCGCAGCCCTACATCGATGCCGCGCTCGCGTGGGCCGGGTTGGCGAGCGGGGCGGGTCTGCCCGCCACTGCGATGCCGGTGGAACGGTCGGAAGACGGTCTGCCGGTCGGTGTGCAGGTCATCGGCCCCCATCTTGAAGATCGCACCCCGCTCGCATTTGCAGCGTTGGCCGAGCGCGAGTTCGGTGGCTTCGTCGCGCCGCCCGGCTATCGCTGACGCTGCTGAGCCGGCATCGTCGAATGACCGCGACGGGCCGCCGCGCGACGGCCCCTACCGGTAGTCCACCGCATCGCGGTACGCCGGCTCCTCGCGCATCGCCCAGTAGGCGTCGTGCAGGCGCTGCGTCACCGGCCCGGGGAACTGGCGCACCGGTTGGCCATCGATGCGGGCGATCGAGAGGATGCCGCCGCCGGTGGAGGTGATGAACACCTCGTCGGCATTGCGCACGTCGGCCGCGGGCAGCGGAGCGATGCGCAAGGGAATGCTCAACCGTTGGCACAGCTCGATCGCGGTGCGTCGCGAGATGCCTTCGAGCACGCCGCTGTCGGCGGTGTGCACGACGCCGTCCTTGACCATGAACACGTTGAAGCCCGGGCCTTCGGTGACGTTGCCCTGCGCATCGACGACGCAGCTCGTGTCGTGGCCGCGCTCGTAGGCGTCGAACATCGACTGCACGAGGTCGATCCAGTGGTAGTTCTTGACGCGCGGGTCCACCGATTCCGGCGCAATGCGCCGCCGCTCGCTGATGTGCAGGTCGATGCCAGCCTGCTGCTTCTCGGGCGGCGCGATCCACACGTAGGGCAGCGCGTAGGCGTAGAAGCGGTTCTGCGCCAGCCGCGGGTCGCGCGCGCCGCGCGGCGGCACGCCGCGCGTGCACACCATCGCGACGTAGGCGTCCTTGAGGCCGCCGGCGCGCACGCAGCCGTGCAGGATCTGGCGCAGCTGCTCACGGTCGACCGGAATCGCCAGCCGCAGCGTCGCCAGGCTGGCGAAGAAGCGGTCGATGTGGTCGGCCAGGCGGAAGAACGCGCCGTTCCACACGCTGGCGACGTCGTAGGTGGCGTCGGAGCGCGTGAAGCCCCAGTCGAAGAGCGAGATCTTGCCCTCGGACAGCGGCGCGTAGTGCCCGTCGATGAAGACGGCGCCGCCGTCGAAGGCGCCCACGGGTGGCTTGGCAGGGATGTCCATCACGGCTCCGTTGGTCGGTGGGTCACTGTACCCGGCGCGCGGCGGGCGCCAGGCGGCTGCGTTTCAGCCGACCACCATGCCGACCGATTCGACGCCGGCCGCGCAGATCAGCTCGTCTTCGTCGCCGCTGCCGCCGCTGGCGCCGACGGCGCCGATCACCGCGCCGCCCGGGTCCTTGATCAGCACGGCGCCGGTCTGCGGGATGAACTTGCCCTGCGCGCTGGCGGCCACGGCGTTGAAGAACGCGGGCAGGTCCTTCGCGCGCTGCGTCAGCGCGCGCGACGACACGCCCATGCCCACCGCGGCCCACGCCTTGCCGGTGGCGATGTCGACACGCAGCATGCTGGCGCCGTCTTGTCGTTGCACCGCCTTGACGTGGCCGGCGTCGTCGAGCACCACCACCGCCATCGGCCTGTAGCCCGACTCGGTGGAGCGTGCCAGCGCAGCGGCGATGATGCGGTTGGCTTGGTCGAGGGTCAGGGGCATCGGGAGTCCTTCGTCGTCGGGCGGGGATGAAGCGCTAGCGGCTGCGCAGCGTGGCGCCAGTGTGCCAGCGCGCAGCGCGTCGACGCCGCGTGGCTACCAGCTGGCGGCGAACGAGCCGATGTCGAAGCGCGGGTCGCGCGTGACGCTGCCGAGGTCGACGAACTCGAAGTCGCTCATGCGCAGCGTCTGGATCTGCGAGATCGTGTTCGAACTCCAGTTCGCGCTCGGGTCGCCCTGCACGTAGAGGTCGCTGCCGATGTCGGCCACGATCAGGCCGTAGCGCTGCATCGCGAGCGCGAGGGCCTTGGCCTGGGTGGTCCAGTTCGACGGGATCGCGACGCTGGCCTTCAGGCGCAGCAGCGCGCCGAACGGAATGCCGCCGGCGCTGTTGCCGGCGCGATGGCGTGCCGGCCAGACATCGGCGTT
Source organism: Burkholderiaceae bacterium (assembly GCA_035499355.1). Classification (GTDB taxonomy): domain Bacteria; phylum Pseudomonadota; class Gammaproteobacteria; order Burkholderiales; family Burkholderiaceae_C; genus JAEUPI01. The sequence goes on along the minus strand of DATJYZ010000115.1, from coordinate 9,204 downwards.
CGCGAGCACCGCGTCGCGGAACGTCACGCGCAGCGCGTGCGCGATGGTGCCGCTGGAAGCCTCTTGCGCGCGCGCGAGCAGCGGCGCGACCGGCAGCCCGGCCGCGTCGCCCGAGGTCCAGCCGTCGGGTCGCATCGCGTTGCTGGTCAGGTTCCACGCCGCCGTCGAGTACGCGGTCCACTGGCCGAGCGCGGTCTTGTAGGTGAAGTAGCTCTCCCACAGGCGGCACGCGCCTTGCTCGACCACCAGCACGTGGCGATCGCCGCAGGTGGCGGGGTCGTTGCAGGTGCCGCCTTCGAGGCGGATGACGTCGTCGCGCGGCAGCGGAAAGCGCAACGAGGTTGCCGGCTGCGATGCGCAGTCGCGCACGAGGTCGTGGCCGCCGCCAGCGTTGGCCACGGCACAGTCGCTCTCGTCGGGCGCGCCACCGGCAATGAACGACAGCACCGGCCAGTCGGTCTCGGGGCTGGTGGCCGACAGCAGGTTCATCGGGATGCCGTAGTAGTCGGCGGCCGACGGGTCTTCACTCGTGCCCCAGTCGGCGTGCAGCGCGCGGGTGGCACCGATGGCACCGATCCACGTGTCGCTGCTCGCGTGCGCCGGGAACCGCCCCGTGTCGTCGATGCGTGTGTTGAAGATCGCGCTGGCAGGGAACGCTGGGCAGCTGCCGAGCATCGCGGCGCCGGCGGGCGCCGGTGCCGGTGCCGGCGCCGGCGGAGCCGGGGATGGCGTGGGTGCTGGCGGTGCCGGGGCCGGCGGGCTCGGCGACGGGGCCGGTCCGCCGCCGCTCGACGGGCCACCGCCATCGGAGCCGCTGCCGCCGCAGGCGGCCAGCAGTGCCGTCATCAACATCAACGCGGCCGCGCGATGGACGCGACGCGTCACCACCGCGCGAGATTTGGTGACGCGGCTCACATCGCGCAGCAGTTGCGTGACAGGCTGCGTCGCAATCGGCGGTTCGGGCCCCATGCCAGGCCCAGGATGCAAGCCGCGGGCCCGCCGCACCCGCGTGTCAGCCAGCCTGAAGGTAGCGCGTCGCCAACGCGTCGCGCGCGGCCGGCGTCAGACGCAGCCGCCGCGCAAGGTAGCGCTCGACGCCGCCGTGGTCGCTGTCGATGACGTGCAACGCGGTGTCGAGGAACGCGGGCTGCACGCCCCACAGCACGGCCCATGCGTCGGCCGGCGTGTCGGCGCGCGCGGGTGGCGGATCCGGCGCGAGCTCGTTGGTCAGCAGATAGTCCTGTCGCACCACGTCGCGCGGCACGCCCAGCGCCAGCAGCACCAGCGCCGCGGCGATGCCGGTGCGGTCCTTGCCCGCGGTGCAGTGGAACACCGAGGGCACGTCGGACTCGAGCAGATGCTCGAACAACTCCGCGAAGCGGTCGGCGCGATCGTTGACGAGGGCGCGGTACAGCTCGTGCATCAGCGCGGTCACCAGGGGTGCGGTCAGCGCCTGCCCGGCATCGACCACGTCGTTCATGCGCTGCACGACGGTCGGCTCGATGGCCAGCGAATGCTGCGTCGCGCCGCCCAGTTCGTACGGCGTCGCGGCGCGCTCGTCGACGCCGCGAAAGTCGAACGTGCGCGCCAGCCGCAGCGGAGCCAGCCGCGCCCGGTCGGCCGGCGTCAGGTCGGCCAGGTGGTCGGAGCGGAACAGGCGCTGCCAGCGCAACGGGCGACCGTCGCGTCCGGGGTAGCCGCCGAGATCGCGGAAATTGGGCGCGCCCTGCAGGCGCCAGGCGCGCTGGGGAGGTGGGTGCATCGCGGCATTGTCGGGCAGGCGCGCGCACCGCGCCGCCTCAGCGGAAATTGGCCAGCATGCGCTCCAGCGCCATCGTGAAGGGCGACTGCATCATCGGCAGCGTCACCAGCATGCCGATCAGGCCGACCGACAGCGTGATCGGAAAGCCGACGGCGAACACGTTGATCTGCGGGGCCACGCGCGAGATGACGCCGAGCACGACGTTGACGAACAGCAGCATGCCGATCAGCGGCAGCGCGATCCACAGCGCGAGGTGGAACACCTCGGCGCCCCACGCCTGCGGCTGCAGCGCACGCAGCCAGCCGAGCACGTCGGTCGAGACCGGAAAGGCGCTGAAGCTCTGCGCGAGTGCGGCGATGACCGCGAGATGGCCATCGATCACGATGAACAGCAGCGCCACCATCGCGCCGAACAGGCGGCCCGAGCCGTTGGTCTGCGACGCGGTGGCGGGGTCGAAGAAGCTGGCGAAATTGAGCCCCATCTGCAGGCCGATCACCTCGCCGGCCATCTCGACCGCCGTGAAAACGATGCGCACCGCGAAGCCGAGCACCAGCCCGATCAGCACTTGCTGTGCGGCCAGCAGCAGCGCCGCCGGTGTGTCGAGCGCGATGGCGGGCATCGGCGGCAGCGTGGCCTGCGCAGCCACGGTGATGAAGAACGCCAGCGCGATGCGCACGCGCACCGGCACCACGCGTTGCCCGATCACCGGCAGCGACGTGAACAGCGCCAATGCGCGCAGGAACGGCCACAGCAGCGGCATGATCCAGGCCTGCAGATCGGCATCGGTGAAGGTCAGCATGGCGAGTTGCCGCGGACGCCCGCGGTGCTCAGTTCACGGCGCCGGGAATGCTCTGTAGCGTGCGCTGGATGAATTCGACCAAGGTCGTCAGCATCCACGGCCCCGCCACCGCGAGCATCGCCACCGCCGCCAGCACCTTGGGCACGAACGACAGCGTCGCCTCGTTGATCTGCGTGGCCGCCTGGAGGATGCTGACCACCAGGCCGACCACCAGCACGGTCAGCAGCACCGGGGCTGCCACGGTGAGCATCAGCATCAGGCCCTGCTGGCCGATCGTGAAGACTTGTTGTGAGTCCAACTCGACACCCTTCCATTGCGGGCGGCGTGCCCGATTCAGTGCTCACCATTCCAGGCGACCGCCGCGGAACCGGCTTTGCCGGGCCGCTGGCGTTGCCCCCTCGAGGGGGAGGTGGCCGCCGGGCCGCATCGGGGGCGGGCCATCACGTGACGAACGACGCTGCCAGCGAACCGAGCAGCAGGTTCCAGCCGTCGGCGAGCACGAACAGCATCAGCTTGAACGGCAGCGCCACCAGCACCGGGCTCAGCATCATCATGCCCAGGCTCATCAGCACGCTGGCGACGATCATGTCGATCACCAGGAACGGGATGAAGATCAGGAAGCCGATCTGGAACGCGCTCTTCAGTTCGCTGGTGACGAACGCCGGTACCAGCACCTTGAACGGCACGTTCTCGCCCTTGATCTCGGGCGGCAGCTTGGCCAGCTTGGCGAACAGCTGCACGTCGGACTGGCGGGTCTGCTTGAGCATGAACTCGCGCAGCGGCACCTCGCCGCGTGACAGCGCTTCGTTGAACGAGATCTTGTTGGCCTGCAGCGGCTCGTAGGCCTGCGAGTAGATGCGGTCGATCGTCGGCCCCATCACGAACAGCGTGAGGAACAGGCTCAAGCCGATGATCACCTGGTTGGGCGGCGCCGCCTGCGTGCCCAGCGCCTGGCGCAGTAGCGACAGCACGATCACGATGCGCGTGAAGCCGGTCATCAGCAGCAGCACCGCCGGCAGGAAGCTCAGCGCGGTGAACGCCAGCAGCGTCTGGATCGGCACCGAGTAGGTGGTGCCGCCGGCGCCCTGGCCCACCAACAGCGGCAGGTTCGACGGGTTGTTCTGCGCGAAAGCCGTGCAGCATGCGGCCGATAACAGCGATGCGGCCAGGCCTCGTGCCGCGCGCCGCGACGACGCCGAGAAAAGCGGCCGCGGGTCAGCGCGCATCGGACGACCCTTGCGGTTTGCCCGGCAGGTGCCTGGCCAGCAGTTGCGCGAACGGGCCAGCGGCCGCGGCGGCATCGGGCAGCGCCTGCGGCGCCATCGTGTGCAGCGTCTGGATACCGGCGTTGCTGACGCCGAGCACCAGCCATTTGCGGTCGTCGCCGCTGCCGACTTCGACCGTCAACAGCCGCTGGTTGGCCGAGATCGGCAGCATCGCCACCGTGCGCATCAGGCCGTGTGCCGCGCCGCCGCCGATCGGGGTGCGCTTGAGCAACCACAGCGCCACCGGGATCAGCGCGACCACGGCCGCGAACCCGAGCAGCGACGTCAACGCCGGACTCACCGGCAAATCTCCCTGCCCCGCACTGCGGCGCGAGCCCGCTGCGGAGCGGTCGGGCGCGCGCTCATGCGACCTTGCTGAGGCGGCGCATGCGCTCGCTCGGCGTCACGATGTCGGTCAGGCGGATGCCGAACTTGTCGTTGACGACCACGACCTCGCCCTGCGCGATCAGGTAGCCGTTGACCAGCACGTCCATCGGCTCGCCGGCCAGTGTTTCGAGCTCGACCACGGAGCCCTGCGCCAGCTGCAGGATGTGCTTGATCGGAATGCGCGTGCGCCCCAGCTCCACGGTCAACTGCACCGGGATGTCGAGGATCATGTTGATGTCGTTGCCGGCGGCGCCAGTGGCGCCAGCGCCCGCGAAGTTGGCGAACGCCGCAGGCGACTCGGCCGGCGCGGCGATCGCACCGCCCTCGGCCGGCTTGGCCTCGGTCATCGCAGCGGCCCACTCGGCGGCCATCTTGTCCTGGCCCTCGGCCGGCGCGGCGTTGTCAGTGGACATTGCTTTCTCCCAACCAACCGCGCTGCGCGTTGGTCAACAGTTGATCGATCTTGATCGCGTAGCGGCCGCTGGAGGTGCCGTAATGGCAGTCGAACACCGGCACGCCGTCGACCTTGGCCTGGATGACCGGCTCGATGTCGAGCTCGACGAAGTCGCCCGCCTTCAGGGCCAGCAGCTGCTCGACGGTGGCATCGGCCCGCGCCAGCTCGGCCACCAGCGTCACTTCGGCGGCCTGGATCTCGGACTTCAGCAGGTTGATCCAGCGGCGGTCGGGACCTCCGGCATCGCCCTGGATCGTCGAGTACAGCACGTCGCGGATCGGCTCGAGCGTGGCATAGGGGATGCACAGATGCATCGAACCGCTCGCGTCGCCGAACTCGAACGTGAACGAGCTCGACACGACGATCTCGCCCGGCGTGGCGATGTTGGCGAACTGCGGCTGCATCTCCGAGCGCTGGTGCTCGAGCTCCAGCGGGTAGATGCCGTCCCAGGCCTTCTTGTACTCGGCACACAGGCAATCGAGCATGCGCTGGATCACGCGTTGCTCGGTGGGCGAGAACTCGCGGCCCTCGATGCGGGTGTGGAACTTGCCCACCCCGCCGAACATGGCGTCGATCACCGCGAACACCAGGTTGGGTTCGAGCACGATCAGGCCGGCGCCGCGCAGCGGCCGCACCGACATGATGTTGAAGTTGGTCGGCACCACGATCTCGCGCAGGAACGCCGAGTACTTGTGCATCTTGATGCCGCCCACCGACACCTCGGGGCTCTTGCGGATCAGGTTGAACAGGCCGAGGCGCGCGTTGCGGGCGAAGCGCTCGTTGACGATCTCCATCGTCGGCATGCGACCGCGGACGATGCGCTCCTGGCTCGCCAGGTCGTAGTTGCGCACGCCATCGGCCGGCGCCTCGGGCGCGTCGGGCTTCTGGCTCTCGCCGGTGATGCCCTCGAGCAGCGCGTCGACTTCGTCTTGCGACAGGATCTGCTGGTTCATGGCCGCGACCGGTCGTTGCGTGCTCTATTGAATGATGAACGACGAGAAGTGCACGGCGCGCACCGGCGCTTCGTCGTCGCCATCGCCGCCGTCCTTGTCGTCGCTGTCGTCCAGCGGCTTGAGCGCGGCGCGCTTGATCTCGCGCGCCAGCTCGAGCTTGCCGGAGCGCTCCTGCAGGTCGGCCGCCTTCTTGTGCGCGATCAGCATCAGCACGTCGTTGCGCACCGCCGGCATGTAGGCCTTGAGCAGGTCGCTGGTCTTGGTGTCGGCGAGCTCCAGCGTGACGCCCACCTGCGCGTAGCGCTCGGCGTCGCGGTCGGCCAGGTTCACCGTGAACAGTTCCATCGGCAGGAACACCGGCAGGTGCTGCTTGTCGCCCTTCTTCTTCTTGACGCTCTGCTCGGCCACCGCCTCGGGGTCGTCGCCGCCGTCGGCGGCCACCTCGGCGGCCTTCTTGTGCATCAGCCAGAAGGCGGCGCCACCGCCCCCGAGCGCCAGCACCAGCACCGCGGCGCCGACGATGAGGATCAGCTTCTTCTTGCCCTGGGTGGGAGCCGGGGCAACCTCTGCGGGAGCGGGGGCGGGGTTCGTGGCCATGGGTTCCTTCGGGGCAGGCGCGGCGAGCACGCGCCGCGCGGCGCTCCTAGCGTCATCTCGACGCGTCGATTATTCGAAGCACCCGTCCGGGCAGGCGCCCGGAATAAGCGGCCTTTTCAGGCGTAGACGTCGAGCAACGAGCGCGCCCAGCGGCGTGGCGCTGCGCCTGAAGCGCCGTTGTCGATGCTGGCGTCGAAATGTGAACGATCGCCGGGGGGTGCCGCCGGGCCTCCGCGTGAGGCGTCGCCGTTCGTGCCGTTCTGTCCGGTCTGACTCGACACGCCGCCGCCGGCGAGCGTGAAGCCCGACTCGCGCAACGCGGCGGCCAGGGCCGGCAGCGACTGTTCGATCGAGTCGCGGGTGGCCGCGACCGCGGCGGTGAAGTCGACGTGTGCGGCCTGGCCGTCGAGGGCGATCTGCACCGTCACCGGGCCGAGCTCGGCCGGGTGCAGTTGCAGACGAGCCTCCTGCACGCCGTCGCGCACCCACAGTGCGACCTGGTGGCCGAGCGCGCTGCCGAACGACGGGTCGTCGATCGCGGTGTGCAAGCCGGCGTGGGGCACGGCGGCCTCGTGCGTGGCGCCCGTGCCCGCTGCGTTCACGTCGCGCAACGCCACCGCGACCGGGGTCGCCGTCGGCGCGGTCGCCTCGACGGCTTGCCGGCCTTCGAACGACGGCGTGCGCGGGGTCGTCGCGCCGGCCGAGCCGTCGGAGGCAGCGCGCTCGAGCGCAGCGTGCAACGGCGGCGCGGTGCCGGTGGCGCTGTCGCGGATGCCGTCGTCGCTCTGCATTTCGCTGCTGGACATCACGGTGGCGCCGCGTGCGTCGTGACCGGCATTGCGTGCACCCGGACGCAGCGCCGTGGCGCGGCCCTCGACCACGCTCATCGTCTGGGCGTCGCGCGCGCCCTCGGGCAGGGCTGGAGACTTGGCGTCGATCGCGGTGCTGCGCGCCAGCGCGATCGCGTCGCTCGCCGGGGTTGCCGGTGCGACCGTGGCGGTGGCGTCGTCGATCGGCTTGGCTTGGCGTTGGACGGTGTGGCCCTCGGCTTCATCGTCGGTCCGGACGGTCTTGTCCTGCGCGCGGGTGTCATCGCGGCTGGCGGTGCGGTCCACGCCATCGGCGGAGGCCTCCTGGTCTCGAGCGACAGCGCGCGTCGGTCGGCCCTCGCCGGTGGCCTTGGTAGCCTTGCCGTGCGGTTCGGACCCCGGCTTCGACGGTCGTTGCGCGTGTTGCAGCAGGTGCGCGAAGCCTTCGGCATCCTCGGTGCCGGGTGCGTTGCCGGGTTGGGGCGGTTCGCCGCCACGCGCAGGTGGTGGGACGACGCTGGGGATCGCGGGCATGGACGGCGTCATCGAGGGCACTCCTGCGTCAGCGCGGCAGATCGCCGTGCTCGGTGGTCGGGGGCGTGGCGTTGCGGCGCGTGTGCGCGGCCAACGCAGTCTCGTCGCTGTGCGATTGCTCGCGCCGCGCGGTGCGGTGCTGCTCCTGCTGCTCGCGTCGCTCGATCAGTTTCTCGACCGACGCGACGCGGCGCTGGTTGTCGAGCAGCGCGCGCCGCGCCTGTTCGAGGCGCTCGTGCGCGAGCTGCACGACGGCGCGCTGCTGCGCGATCGCCTGCTCCAGCCGCTCCATGAAGCCCTGGTAGCACAGCAGCAGCGCGGCGCTGCCGGGCTGGCGGAAGCGCGCACTCCAGCGTCCGACGTACTCGCTGCGATAGGTGTCGAGCGCCACGGCCTGGGCGTCGGCCTGGCTGGCCGACCCTTCGGCGTCGCGCAGTCCGAGCAGCGCGGTGTCGCGTCCGCGGCGTTCGTGGTCGAGCAACTGGAGCAGGGCCTGCATGGTGGGCATCGTCGTCGTGGCCGGGGACCTCAGGGGCTGAACAGGCCGCGCAGCTCGCGCCAGCTGTCGACCAGCGTCGCGCGTTCGTGCATGTCCTGTTGCAGCAGGGTGTTCAGCGGCAGGTGCATGCGCACCGCGGCGTCGAGCTCGGCATCGCGTCCTTCGGCGTACGCGCCGAGCTGGATCAGGTCGCGTGCCTTGTTGTACTTGGCCAGCAGCTGGCGCGCGCGGCGTGCGGCCTCGATCTGCTCGCGCGGCGCCACCGCGCCCATCACGCGCGAGATCGAGCGCTCGATGTCGATCGCGGGGTAGTGGCTGGCCTCGGCGAGCTCGCGCGACAGCACGATGTGGCCGTCGAGGATGCCGCGCGCCGCGTCGGCGATCGGGTCGTTCGGGTCGTCGCCTTCGCTGAGCACGGTGTAGAACGCGGTGATCGAGCCGGTGCCATTGAGGCCGTTGCCGCTGCGCTCCACCAGCTGCGGCAGCTTGGCGAAGCAGCTCGGCGGGTAGCCCTTGGTGGCCGGCGGCTCGCCGATCGCCAGCGCGATCTCGCGCTGCGCCATCGCGTAGCGCGTCAGGCTGTCCATCAGCAGCAGCACGTGCTGGCCCTGGTCGCGGAAGTGCTCGGCGATCGCGGTGGCATAGGTGGCCGCCTGCATGCGCACGAGCGGGGGCGCGTCGGCGGGCGCCGCCACCACCACCGAGCGCTCGAGGCCTTCGCGCTCGAGGATGTCCTCGACGAACTCCTTCACTTCGCGCCCGCGCTCGCCGACCAGCGCGACGACGATCACGTCGGCCGCGGTGTAGCGCGCCATCATGCCCATCAGCACCGATTTGCCGACGCCGGTGCCGGCAAACAGGCCCACACGCTGGCCGCGGCCGATGGTGATCAGCGAATTGATGGCGCGCACACCGGTGTCCAGCGGCACGCGGATCGGCTCGCGATCCATCGCGTTGATCGGGCGGCGCATCATCGGCTGTGCGCGGGCGTGCTGCAGCGGCCCCAGCCGGTCCATCGGCTCGCCGTGCGCATCGACCACGCGGCCGAGCAGGCCGCGGCCCATCGGCAGGTGCAGGCCGCGGTCTTCGCTGCGCCGCCACAGCGGGTTGTCGCGACCGAGCTGCGGTGCCGTCTGTGGTGCCGG
>DATJYZ010000114.1:0-15427 GCA_035499355.1 Burkholderiaceae bacterium | reverse complement strand
TGGACCGCGGGGTCGCCCGACGGCGGTTTCTTCCTCAGCATCGCCTACGGGCCCAACGCCACCGAGGCCAACGACCCGCGCTTCTCGCTGCCGGCGTTCGACCGCTTGTTCGAGAAGCAGCGCGCACTGCCCGACGGTGCCGAGCGCGAGGCGGTGATGCGCGAGGCGAAGAACCTGCTGGTGGCCTACATGCCGTACAAGGTGCACGTGCACAACGTCGAACTCGACTTGGTGCAGCCATGGACGCGGGGCTACTGGCGCCACCCGTTCATGCGCGACATCTGGCGTTTCGTCGACGTCGATCATGGCGCCGGCGCTGCCTAGAATCGTCGCGCCATGACGCTGCCCGAGCCCCAGATCACGCGCTACCAACGCTGGCTGCGCGAGACGCGCGGCCTGCAATTCGCGACCTACGACGCGATGTGGCAATGGTCGGTGAACGACCTGGAGGCGTTCTGGCGCTCGATCTGGGACTACTTCGAGGTCGAGTCGCCGACGCCGTTCGCGAGCGTGCTGGCCGACGCACGGATGCCCGGCGCGCGCTGGTTCGAAGGCGCGCAGGTCAACTACGCGCGGCAGGTGCTGCGCCATGCCGACGCGCTCCACGCCGCCGGGCACCCGGCGATGCTGTTCGCCGACGAGCCGATGCTCGCGGCCGGCACGCTGCGTCGCGTGTCGTGGCTGGAGCTGCGGGCGCAGGTGGGCGCGTTCGCCACCGCGCTGCGCCGCATGAGCGTGCGGCGCGGCGACCGCGTGTGCGCGGTGCTGCCGAACCGACCCGAGACGGCCATCGCGTTCCTCGCCTGCGCCAGCATCGGAGCCATCTGGTCGGTGTGCTCACCCGACATGGGACCGGTGGCGGTGCTCGACCGCTTTCGCCAGATCGAGCCGAAGGTGCTGATCGCCTGCGACGGCTACCGCCACGGCGATGCGGCCCACGATCGGCGTGCGCTGGTGGCCGAGCTGGTGGCGCAGCTGCCGAGCGTGGTGCACCTAGTGTGGCAGCCCCTGCTGGGCGGCGCGGTGCCGCCGCTTCCCAAACGCGTGACGCGGCACGACCTGCCGGCGCTGCTGGCCCGATCCGCGCCTGGGTTCGAGCCCGACTGGCTGCCTTTCGACCATCCGCTGTGGGTCGTGTACTCGAGCGGCACCACCGGGCTGCCCAAGCCGATCGTGCACGGCCACGGCGGCGTGATGCTCGAGGCGCTGAAGCTCGCCACGCTGCACAACAACATCGGGCCCACGCTGCAGACCGGCGAGCGCTATCACTGGTACTCGAGCACCGGCTGGATCATGTGGAACTGCCAGGTCGGTGGCCTGCTCGGCGGCACCACGATCTGCCTGTTCGACGGCAGCCCCGGTGGGCCGTCGAAGGCGCCCGACTGGACCACGCTGTGGCGCTTCGCGGCGCTGACGAAGACCACGTTCTTCGGCGCCGGCGCCGCGTTCTACGCGTCGTGCCTGAAAGCCGGCGTGTCGCCGAAGGAGGTGGCCGATCTGTCGTCGTTGCGCGCGCTCGGCTCCACCGGCTCGCCGCTGGCCCACGAGTGCTACCGCTGGGCCTGGGACCATTGCCCGCAGGTGGACGGTCGCGACATCTGGCTCACGCCGATGAGCGGCGGCACCGACTTCGCCGGTGCGTTCATCGCCGGGCTGCCGACGCTGCCGATGGTCGAAGGCGAGATGCAGTGCCGCTGCCTCGGCGCCGCCGTGGAGGCCTGGGGCGAGCCCGACAGCAGCGGCCGCGGCGCGAGCCTGATCGACGCGGTGGGCGAGCTGGTCTGCACACAGCCGATGCCGTCGATGCCGCTGTACCTGTGGGGCGACACCGACGGGCAACGGCTGCACGACAGTTACTTCGACATGTACCCCGGCATCTGGCGCCACGGCGATTGGATCCGCATCGTGCCGCATCCGGAGAGCGGGGCCAGCGGCGCGATCATCTATGGCCGCAGCGACGCCACCATCAACCGCCACGGCGTGCGCATGGGCACCGCCGAGCTGTACCGCGCGGTCGAGGCGCTGCCGGAAGTGCTCGACAGCCTGGTGGTCGACCTCGAGTACCTGGGCCGCGAGAGCTGGATGCCGTTGTTCGTCGTGCTTCGCGAGGGTCAGGTGCTCGACGACCCGCTGGTGGCGCGCATCAAGTCCGCGGTGCGCGCCGCGCTGTCACCCCGCCACGTGCCCGACGACGTGTTCCAGGTCGGCGCGATTCCGCGCACGCTGTCGGGCAAGAAGATGGAGCTGCCGATCAAGAAGCTGCTGATGGGCGCCGATCCCGCGAGCGTGCTCAAGCGCGACGCGATGGCCAACGCCGATAGCATCGACGGCTTCATCGCGCTGGCCAAGGCGCGCGCGAACCGCTCCTGACGCAAGCGTCAGGACGCGAAGCGCACGATCTGCGCTGCCGGCACCGCGCCGCTGTGGCGCGCCACTTCGCGGCCCTGCTCGAGCCGCACCAGCGTCGGGATGCTGCGGATGCCGAAGCGCGCGGCCGCGCGCGGGTTGTCGTCGCTGTTGACCTTGACGAGCACGGCGCGCCCGCGCAGCGATCGCGCGGCCTGCTCGAACTGCGGCGCCATCGTCCGGCACGGCCCGCACCACGGCGCCCAGAAGTCCACCACCACCGGCAACTCGGTGCCCGCGGTCACGGCCTCGAAGTTCGCGTCGGTGAGCTCCACCGGCTCGCCGGCGAGCAACTCCTGCCCGCAGCGCCCGCACACCGGGCGATCGGCGAGCCGGTGCGCAGCCATGCGGTTCTTGGCGCCGCAGCGCGCGCAGGCCACGTGGATCTGGGAAGGCTGGTCCATCCACAGCAATTGAGTGCGATCGGCCCGCGTTCAAGCGCGCGGCGATGCGTGGGACGGAATAATCGCCAGCCAGCCCTCGTAAGCCAAGCGTGCAAGCCGACGACGTGTTCCGCAACCAGCTGCTCGGGGTCATTCCCAGGCTGCGCCGCTACGCGCGCTCGCTGGTGTTCGACAGCCCGGCCGCCGACGATCTGGTGCAAACGACGCTGGAGCGCGCGCTCGCGCACTGGCACCAGTTCGACCAGCGGCGCGACCTGCTGGTCTGGGTGCTCTCGATCGCGCACAACGCCCACCTCGACCAGCGCCGCCGCGACGCGCGGCTGTCGGTGGTCGACCCCGAGCGCGCCAGCGCCGACCAGGACGCACAGGGCGGCGACCCCGGTGTCGACGTCGGGCTGCGCATCGACCTGGTCCAGGCGCTGGGCCGGTTGACGCCCGAGCAGCGCGAGCCCCTGCTGCTGGTGTCGGTGGAGCAGCTCACGTATGCCGAGTGTGCCGAGGTGCTGCGCATTCCGGTGGGCACGGTGATGTCGCGCGTCTCGCGCGCCCGCGCGCGCCTGCGCCAGTTTCTCGACGGCAGTGAGCGCTCCGCCGACGGCGGTCAGCGGGGCCTGAGGCGGGTGATATGAGCCATGAGTAACGAAGAACGTCCCGACGATGCCTTGCTGTCGGCCTGGCTCGACGGCGAGGTCGAAGGCAGCGAGTGCGCGCGCATCCAGGCGTGGCTGCAGGCCCATCCCGAAGACGCCGCGCGCGTGCGGCTGTGGTCGGCCGACCGCGATGCGCTGCGTGCGCGCTTCGCCGCGACCCTCGACGAACCGGTGCCCGAGCGCCTGGCGCAGGCCGTGTGGCGCCGCGGCCGCGTGGCCGCCAGCGGACCGTGGTTGCAGGCCGTGGCCGCGGTGGTGCTGCTGGGCGTCGGCGTGGCGATCGGCGCGTGGTGGCGCGGTGGCGCCGTGCGCGACGCGCAGCAGACCGCCGGGGTGCCGGCGTGGACGCAGCGCGCCGTGGTCGCGCACGCGGTGTACTCGCCCGAGGAGCGCCATCCGGTCGAGGTGAGCGTGCGCGAAGGCGACGCCGCGCGCCAACGCGAGCAGGAGCAGCATCTGTCGCGCTGGCTGACGCGACGACTGTCGGTGCCGGTGAAGTTGTTCGACCTGCGCAGCGAGGGCTTCGAGCTCGTCGGCGGCCGCCTGCTGCCCGATGCCAACGGCCCGAGCGCGCAGCTGATGTACCAGGACGCGATGGGCCAGCGCGTCACCGTGTACCTGCGCAAGGCCGACCGCGAGGCCAGCGCGGCGTTCCGCTACGACCGCAAGGGCGACCTCGGCATGTTCTACTGGGTCGAAGGCCTTTGCGGCTACGCCCTCGTGGGGCCGCAGCCGCGCGAGCGGCTGCTGGCGTTGGCCGAGGCGATCGCCAAGCAGGATCAGCCGCCCAGCCGCTGACGGCGTCGGCCGCAGGCGGCGTCTCTAGAATCCGCCGATGCCCGATTCGCCAGCTGCGCCGCGCGTGACTTCAGCCAAGGCGCGCGCTGCGGCGCTTCATCGCCTGGCCGTGGTCACCGTGCTCGGCTTCGCATCGGGCCTGCCGCTGGCGCTGACGGGGCAGGCGCTGCAGGCGTGGTTGAGCGTCGACGGCATCGACATCGCGACCATCGGCTTCCTCAGTTTGGTGGGGCTGCCGTACACGTTCAAGTTCCTGTGGGCGCCGCTGATGGACCGCTTCGAGCTGCTGCCGCGGCTCGGGCGGCGCCGCGGCTGGCTGATCGTCACCCAGCTCGCTCTGGCGTTGACCCTGGTGCTGCTGGCGGCGACGCCACCGAAGCAATCGTTGCAGCTGTTCGCCTTGCTCGCGCTGGCCGTGGCCTTCGTGTCGGCATCGCAGGACGTGGTGATCGACGCCTATCGGACCGAGCTGGTGCTGCCCAGCGAGCGCGGCCTCGGCTCGTCGCTCTACGTGCTGGGCTATCGCCTGGCGATGATCGTCTCGGGCGGCATCGCACTGATCTGGACCGATCCGACCCAGGGTGGCGGCTGGAGCTGGAGCGAGGTCTACCGCACCATGGCCTGGCTGATGGTCGGCTCGGCCGTGTTCTCGTTGCTGGCGCTGCCGCGCCTGCCGGTGCTGAGCGGCGTGCAGCCGGTCGCGCGCCACGACGTGCTCGGGTTCCTCGCGGTGGTGCTCGCGGTGGCGGTCGGCTACGGGCTGACGCAGCAGGTCGGCGGCACGGTCGCGCGCGCGCTGCTGTCGCCGTGGCTGCACTCGAGCACGATCGACGCAGCGCTGCAGGCGCGCTGGGTCGACCTCGCCACGCTGCTGCTGGGCATCGCGTTCACGTTGCCATTGGCGGCCTGGGCGGCGCGCAAGGCGCAGTTCGAGACGTTGCTGTCGGGCCTGGCGAACTACTTTGCGCAACCCGGCGCCGTGGGCTTCCTGGGGTTCATCGTCCTGTACAAGTTGGGCGACGCCTTCGCCGGCTCGCTGATGACGCCGTTCCTGTTGCAGGCGATGGCCTTCGGCTCGGCCGAGGTCGGGGTGGTCAACAAGATCATCGGACTGTGGCTGACGATCGGCGGCGCGCTGCTGGGTGGTGCACTGATGCTCAAGCTCGGTCTGTGGCGCTCGTTGATGCTGTTCGGCGTCCTGCAGATGGCGAGCAACGTCGGCTTCTGGTGGCTCGCCACCTACGGCAAGGGCCAGTTGTCGGGGCTGACGATCCCGCCGTTCGACCTCGGCATCGTGCAGCTCGCGCACGCCACGCCGGTCGACGGCGGCCTGCTGCTGGTGATCGCTGCCGAGAACATCTCCGGCGGCATGGGCACTGCGGCCTTCGTCGCGTTGCTGATGGCGCTGTGCAACCAGCGCTTCACGGCCACCCAGTTCGCGCTGTTGAGCGCGTTCGCGTCGGTGGGGCGCGTCTGGGTGGGGCCACTGGCCGGCGTGCTGGCCGAGTCGATCGGCTGGCCGACGTTCTTCATCGTGTCGATGGTGCTGGCGGTGCCGGCGCTGGTGATGCTGTGGTGGATGCGCGCGCCGGTGCGTGCACTCGAAGCCGCTCCTGAAGCAGCCGGCTGAGCGGGCGCGGCGCTGCGCGCGCTCGCCGGGCGATGCCTAGAATGGGCCGCGACGACACACACATCCGACCGCGCCATGGTCTGCCGCTCCAGTCTTCCCGACGCCGTCGAGGTCGCGCCATCGTTGCGCCCGCGCTGCCTGTGCACGTTGCACGGCCGCCGCCGCGCCGTGGCGGCGTTGGCGGTGGCGACCGCGCTGCCGGGCGCGGCGCTGGCGCAGACGATTCCCGAGTGCAAGCGCAGCACCTTCACCAAGATGGTGTCGGCTCAGCAGGTGGAGCAGGCGGCGCAGCAGCAGTACCGCCAGATGCTGCAGCAGGCGTCCAGCCAGCGCGGGCTCGGTCCGAAGGACCACCCGCAGGTGATCCGTCTGCGCTACATCGCGCAACGCATCATTCCCTACACCGAGGAGTGCAATCCGGCGGCCAAGAACTGGCAGTGGGAGGTCAACCTGATCGGGTCGCAGGAGCTCAACGCCTTCTGCATGCCGGGGGGCAAGATCGCGTTCTACTACGGCATCCTCGCCAAGCTGCAGCTCGACGACGACGAGGTGGCGGCGATCATGGGCCACGAGATCTCGCACGCGCTGCTCGAGCATGCGCGCGAGCAGATGGGCAAGAACACCGCGACGCAGCTGGGCATCGGCATCGGCGCGGCCCTGCTCGGGCTGGGTAGCGCCGGCCGCGCCCTCGGCGACGTCGGCGGCCAGCTGCTGTCACTGACCTACAGCCGCGACGACGAGTCGCAGGCCGATCGGCTCGGCATGATCATGGCGGCCAAGGCGGGCTACAACCCGCGCGCCGGCGTGGCGCTGTGGAAGAAGATGATGTCGGTCAGCAAAGGCGCGCCGCCGCAGATCCTGTCGACGCACCCGTCGAGCGAAACGCGCATCCAGGACATCGAAGCGCTGCTGCCGCGCGTCGAGCCGATCTACGACGCGGCGCAGAAGCCCACGCAGCGCTTCGGGCCGCCGGCGCCGAAGGCCGCCAGCAGCGCCGGCGGCTGACCCCGCCCATCTCCCCTGCCAGGGGGAGCCCCGGGCGGTGGCCCTCGCAATCCCGCCTGGCGGGCGATGGTCTCACGCAGGCGGGGCCGCGACCATTCGTCGCACCGAACCAGGGAGCACTGCGCTGAACTTCATGACCCGCTGCCCGGCACCTACCGTCACCCTGGTGCGCACGCCGATCCAGGAACTGGCCTTGATCCCGATGATCGAGGACAAGGCGGTGGACGACGAATCGTTCAGCCGCTGTGGCTGGTTTGACTCCAGTCTCGAACTCGCGGCCGGCCTCCAGGACCGAGTTCATCGACCGGCTGCCTGACGATCTGCCGATCGAGGCGTTGCAGTGACCTGCGGCGCGGGGCCGATCGCTCCGGGCTGTCGGCCGTGCATGCAGTTCGTCGCGCGCCCGATCCGGTTGGTCGCAACCCGCTCGCGGCGGGGTGACGCGCTGCCTACAGTGCCGTGCATCGACGACGACACCCCCGCTAGGAGAGCCACCATGACACGCAACCTGACCGCCCAAGTCGTTTCATTGACCCTCTCGGTGCTGGTCACCGTGTGCACCCTGGTGGCGCTCGACAGCCTGGCCGGCCGCGAACGGGCGGGGCAGGCACAGCAGTTCGCCGCTGCGGCGTCGCAGCGCGTCTGAGCCGGGTGGCGCCGGGCGCGCCGTGACTTCACGAGGGGCATGCACCGCAGGTGCATGCCCCTTGCTCATGGTCGGCACCGCCGCCTACGATGGGGCATCGCAATCCCCGGGAGCGCGCATGAAGGCCATCTGGAACGGCGTGGTGATCGCCGAGAGCGACGACACGGTCGTGGTCGAAGGCAACCACTACTTTCCGGAAGGCTCGCTGAAGTCCGAGTACGCCACGTTCAGCAACCACCGCAGCAGTTGTGCGTGGAAGGGTCAGGCGCAGTACAAGAGCCTGCTGGTCCGTGGCGAGTTGAACCCGGACGCCGTGTGGTACTACCCCGAACCGAGCGAGGCCGCGCAGCAGATCAAGGGTCGGGTGGCGTTCGGAAAGGGCGTCAAGGTCGTCGACTGACGCCGTCGGCCGGGCAGCCGCGGGCGACCGTCGTGGACCAACTGACTGCGCGCGACCTGGTGCTGGTGGGTCTGGTGACCCAGACCGTGCTGGCGCTGCTGTTCGGCATCGTCTGGCGCGGCCTGCGCGGCGGCTGGCCGGCCTGGCTGGCGCTCGGCTTCGCAGCCAACGCCGCGGCCTACGCCTTCATGGTCACCGGGCTGTTCCGCGACGAGCTGTTCGTCAAGCCGCTGTGGCCGGTGGCGTTGGCCGCATTGGTCGCCGTGGTGCTGATCACGATCGGCGTCATCGACTACGTCGGCATGCCGCGCCGCCCGGCGCGCCGGCTGTCGGCGATCGCGGTGATCGTTGCGCTGGTCTCGGTGCCGCTCGGCCTGAGCGGTGTGATCACCCGCGCCACGGGCTATGCGGTGATGGCGGCCTACGTGCTGGGCTGGGTCGTTCTGTTCGTGCGCGCGATGCGGCGCGAGCCGCACAGCGGGCACGGCTTCGTCGTGATCGCGCTGTTGCTGTACCCGGCGGCCGTCGCGGCGGTGGTCACCGGCTGGGTGTCGGCGGATCTGCTGTCGGCCTCGGCCGTGGTGCCGTTCTCGGTGCTCGGCGGCACGCTGCTGACCACCGGGCTGCTGCGGGCGCAACGCCGGGCCTCGCTGGCGCTGGCCGAACGCGAACAGGCGCAGGCTCTGCTGCGCGCGACCAACGACTCGCTGGAGCACCAGGTGGCGCTGCGCACCGCCGAGTTGCGCGAGACCATCGATGGCCTCGAGAGCTTCAACCGCAGCGTTTCGCACGACCTGCGCGGACCGCTGGGCGGCATCGTCGGCATCACGCGACTGGCCCGCGACCGGCTCGCCGGCGGCGACGCCGAGCAGGCGCAGCAGATGCTCGATGTGATCGAGGGCCAGGCCGTCAACTCGGTCAAGCTGGTCGAGGCGCTGCTCGCGTTGTCGCGCGCCAGCGATGCCACGCTGCACGTGCGCGACGTCGACAGCGGCGCGCTGGTGGCCGATGTCATCAAGGCGCTGCCGCACGGCGCGTCGCCGTACTGCGTGGTGGCCCCGCAGATGCCGACCGTGCGCGGCGATCCCGAGTTGCTGCGCCAGGTGTTCGCCAACCTGATCGGCAACGCGATCAAGTTCGCCAACCGCTCGCTGCAACCGCAGGTCGAGGTCAGCGCGCGAACCAGCGATGGCGAGGCGGTGTTCGAGGTGCGCGACAACGGCGTCGGCTTCGATCCGGCAGCGGCGCAGCGCCTGTTCAAGCCGTTCCAGCGTCTGCACGATCGCAGCTACGACGGCTTCGGCGTCGGCCTGTCGATCGTCAAGCGCATCATCGATCGCCATGGCGGCCGGGTCTGGGCCGAAGGTCGGCCCGGAAACGGCGCCAGCTTCTTCTTCACGCTCGACCGCACCGCGGCCGAGCACGCCTGACGGCCAGGTGCCGCCAGAGTCGCCCCGACCTCAGGCGGCCAGCCGGCCGCTCTGGTAGTCGTGCACCGCCTGCATCAGCTGCTCGCGGGTGTTCATCACGAATGGTCCGTACTGCGCGATCGGCTCGCGCAACGGCGCTCCCGCGATCAGCAACGCCTTGACCGGCGCGTCGAGTGCCTGCAGCACCACGCCGTCGCTGCCCGCGGTGTTGGCCAGCACCGCCATGCGCTGCGAGTCGACCCGCCGGTCGCCGACGTTCAGCGCGCCGCGGTAGACGTAGACGAACGCATTGTGGGTGGCCGGCAACGTCTGCTCGAAGCGAGCATGGGGCTCGAGGTGGATGTCGAGGTAGAGCGGCGCGGTGCGCTCGCGGCGCACCGCGCCGGGCTGGCCGTGGCTCTCGCCGGCGATCACGCGCACCGTGGCGCCTGGCCGCCGCAGCTCGGGAATCTCGGCCGTCGGGATGTCGCGGTACCAGGCCGGCTGCATCTTGTCGCTCGCGCCGAGGTTCAACCACAGTTGGAAGCCTTCCATGCGGCCGTCCTCCTGCTCCGGCATCTCGCTGTGGATGACGCCACGTCCGGCCGTCATCCATTGCACACCGCCGTTGGTCAGCAAGCCTTCGTGCCCTGCCGAGTCGCGGTGGCGCATGCGCCCTGCGATCATGTAGGTCACCGTCTCGATGCCGCGGTGCGGGTGGTCGGGGAAGCCGCCGATGTAGTCGCCCGGGTTGTCGGTGCCGAAGGCGTCGAGCATCAGGAAGGGATCGAGCCGCTGCTGCAAATCCTGGGTCAGCACGCGGGTCAGCTTGACGCCGTCGCCGTCGTGCGTGGCCTGGCCGGTCACCAGGCGCTCGACCGCGCGCGGCCGCTGCACGGTGGTGGTCTGGGCGTCGGTATTCGCGATGGTCATGGGATGTCCTTGGTTGGATGCGGTGGATTGTCGCGGCGCGCTCAGGCGGGCAGCGCTTCCTCGATCTGCGCCTGCGCCGAGGCCAGGGCCTTCTGTTCGGCCTCCGCGCCCATTGCAAGTCCCTCGGCGTAGATGAAGGTCACGTCGGTCAGGCCGATGAAGCCCAGGAAAGTCCGGAGGTACGGCACCTGCGTGTCGGCCGGCGTGTTGCGGTATTGGCCGCCGCGGGTCAGCGCGACGTAGACCTTCTTGCCCTGGACGAGGCCGACCGGACCCTGCTCGGTGTAGCGGAAGGTCACGCCCGCACGGGCGACCGCGTCGATCCAGTTCTTGAGTTGCGCCGGCACGCCGAAGTTGTACATCGGCACGCCGAGCACGATCGCGTCGGCCGCCTTCAGTTCCGCGATCAAGGCGTCGTCGAGCGCGACGCGCGCCGACTGCTCGGGCGTCCGCTGCGCGGCAGGGGTGAAAAGCGCGCTCAACGCGGCTTCGTCCAGAGCCGGGTGCGGCGTCCGACCGAGGTCGCGTTCGGTGACGATGGCCGCCGGGGCGGTGGCGCGCAGGCGCTCGACGATCTCACCGGCCAGGCGGCTGGACTGAGACTGTTGCTGGCGGGCGCTGGAGTTGATCTGCAGGATCTTCATGTGGGCTCCGTGGTGTTCGCTTGACCCAATGTATTGATACCAGCAGAGAAACAGAAGCTGTCCTTTTGGATAAGATCGTTCCATTGACAAGACAATGCGATGGCCGTCGATCCCAATGACTTGCTGCTCTTCGCTCGCGTCGCCGACGAGGGCAGTTTCAGCCGTGCGGCCCAGCGCGTGGGGCTGCCGAAGTCGACCGTGTCGCGCCGGGTGGCTGCGCTCGAAGCTCAATTGGGTGAGCGCCTGCTTATGCGCACGACCAGAAAACTCAGGCTCACCGACTTCGGTCACAGCGTGCTCCCACACGCGCACCAGGTGGCCGACGAGGTGCAGGCGACGACCTCGCTGGCCGATCATCGACAGGTGCAGCCGAGCGGCCGGCTGCGGGTGTCCATGCCTGCAGACTTCGCCAACACGGTGCTTGCCGACCTGCTGCGCCGCTTCATCGAGCGCTATCCGGCGATCACGCTCGAGCTCGACCTGACGCCGCGCCGCGTCGACTTGATCGGCGAGGGCTTCGACCTCGCACTGCGCATGGGCGATCTCGCCGACGACGCCACCCTGGTGGCGCGTCGCATCGCGAGCTTCTCGCTCGGGCTGTACGCGTCGCCGACCTACCTGCAGCGGCGGGGCACTCCGCATGAGCCCGAGGCATTGATGGAGCACGACGTGCTCTCGCTGCTGACGCGCGACCGCCAGCCCCAACGCTGGACACTGCAGCGGGGCGACCAGCGGTGGGAAGGCGTGCCGCCGGCCCGCGCAACCGCCAACGCTCCGGAGTTCCTGCTCCGCCTGGCGAGGCAGGGCCTCGGCATCACCAGCGTGGTCGATCACTTTGCGGCGCCGCTCGTGGCCGGCGGCGAACTGGCACCGGTGCTGGGCGACTGGACACTGCCGCGCGTGCAGGCGTGGGCGGTCTTCCCCGGAAGGCGCCTGATGCCGGCACGCACGCGCCTGTTCATCGAGGCGTTGGAGGCCGAGTTCTCCGGGCCGCGCTGCCAGCAGGCGCAACAGGAGGTCGAGCAGTTGGCGCATCGGCGGCGGTTGCCCGACCCCGCATAGCGGGCCGCCCGCCACGACAGCCCAGGCAGTCCACATCTAGTCAGCAGCGAACACGTTGCGGTTCAATAGTGAACGCCTCGGTGCGATCTTTCGTCCGCGGGGCGGTGCTTCAATCGAGGCGCTGATGAACCGCAGAACATGGTGGTTGGGAAGGCGCGTGCCCGGCGACGAATTCGGGGCATGGGCCTCTTGGCGAGCCGCGGCCGTGGCGGCCTGCCATGGGCCAACGAGGTGATCGCGTGAAGCTGCCGCGCTGGCGCCTGTTCCCCAAGTACGCGACGCTGATCATCGCGGTGGTGGCCGGCGTGCTTGTGGTCAGCGGCGCGATCAACCTGGTGTTCTCGTGGCGAGAGATCCAATCGCACCTGGTGGCGCTGCAGATGGAAAAGGCGCAAGGCGCGGCCGCGCGCATCGAGCAATACATCCTCAGCATCGAGCACCAGCTCGGCTGGACCGCGTTCCCGCGCACCGACGGCAACGGCGACGCCATCGAGCAACGCCGCATCGAGTACCTCAAGCTGCTCAAGCAGGAACAGTCGATCACCGAGCTGACGTGGATCGGTGCCGACGGGCGCGAGCGGCTGGTGGTCTCGCGGCTGCGCATGGACGTCGTCAACAGCGGCATCGACCTGTCGAAAGAGCCGGCGTTCCTGGCGGTGCGCGACGGCAAGACCAAGGCGTGGTTCGGCCCCGTGCAATTCCGCAAGGGCACCGAGCCGTACATGGCGATCGCCCGTCCCGCGGGCTCGGACGGAGCGCGGCCGGCCAGCCCCGAGGGCGTCACCGTGGCCGACGTCAACCTCAAGTTCGTGTGGGACGTCGTCTCGCGGATCAAGGTGGGCCAGACCGGCCTGGCCTACGTGGTCGATGCCACCGGCACGCTGATCGCGCACCCGGACATCAGCCTGGTGCTCAAGAAAACCGACATGAAGTCGCTGCCGCAGGTGGCCGCCCTCGACAGGCCGGACGGCGCCGGGTCGCTGCAGGCCCACGACCTCACCGGGGCCGAGGTGTTCTCCGCGCACGTGCGCATCCCGAGCCTCGACTGGACGGTGTTCGTCGAGACGCCGCGCGCAGAGGCCTTCGCGCCGCTGTACGACTCGGTGCTGCGGCTGGTGCTGCTGCTGATCGGGGGCCTGCTGCTGGCGGCGGCGGAGAGCTTCGTGCTGGCGCGTGCACTGGTGCGCCCGATCCAGGCGTTGCAGCAGGGCGCCGCGCGCATCGGCGCCGGCGAGCTCGACCAGCACATCGCGGTGAACTCCGGCGACGAGCTGGAAGGCCTGGCCGAGCAGTTCAACCAGATGGGCGCCGCGTTGCAGGCGTCGTACGCCGATCTGGAGCGCAAGGTCGACGAGCGCACCCGGGAGCTGAGCGAGGCGCTGGCCTATCAGACCGCGATCAGCGAGGTGCTGCGGGTGATCAGCCAGTCGCCGACCGACGTGAGGCCGGTGTTCGAGGTGATCATGGAGAGCGCGCAGCGCCTGTTCGGCACCTCGATCGCCGCGGTGTTCCGCTACGACGGCCAGCAGGTGCATCTGATCGGCACGCGCGGCTGGTCCGACGCGGCGGCGGCCGACGCACGGCGGCTCTACCCCGGGCCGCCGAACCCGTCGATGATGAGCGGGCGGGTCGTGCTGTCGGGTCAGGCCCAGACCATCGTCGACACCCAGGCGGACCCCAGCTACGACCAGGCCACCGCCAAGGCGGGTCAGTGGCGGCGCATGATCGGCGCGCCGATGCTCAGGGACGACGCGGTGCTCGGCGTGATCGTCGTGGCCTGGGCCGAACCCGGCGAGACCCCGCAGCGGCAGCGCGACCTGCTGCAGACGTTCGCCAGCCAGGCGGTGATCGCGATCGAGAACGTGCGGCTGTTCAACGAGACCAAGGAGGCGCTCGACCGCCAGACCGCCACCTCGGAGGTGCTGCGCGTGATCAGCGGTTCGATCACCGACACGCAGCCGGTGTTCGACATCATCGCCGAGCGCGCGGCGAACCTGAGCGGCGCGCACTACGGCTGGGTGTTCCGCTTCGACGGCGAATGGATCCACGTCGCGAGTTCGTTCGGCGTCGATCTCGACGGCATCGCGGCCGCACGCAGGGCGTTTCCGATGCGCGCCAGCGGCGGGTCAATCGTCGCCCGGGCCATTCGGCAGGGGGCGGTGATCAATGCGCCCGACCTGCTGAAGGACCCCGACCTGGCGGAATCGGTTCGGGAACTCGCGCAGACGGTGGGCACGCGCAGCGTGCTGAGCGTGCCGATGTTCCGCGAGCAGCAGGTGATCGGCGCGCTCACCGTCACGCGCAACGAGCCGGGCGGCTTCGCCGCCAAGGTGGTGGACCTGCTGAGCATCTTTGCCAGCCAGGCGGTGATCGCGATCGAGAACGTGCGGCTGTTCAACGAAACCAAGGACGCGCTCGAGCAGCAGACCGCCACCGCCGAGGTGCTGCAGGTGATCAGCAGCTCGGTGGCCGACACCGCGCCGGTGTTCGAGAAGATTCTGCACAGCTGCAGCCACCTGTTCGAGAGCTCGGAGCAGGGCGTCGTGCTGGTCGGCGACGACGGCTGCCTGCACCTGGGCGCGCACCGGGGCTCGGCGCGCGAGCGCCTGCAGGCGGTGTTCCCGATGCCCCTTGGCAACGATCCGGTGGCGCGCGCGATGAGCGAGAGCCGGGTGCTGCACTATCCCGACGTGCTGCGCGACGCCGAGCCGGGCAGCGTGCCGCGGCGCGTGGCCGAGATGCTCAACGTTGGCAGCTACACGCAGGTGTTCGCGCCGATGCGCTGGGAGGGCGAGGGCGTCGGCTATCTGTACGTGATCCGCTCGCCGGTGGCGCCGTTCACCGACAAGGAGATCGGCCTGCTGAAGACCTTCGCCGACCAGGCGGCGATCGCGATCCAGAACGCGCGGCTGTTCCACGAGATCGAGGACAAGAGCCGCCAGCTCGAGGCCGCCAACCGGCACAAGAGCGAGTTCCTCGCCAACATGAGCCATGAGTTGCGCACGCCGCTCAACGCCATCATCGGCTTCTCCGAGGTGCTGACCGAGCAGATGTTCGGCGACGTCAACGACAAGCAGATGGAGTACCTGAAGGACATCCATTCGTCGGGGCAGCACCTGCTGGCGCTGATCAACGACGTGCTCGACCTGTCGAAGATCGAGGCCGGCAAGATGGAGCTCGACCTCTCGTGCTTCGATCTCGGTCTGCTGCTCGAACATTCGGCCACGCTGGTGCGCGAGCGCGCGCAGCGCCATGGCCTGGCGCTGGAGATCGAGGTCGGCGACGGCCTCACCGAGTGGGTGGCCGATGCCCGCAAGGTCAAGCAGGTCGTGGTCAACCTGCTGACCAACGCGGTGAAGTTCACGCCCAACGGCGGCCGCGTCAGCGTGCGCGCGCGCCACCTGAACGGAGTCGACGGCCATGCCGGCGATTGGGCCGAG
>DATJYZ010000113.1:0-6588 GCA_035499355.1 Burkholderiaceae bacterium | reverse complement strand
TCGGGGGACATGCTGCTGCAGGCGTTGGTGGCGTGCGCGGGCGTCACGCTCAACGCGGTGGCCACCGCGTTGGGCATCGCGCTGCGCGACGCCCGCGTGCATGCCGAAGGTGAACTCGACTTTCGCGGCACGCTCGGCGTGGCCAAGGAGGCGCCGGTGGGATTTCAGGCGATCCGCCTGCGCTTCGACCTCGACACCGACGCCGCCGCCGAGCAACTCGCCACGCTGGTGCGCCTGACCGAGCGCTACTGCGTCGTCTACCAGACTCTGGCGCAGACGCCGTCGATGTCGGTGTCGCACGCGCTCGTTCACGACTGAGCCCGGCCAGGGTTGGCGCGGCCACCGGTCTGCGTGGTCATCGCCGCGACCTGTCTCTCGCGCGCGCTACCATTGCCGCAGGTCGACGAACCCCCTGTCGTGATACCCCGGTTGCGCAGCCGCTGCATGCTGGCCGTCGCGTTGATGTGCGCGGCCGGGGGTTGTGCCACA
Organism: Burkholderiaceae bacterium; assembly: GCA_035499355.1. Classification (GTDB taxonomy): domain Bacteria; phylum Pseudomonadota; class Gammaproteobacteria; order Burkholderiales; family Burkholderiaceae_C; genus JAEUPI01. The sequence goes on along the minus strand of DATJYZ010000113.1, from coordinate 6,099 downwards.
CGCTCGGCCGACGTGGCCCCGCAGCCGACCGATCCGGCGAGTTACGCCGGCTGGGATTGCGAGCGCCTGTACGACGAGGCCGACCGCGTGCAATTGAAGGCCGCCGACGTGGCGTATGCCGTCGACGAGCGCGTCGGCAGCAACATGATCGCGCTCAGCGTCGGCGTCACGGTGTTCTGGCCGGCGTTGATGGCCATGCGCCCCGATGGCCCCGAGGCACAGGAGTTGTCCACGCTGAAGGGCAGTTTCGAGGCGCTGCAGGTCGCCGCGCGGCGCCATGAGTGTCCACCGCCGCCCGACGCGATGAGCGCCGCGCGTGCCGGATCGTTGCCGCTGCGCGCCGGCGAACGCTTCGTCTACGAGGAGCGTGCGGGTCGCCGCGCGCCGCCGCAGGAACTGGGTCTGCGCGTGGTGGCGCTCAAGCGCGATCACGTCGAGTTCGCGCCCGATCTGGCCGGGCAGCCGCTGCCCGGGCCGTGGTCGCAGGATCTCGCGGGCAACACGCGTGCCGACAGCCGTGCGCCGCTGGTGTCGTGGCACCGCCTGCTGAAACCCGACCTGCAGGTCGGACAGGTGCTGGTGGGCGACCTCTACGCCGCCGATCCCGCCTCGGCGGCGCCGGCGCGCGTGCGCGGACAGGTGGTGGCCCAGGGCGTGCAGCAGATCGTCGGCCGTTCGTTCGACGTCGCCGTGATCGAGCTGTTCGGCGACGCACCCGCCACCGACGGGGGCTTCGCGCGCTTGAACGGCGTGATGGCGGTCGACCGGTCCAGCGGCCTGCTGCTGCGCCTGGAACTCTCGTGCTCGAACCCCGACTTCGCGATGCGGCGGCGCTTAACACGGGTGGAATCCACGGCCGGCTAGCGCGCTCGTAGCGCCTTTACGCTGCTTTACGGCGGGCCCATCGCGGGGCAATGTGGTGCGTCCACGATGCCACCATCGATTCAGTCCACGAGGACGCCATGCAAGTCAACTCATTCACTGTTTCCACCATGCGCGGTGCCCGTCGGTCGGCCGCCGCGCTGTTGATCGCCCTCGGCGGTGCCTTCGTCGCCGTGGCGCAGGCGCAGACCCCGCCGACGCCGCCGGCCGGTGGCCCGATGATGCACGGCCACGGCCCGCACGGCGGCGGCCACGGCTTCGATCGCATGCTCACCCGCGTGAACGCCAGCGCCGACCAGCGCAGCAGGATCCACGACATCATGAAGTCGGCGATGACCGACCTGCGCGCGCAGCGCGAGACGTCGCGCGGCCTGCGGCAGCAGCAGATGGCGCTGTTCGCGCAGCCGACCGTCAACGCGCAGGCCGTCGAGGCGCTGCGCCAGCAGATGCTGCAGCAGCACGACCTGATCAGCCGTCGCTGGACGCAGGCCATGCTCGACGTCAGCGCCGTGCTGACGCCGGACCAGCGCAAGCAGATGGCCGACTACATGCAGCAGCGTCGCGAATTGATGCAGCGCCAGCAGCAGGAACGCCGCGCGCTCGAGCAACCCAAGGGTTAAGCTCACGCGGGGCCGCTGCGCCGGGCACCGTGTCCACGGTGCACCGGCGCGGCGCGTTTTCGGGAAGTCTCATCAGAACCGACCCATCATGACCGCGAGCCTGCTGCTGATCGACGACGACGCCCGCTTGACCACCATGGTGGCCGACTACCTGCATGCCAATGGCTTCGACGTGCAGACCGCGGGTTCGCTGGCGGCCGGCCGTGAGCTGCTGCGCCAGGGCGCTTTCGACGCCTTGCTGCTCGACCTCATGCTGCCCGACGGCGACGGGCTCGACCTCACGCGCGAGCTGCGCGCCGACGCCCGCACGCGCCGGCTGCCGTTGCTGATGCTGACCGCGCGCGGCGAGCCGCCCGATCGCATCGTCGGCCTGGAGATCGGCGCCGACGACTACCTGCCCAAGCCGTTCGAGCCGCGCGAGCTGCTGGCGCGCGTCAAGGCGCTGCTGCGTCGCAGCGCGGCGCCGATGGGCGACGACGAGGTGATGCACTTCGGGCGCCTGGAGATCGACCTCGGCGCGCGCCAGGCGCGCATCGACGGCAAGCCGTGCGACCTCACGAGCCACCAGTTCGATCTGCTGGTCGTGCTGGCGCAAGGCGCCGGCCGCGTGCTGTCGCGCGACCAGATCATGGACGGGCTCAAGGGCCATCCGCTGGAGGCCTTCGACCGCAGCATCGACGTGCACGTGTCGCGCATCCGCGCTGCCATCGAGGATGACGCCAAGTCGCCGAAGCGGCTCCTCACCGTGCGCGGCGTTGGCTACGTGTTCGCGCGCAAGCAGGACTCCGAAGCCTGATGCCGGCACGTCGCTCGGCCGAGGGCGGCATCGCAGGCGTCGAGGGGCTGGCGTGAGCTCGCTGTACCTGCGCATCTGGCTCACGGTGGTGAGCGTGCTGGGGGCGTTCGCGCTGGTGTCGGGCTGGTTCGTGCAGCGCCACCTGGAGAGCGAGCGCGTGCGCATCGAAGGCGCAGCCACCGAGCGGCTGGGCGCGTGGGGCGAGCTGGTGCAGCGCTCGTTGCCCGCGGCCGATGCGGCGCCCGACCAGCAGGCCGCCGCGCTGCGCGAATGGTCGCTGCGCCTGCGCCTGCCGATGGCCCTGGACGACGCCAGCGGCCAGCGCATCGGCGCCGCCGATGCCTACCTGCGCCGTGAAGCGGACACCGGGCGCCACGGCGTAGCGGTGCGCCTGGACGACGGCCGCACGCTGTGGGTGATGCGCCCGGGCGCCGCGCGCGGCCTGGGAGGGCCGGGCCGCGGCGGCGACGGCGAAGGGCCCGGTGCCACGCCCGGTGGGCCGCGCCCGCCCGAGCGCTGGCCGGCGCCGCTGATGCCGCCGCAATGGCCGTCGGGCGTGAGTCTGCTGGCGCTGCTGGCGCTGCTGTTCGTCGCCGTGGCCGCCGGGGCCTATCCGGTCGTGCGCAGCCTAACGCGCCGCCTGGAAGCCCTGCAGCACGGCGTCGAGCGCTTCGGTGCCGGCTCGCTCGGCCAGCGTGTCGACGAGGCGGGGCGGGACGAAGTGGCCGCGGTGGCGCGCAGCTTCAACCGCGCGGCCGAGCGCGTCGAGAGTCTGGTGCGATCGCACCAGAGCCTGTTGGCCAATGCCAGCCACGAGCTGCGATCACCCCTGGCGCGGCTGAAGATGGCGGTGGCGATGCTGCCGCACGCCGACGGCGCGCAGCGCGAAACGCTGCGCCGGGAAGCCGAAGCCAACATCGCCGAACTCGACGAGCTGGTGGAAGAGGTGCTGCTGGCCAGCCGCCTCGATGCCGGTGCGTGGTCGATCAAGCGCGAGAGCGTCGAGCTGCTCGGCCTGGCCGCCGAGGAGGCCTCGCGGGTCGACGCCCAGGCCAGCGGCGCGCCGTGCACGGTGGCGGGCGACGAACGGCTGCTGCGCCGTGCGCTGCGCAACCTGCTGGAGAACGCGCGTCGCTATGGCGCTGGCGACATCGAGGTGTTCGTCGATTGCGAGGGTGCATCGGCGCGGGTGCGGGTGTGCGACCGCGGCCCCGGCGTGCCACCGGAGTACCGCGAGCGCATCTTCGAGGCCTTCTTCCGGCTGCCGGGGCACGCCGAACGCGAGGGCGGCATCGGTCTCGGCCTGAGCCTGGTCAAGCAGATCGCCGAGCGCCACGGCGGCAGCGTGCGCTGCGAAGGGCGCGATGGCGGCGGCAGCTGCTTCGTGCTCGCGCTGCCGGCTTAGGCGCCGCCGGGAAGCTCGCGCGTCCGCTCGTGCTGCATCCACAACAGGAACGCCGTCAGCACGACGCCGGCGCTGAGCGCCCCGGCCGTCGAGGCGATCCAGAAGCCGGTGGGGCCGCGCCACGCCGGCGGCGCGACGCCCCAGACGTCGAAGGCGAGGGCGTAGCCGCCGCCGAGACCGAGCCCCCACATCGACAGCACGAACACCACCAGCGACACCACGGTGATGCGCCAGGCGCGCAGCACGAACTGCGCGAGTGTCTGCAGCGCATCGCTGAGGTGGAATGGCGCCACCCAGGCCAGCAACGTCAGCGCCACCGAGGCGACGGCCGCGTCGGCGGTGTAGAGGTGCACGATCGGCGCGCGCGCGGCGTACACCAGCAAGCCGATCACGGCCGCCATCGTCAGCGTGACCTGCAGGCCGTGCAGGCCGAGGCGCCGCGCGTCGTGCAGGCGGGCCGCCCCGATGCTTTGGGCTACCAGCGTCGAGGTGGCGTTGGACAGCGCCATCGGCATCATGAACATCATCGACACCAGGTTCACCACGATCTGGTGGCCTGCCACGGGGGTGGCGCCGAGCCGCGCGATGAAGATCGCCATGAAGGCGAAACTGGTCACCTCGATCAGGATCGTCAGCCCCATCGGTATGCCCAGGCGCAGCAAGGCGGCCAGCGAGGCACGTTGCGGCCGGTCCAGCCCGTGACCTCGCAACGCGAATTGACGGTAGAAGCTGTCGCGTCGCAACACGACGTAGGCAGCGATCGCCTGCGCCCACATCGCCACCAGCGTCGACAGGCCGCAGCCGGTGACGCCCAGTGCCGGCAGGCCCAGCGCAGGCACGCCTGAAACCAGCGCGATCGACAGCGGCACCTTCAGCCCCAGCCCGGCCAGCTGCAACACCATCACCGCCTTGGGCCGGGACACCGCGGTGTTGAAGCCGCGGTAGGCGCTGAACAGCAGCGACGCGGGCAGCGAGAACGCCAGCGCCAACAGGTAGCCGCGGATCTTCTCGGCCACCTCCGGTGTCGCGCGCGACATCGTCAGGAAGGGCGCCGGGAACACCAGCAGCGTGCTGCCCACCACCGACAGGCCGAGCGCGAGCCACACGCACTGGTGCAGCTGATGTCCCGCCTCCGCCAGCCGCCTGGCGCCGTAGAGCTGGCCGACGACCGGGCCGATCGCCAGCACAACGCCCATCAGGCCGATGAACACAGTGATGTAGGCGGCCGACCCGACTGCCAGCGCCGCCAGGTCGGTGGCCGAATGCCGCCCGACCAGCACGGTGTCGACGGTGGCGAACCCGAGCACCGCGAGCTGACCGATCAACACCGGCCACGCCAGTGCCGCGATCCGCCGCGCGTCGTCGAGCCACATCCGCGCCCGCGTGGGCGGCGAGGGCGCGGCGTCGGTCGCGCCCCGCGGGGGCACCGGGGTGGTCACGGCGGCCGCTCCGTCACGACCGTGCGGGCGTTGCCGGCTGCTGGCGCTGCGGATGGTCGATGCCGCTGGCCGCGCGTGCGCGTTCGGCATAGCGGTTAAAGCGCCAGGCGGTGGCCTGCAGCGTGATGCGCCGCCACACCGCCCGCTTCTCGGCCGGCGACATCAGCGGCCAGTGCTGCACCTCGTGCTCGGTGCGGCCGCAGCCCTTGCACACCGGGTCGCCCTGGGCCGTGGAGCAGATCGCGATGCACGGCGCGTCGGGGGTGCTGGCGTACCAGCGCAGCCAGGCGTCGCGTGCGGTCGCCGGGAACGACGCTTCGTCGGTTTCGTCCTCGCGGTAGTACACGAGCAGCGCATACACCTCGGCCAGGGCGCGCACCTCTGCGCAGGCGGTGATGCCGTCGGGCGACGGCGAGCGCTCACGCCACCAGTTGATGGCGGCCTCGATGTCGGTGATGTGGATGGCGGCCATCGCGGGGCGGCAAGAATACCCGCTTCCGCGCTGGCCTCTCGCCGCGGCCCTCGCTGTAAGAGGGCCGCCGGCGTTGCGACCTAGGTCATGGTGCGCGGCGACCGGGCGGCGCGGTGATCGCGCTGCGATCGAACGGGGGCTGAGCATGAATCGTCGTCTCGACTTCACGAACAGCGTCGTCGCGCTGGCGCTCGCGGGCGGCCAGGCGGCCGCGCTCGCGCAGACCTGCCGCGCCGAATCGGGCTCTTCGGTGCCGATCGTCGTCGAGCTCTACACCTCGGAAGGCTGCGACTCGTGCCCGCCGGCCGATCGCTGGCTGTCGACGCTGAAAGACCGGCCCGACGTCATCGCGGCGGCGTTCCACGTCGACTACTGGGACGGCCTCGGCTGGAAGGATCGCTTCGCGAGCCCGCGCCACAGCCAGCGCCAGGCGCAGCTGCAGGCCGCGGACGGCCTGCGCAGCAGCTATACGCCGCAGGTGCGCG
>DATJYZ010000112.1:0-4195 GCA_035499355.1 Burkholderiaceae bacterium | reverse complement strand
ACTGCTGGTCGACAACCCGATGCGGCTGTACTGGCCCGAAGAGGTGGCCTGAGACCTCGCTCCATCGAGACATCGCGGGCAATGCCCCGCGGCGAACAACAACCGACGCTGCGCACATGACGACACCACTCGCTCGTTTCGCCCCTTTCGCCTCGACTACAGCCACGCGCCGGCGCGGGCTGGGCCAGTGGCCACCGATCGCCGCTGCAATGGCGGCGTTGCTGGCCGGCTGTGCGGGCGGCCCCGCGCGCGATGGCGCAGCGACGCCCGCGCGGCTGTCGCCGGCGGTCGGCGCGCCGCTGAAGGGGTGCGAGCCGCTGCAGGGCGAGTTCCGCTTCGGCGACACGACGCTCGACAGCGCAACCATCGTGGCTGCCGGCCCGGTGGTGCCGAACAGCCACGCGGTGCCCGCGCATTGCCTCGTCAAGGGCCGGATGCATGTGCGCAAGGGCGCCGATGGGCAGGACTACGCGATCGGCTTCGAGATGCGGCTGCCGCAGGCCTGGAACGGGCGCTTCTTCTACCAGGCCAACGGCGGCATCGATGGCGTGGTGCAGCCCGCGCTAGGCGCGCTGGGCGGCGGCCCCGTCACCGGTGCGCTGGCTCAGGGCTTCGCGGTGATCAGCTCCGATGCCGGACACACCGGCCGCCAGAACCCGCGCTTCGGCGCCGAGCCCCGGGCGCGCGCCGACTACGGCTACCAGGCCGTGGGCGCGCTCACGCCGATGGCCAAGGCGTTGATCGCGGCGGCTTACGGCAAGCAGCCGGACCGTTCCTACATCGGTGGCTGCTCCAACGGCGGCCGGCACACGATGGTGGCCGCAGCGCGCTACGGTGACCAGTACGACGGCTATTTGATCGGTGCGCCGGGCTACCGGCTGCCGTATGCCGCATTGGCGCAGTTATGGGCGGCACCGCAGTGGCTGGCGCTGGCCACGCCCGGTGCCACCATCGCGCATCCGTTCAATCCGCAGGCGACGCTGTCCGATCTCGGCAGCGCGTTGACGCCGGCCGAGCGGCAACTGGTGGCGCGCAGCATCGCTGCGCGCTGCGACGCGCTCGATGGCGCGCGCGATGGCATCGTTGCCGATACCGCGGCCTGCCAGGGGGCGTTCAACCTCGAGCGCGACGTGCCGAGCTGCACCGACGCGCGCGACGGCCAATGCCTGACAAGCGGACAGAAGCGCCTGCTGGGCGCCGTTTTCGCCGGCGGCACGACGCCGTCGGGCCAGCGGATTTACAGCCCGTTCGCCTGGGACGTCGGCATCTCGGCGGCCAACTGGGCGCAGTGGAAGTTCGTGAATTCGCAGGTGCTCGACCCGGCGGCGGGATTCATCTTCATGACGCCGCCGCGGCCGCTGGACCCGTTCAAGGTCGACATCGACGATGGCTTCAAGGCCATCACCGCCACCGACGCCAACTTCCGCGAGTCGGCCGAGGCCGTCATCACGCCGCCCGGCCACGGCAACCCCACAAACCTAGCGCCGCTGCGCTCGCGCGGCGCGAAGATGCTGCTGTTCCACGGTGTCAGCGACCCGATCTTCTCGGCCGAAGACACGGTGGCCTTCATGCGCCGGCTCGATACCGCGCTCGGCGGCCGCGCGCAGGACTTCGCACGATACTTCCCGGTGCCGGGCATGACGCACTGCTCGGGTGGCCCCTCCACCGATCAGTTCGATGCGCTATCGCCGCTGGTGCGCTGGGTCGAGGAGGGCGAGGCGCCGGCCGGCATCGCGGCTCGCGCGCGTGGCGCCGGCAATGCGGGCGGTGTGAATGCGGAGCTTCCGGCCGATTGGGCGGCCACGCGCACGCGCATGCTGTGTCCGTGGCCTTTGGTGTCGCGCTATGCCGGCAGCGGCAGCCTCGACGAAGCCGCGAATTTCCGTTGCACCCCCTGAGCACGCTGGCGAGGCGACCATGGCACTGAGCAAGCCCTATCTGGACGTGCCCGGCACGACGATCTTCGACGCCGAGCAGTCGCGCAAAGGCTACTGGCTGAACCAGTTCTGCATGTCGCTGATGAAGGCCGACAACCGCGAGCGATTTAAATCCGACCCGCGTGCGTACCTCGACCAGTGGCCGATGACCGAGGAGCAGAAGCAGGCCGTGCTGGCGCGCGACCTCAACCGCTGCATCGCCGCCGGCGGCAACATCTACTTCCTGGCCAAGCTCGGCGCCACGCTCGGCAAGAGCTTTCAGCAGATGGCCGGCAGCATGACCGGCATGACCGAAGAGGAGTATCGCGACATGATGATCCGGGGCGGGCGCTCGATCGAGGGCAACCGCGTGATCGGCGAGGGCGGCGACGCGCAGGCCATTCGCCAGCCGCAAGGCCACGGCAGCGGGACGCTCTGACGTGGCCCATATCACTGCATCGGTCTACACCAGTCACGTGCCGGCGATCGGCGCCGCGATGGATCTCGGCAAGACCCAGGAGCCCTACTGGCAGAAGATGTTCGCCGGCTACGAGCCCAGCCGCCGCTGGATGAAGGAGCACGTGCCCGACGTCATCTTCCTCGTCTACAACGACCACGCCACCGCCTTCAGCCTGGAGGTGATCCCGACCTTCGCGATCGGCACCGCCGCCGAGTACCCGGTGGCCGACGAGGGCTGGGGCCCGCGGCCGGTGCCCAAGGTGATCGGCCACCCCGAGCTGGCCTCGCACATCGCCCAGAGCGTGATCCAGGACGATTTCGACCTCACCATTGTCAACAGGATGGACGTCGACCACGGTCTCACGGTGCCGCTGTCGCTGATGTTCGGCCAACGCGATCCGGTCGAGGGCGCCTGGCCCTGCAAGGTGATTCCGTTCGCGGTCAACGTGGTGCAGTACCCGGTGCCCTCGGGGCGGCGCTGTTTCATGCTGGGCCAGGCCATCCGCAAGGCGATCGAGTCGTACGACGCGCCGCTGAACGTGCAGATCTGGGGCACCGGCGGCATGAGCCACCAGCTGCAAGGCCCGCGTGCCGGCTTGATCAACAAGGAGTGGGACAACCGCTTCCTCGATCGCTTGATCAACGACCCGGCGGGCCTGGCGCAGGTGCCGCACATCGAGTACGTGCGCGAGGCCGGCAGCGAGGGCATCGAGCTCGTGATGTGGCTCATCGCGCGCGGCGCGATGTCCGACATCGGTGGCGGCCGCAAGCCGGCGGTGACGCACCGCTTCTACCACGTGCCGGCATCGAACACCGCCGTGGGTCACCTGATCCTGGAGAACTGACATGACGATCAACGTGGCGCTGGCCGGTGCCGGCGCGTTCGGCATCAAGCACCTCGACGCCATCAAGAACATCGGCGACGTCAAGGTCGTCTCGGTGATCGGCCGCGACTACGACAAGACCAGGGAGGTGGCCGAGAAGTACGGCATCGAGCACGTCACCACCGATCTGGCCGGCAGCCTGGCGATCAGGCAGCTCGATGCGGTGATCCTGTGCACGCCGACACAGATGCACGCCGAACAGAGCATCGCGTGCCTGAAGGCCGGCAAGCACGTGCAGGTGGAGATCCCGCTGTGCGATCGGCTGAACGACGGCCAGGCCGTCGTCGCGCTGCAGAAGCAGGTGGGCAAGCTGGCGATGTGCGGTCACACGCGCCGGTTCAACCCGAGCCACCAGTGGGTGCGCAAGCGCATCGTCGCCGGCGAGTTCAACATCCAGCAGATGGACGTGCAGACGTATTTCTTCCGCCGCACCAACACGAACGCGCTCGGCCAGGCGCGCAGCTGGACCGACCACCTGCTGTGGCACCACGCGGCGCACACGGTCGACCTGTTCGCCTACCAGGCGCGCAGCCCGATCGTGAAGGCCAACGCGGTGCAGGGCCCGATCCACCCGACGCTGGGCATCGCGATGGACATGTCGATCCAGCTCAAGGCCGCGAGCGGCGCGATCTGCACGCTGAGCCTGAGCTTCAACAACGACGGCCCGCTGGGCACCTTCTTCCGCTACATCGGCGACAGCGGCACCTACATCGCGCGTTACGACGACCTCGTCAACGGCAAGGAAGAGAAGATCGACGTGTCGAAGGTCGACGTCTCGACCAACGGCATCGAGCTGCAAGACCGCGAGTTCTTCGCGGCCATCAAGGAAGGCCGCGAGCCGAACGCCAGCGTCAGGCAGGTGCTGCCCTGCTACGAGGTGCTGCATGACCTGGAGCGCCAGCTCGCGTGAGCCCGCGATGAAAACACGCCGCATCG
>DATJYZ010000111.1:0-4521 GCA_035499355.1 Burkholderiaceae bacterium | reverse complement strand
GGCCGATCTGCGTCGGCTCGATGTCGACGTGGATGAAGGTGCGGCCCTTGCAGTAGACCTCCGGCGAGCCGGTGTGGCGGTTCGCCCAGCGGTTGCCGATGCCGAGCACGAAGTCCGACGCCAGCATCGTCGCGTTGCCGTAGCGGTGGCTGGTCTGCAGCCCGCACATGCCGGCCATCAGCGGGTGGTCGTCGGGAATAGCGCCCCAGCCCATCAACGTCGGGATCACCGGGACGCCGGAGACTTCAGCGAACTGCACCAGCAAATCGCACGCATCGGCGTTGATGATCCCGCCGCCGGCGACGATCAGGGGGCGATCCGCACCATTCAACATCTCGATCGCCTTTTCGATCTGCTTGCGCGAGGCGGCCGGCTTGTACGCCAAAAGAGGCTCGTAGGTGTCGATGTCGAACTCGATCTCGGCCATCTGCACATCGAACGGCAGGTCGATCAGCACGGGGCCCGGGCGGCCTGAACGCATCAGGTGGAAGGCCTGCTGGAAGGCGCGCGGTACCTGGGCAGGTTCGAGCACGGTGGTGGCCCACTTGGTCACCGGTTTGGCGATCGACGCGATGTCGACCGCCTGGAAGTCCTCCTTGTGCAGGCGCGCGCGCGGGGCCTGGCCGGTGATGCACAGGATCGGAATCGAGTCGGCCTGGGCCGAATAGAGCCCGGTGATCATGTCGGTACCGGCCGGGCCCGAAGTGCCGATGCACACGCCGATGTTGCCGGCTTTCGCTCGCGTGTAGCCCTCGGCCATGTGCGAGGCGCCCTCGACATGACGCGCCAGGATATGAGCGATGGATTGGCGCTCGCGCAGCTGCGCGTACAGCGGGTTGATCGCCGCGCCGGGTACCCCAAAGGCCTGTGTCACGCCCTCCTTTTCCATCACCAGCACGGCGGCCATTGCGGCCTTCATCTTTGCCATTGAGGTCTCCTGCTACCGAGGGCAGCACTTGTCCGCCGTGCACAGCCGCATCCGCTGTCCGGTGACACGAACGGCGAAGCCGCACACTACTGCACTGCGCGGAGAAAGCAAGCCGAGGAACGCTGACTTGAGAGCCGGGCCGCGCTTGCCACCGCCGGGTTGAGTTCCCTCAACCCTTCACCGCGCCCGCGGTCAGCCCCGCGACGATGAACCGCTGCGCCAGCAGGAACACGACGATCGCCGGCGCGATGGTCAGCGACACGAACGCAAGCACGAGCTGCCAGTCGCTCGAGAACTCGCCCTGGTAGACCATGATGCCCAGCGGCCAGGGGTACTTGGCATCGCTGTTGAGCAGGATCAGCGGCAGCAGGTAGTTGTTCCACGCCTGCACGAAGCTGATCACGCCCACGGTGGCCAGGATCGGCCGCGACAGCGGCAGCACCACGCGCGCGAAGAACTGCAGGTAGGTCGCGCCGTCGATCAGCGCCGAGTCGAGCAGCTCTGCAGGCAGCTGCTTGAAGAAGTTGCGGAACAGCAGGATCGCCGCGCCGAGCGAGAACGCCGCCGCCGGCAGCACCACGCCGGCGTAGGTGTCGAGCAGCCCGAGGTCGCGCACCTTGATGAACAGCGGCAGGATCGCGGTGGCCGCCGGGAACAGCAGGCCGATCAGGAAGTAGTTGAGCAGGTAGCGGTCGCCGGCGAAGCGCAGGTGCGCGAACACGAACGCGGCCAGGCCGGCGGCCACCAGCACCAGCGCGGTGGTGAAGCTGGCGATGACGGCTGAGTTGAAGATCATCTGCCAGTAGCGGCCGCCCGAGAGGATGCCCCAGTAGTTCTCGACGTGCCAGGTGCTCGGCAGGCCGAACGGGTTGGTGCGCAGCTCGCCGAGATCCTTGAAGCCGCCCAGCACCGTGGCGGCAATCGGCACCAGCACCAGCCCCGCCACCAGCAGCAGCACCAGGTAGCGCGGCAGCAGCGAGCCGCGGAACGGGTCGTCGTCGAGCCCGTCGTCGGCCGGCGTGCGCGCGAAGAGGGGCTCAGGCATCGCCGTCTCCGTCGCGCATCACGCCGCGCTTGTAGCCGATGGCGAAGGCCACGCAGATGACGAACAGCACCACGCCGATCGCGCTGCCGAAGCCCACGCGCATGCGCGTGATGCCGTGGTTGTACAGAAAGCTCACCATCGTCTGCGTGCTGTCCGATGGGCCGCCGCGCGTCATCGGCATCACCAGGTCGAACAGCTGGAACGAGCCGAGGATGGCGAAGAACACCGACAGCTTGATCGTGGGCTTCAGGAGCGGCAGCTTCACGTGGCGCAGCAGTTGCCAGCGCGTGGCGCCGTCGACGCGCGCCGCGGCGTAGAGGCTGCGATCGATCGCCTGCAGCCCGGCGATGTAGAGCATCATGTGGAAGCCGAAGTACTTCCACACGATCACCGACAGGACCGCCGCCTCGGCGTACGCCGGGTCGGCCAGCACGTGCGGCGCTACTGCGCCGAACGCGCGCGCGATCGACGCGACCAGGCCGTAGTCGCCGTCGTAGGCGAAGCGCCAGATCAGCCCGGCGGCGATCTCGGCCAGCACGTAGGGCAGGAAGAAGATCATGCGGAAGATCGGTGCCGCCGGGATGCGCTCGGCGAGGATCAGCGCCATCGCCAGCGCCAGCGGCAGCTGGATGGCCAGCGACACCGCGATGATCAGCAGGTTGTTGCGCAGCGCGGTGTGGAACACCCGGTTGGCGAACAGGCTCTCGTAGTTGCGCAGCCCCACCCACTCGGTGGGCGTGCCGAAGCCGTCCCAGCGGAAGAAGCTGTACCACGCCGCCTCGCCCACCGGTAGCACCACGAACAGCGTGAACAGCAGCAGCGCCGGCGGCAGGCAGATCAGCAGCGTGGTGCCGATCGGGGCGACGTTGCCGCCACGCATGGCCGGCTGCGCGCGAGGGTCAGTTCTTGCGCGCGTCCTCGATCGCGGCGGCGGCGTCCTTGGGCGTCATCTTGCCGGCGGCGATGTCGGTGGACACGTCGTTGACCACGCGGCCCACCGAGGGCCCGAGCATCTGGTCGTAGAAGATCTGGTGGTACGGCGAGGCGGCCAGATTCATCGCGTTGAGCTTGAAGAACGGGTTGACCATGTCGCGGTCGGCGCCCTTGGCCACCGGGATGAAGAATCCCTTGGCGGCCATCTCGCGCTGCGCGTCGGGGCGCGTCAGGAACTTGAGGAACTCCACCGCCTCTTTCGGGGCGCCCTTGGTCACCAGCCAGCCGTTGATGCCGCCCAGCGTCTCGCGCGGGTCGCCCTTGCCGCCGGGGATGGCGGGGAAAGCGAACCAGCCCATGGCGTCGTCGGAGAGGCCCTTCTTGTCGGCGGCGTTGCCGCGCTGCGAGTTGTAGAGCCAGTTGCCCATCAGCGTCATCGCGCCCTTGCCGTCGGCGAACTGGCCGTACGACTGCGGCGCGGTGGCGGCCAGGAAGCCGGGCTGGAACGGCTGCAGGTCCACCAGCTGCTTGAACACCTCGCCGGCCTTGACGAACACGTCGTTGCCGAAGCCGCCGGCGTCGCCGCGCTGCGCGGCTTCGAACGCGGGCTTGCCGCCCAGGCGCAGCGCGATGTGGGTCCAGTAGAAGTGCACCGGCCACTTGTCGGCACCGCCGACGACGATCGGCGTGATGCCGGCGGCCTTGAGCTTCTTCACCGCACCCAGAAGGTCGTCCCAGGTCTTGATGCCCGCGGCGTCGACGCCGGCCTGCTGGAACAGCGCCTTGTTGTAGTAGAAGCCCACCTGGCTCATCAGCATCGGCGCGCCCCACACCTTGCCCTGGTAGCGGAACGCGTCCACCGCGCCGGGCGACAGGCTGTCGGCCCAGGCGCCTTTCATCGCGTCGTCGATGTCCTGCAGCACGCCGGCGCGCACCTGTGCTTGCAGCACGCCGCCGCCCCAGCTGTAGATGACGTGCGGCTTGTCGCTCGATTGCAGCAGCGTGGTCAGCTTGGCCTTGTAGGCCTCGTTCTCCAGCACCTGGATCTCGACCTTGACGCCGGGATTCTTGGCTTCGAAGGCTTCTGCCGTCTGCTTGAAGTAGTTGGCGATGTTGGCGTTGTTGGTCTCGATGTGCATCCACTTCACGGTGGTCTGCGCGGCGAGCGACGCGGCGGCCAGGCTCAGCGTCGCGGCGGTGGCGAACGCAAGGCAACGGTTCATGCGAAGACTCCGGGCGAAGTGGCTGGCGCGATTATTGGAACGCGCGTCGCGGCCCGCCCTCGGGCTTTGCCCTGACGCTGCAGCATCGGTTGGCCGCCACAATCGTGAGTCATGAGACGCAGGGCCGCTCCCCAGCCGAACGCGGCAGCGCGCAGCGCGGAGGCTGCCCAATGAGACGCATCGGCATCGGCATCATTGGCTGCGGCAACATCAGCGGCGCCTACCTGACCGCGGCGCGGCGCTTTCCGATCCTCGACGTGCGTGCATTGGCCGACCTCGACATGAACGCGGCCCGCGCTCGCGGCAAGGAGTTCGGCATTCCTGCGGTCGAGGTGGCGGCGCTGCTGGCCGACCCGGGCGTCGAGATCGTCGTCAACCTGACCACACCGCCG